>DATDRS010000457.1:0-23973 GCA_035291605.1 Anaerolineales bacterium | reverse complement strand
GTAATTGCAGAAATCTTCGTAAGCCGGCGGCGTCAGGTCCGGCGGGATGCCCAGCAGGCGAGCCAGGCATTGGCTGTCGTCATAATAGGCCCGCCGGTCGGCGAGCGAGAGCGGGGCGACGAGCAGGTCGTAGGTCCGCAGACTCGAATCAATGAGCGTCGCCAGCACCCAAAGCTTGAGGAGCGGGTCGTTGGCCCGGTAGGGAGTCCCGGCCAGATAAGGTCCTACCTCCTTTGCCAATGTTCCTGTCACCCGCCGATGGCAGGCGTGAATATGGCGTGCGGTCTCATAGGCCTGGGCGGGTTTGCCGAAGGTGACATCGGTCATCGCCCGCAGGGTGCGGTACAGCCGCCCCAGCGGGTCGCGCCGGAAATGGCTGTGCCCGACGACGCCGGCGGCCACGAGCGGGTGCGCGAGCTCCAGCAGCAAAGCGCGCGGCCCGGCGAGCGCCGTCAACCACTCCCGGTTGACCCGCCAGAAAACCGACTCAGGCGAGAAGAGTGGGGCAGATATTTCGCTGGGGTTATGGGAGAAGTTCAACATCGGGCTGGAGCATCTCTTTTCGGGGAGTAGAGACGTTCCGCCGGAACGTCTCTACGGTTCTGTTGGAGCGATGGCCGAACCCGGCCAGGATGTTTTCCAGCAGCGGGAGCATGTGGGTGACGCGCCGGGCGCGAATGACCAGGCCCCACATCGGCTCGAACTTCTTCCAACCGCCGGCATAGGCTACGTGCCGCAGGCGCTCGACCCAGCCCTCTTTGGCGAGCGCGCCTCTGAAAATCGCGCCCCAGCGATAGAATTCGCGGTAGGCCCGCCAGTAGCCGGCCTCCAGCGCCTCTGGCGTCATCCGCGCCGGTCTGAAGACGACGTGCCGGGTGTCGTACAGATCCCAGTTGTCGTGCAGGATGCGTCCCTGCCCTTCCATCCGCTGGCGCAGGCCGGTGTCGGGATAAGGCGTCAGGATGTGGAACGTGGCCGTCTCGATGCCGTGTGTAATAGCCCATTCGACGGTGCGGTCGAACACGGTCTCGTCGTCGTCGTCCATGCCGAAGACGAAACTGCCGTTGACCATCACCCCGAGGCCGTGCAGGCGCCGGATGGCGGCGGCGTAGTCACGGTTGAGATTCTGAAATTTGTGGTGCTCCCGGAGGTTGGCTTGACTGATCGTCTCGAAGCCGACGAAGAGACTCCGCAAGCCGCTCTCGACGGCTTTCTCCAGCAATCCGGGGACCAGCACGGATTGCACCGTTGCGGCGGCCTGCCACAGCCGCCCCATGCCTTGAAGGCCCTCGAAAAACGCGCTGGCGAAGCGCGGGTTTCCAAACAGGTGATCGTCCAGGAAGTAGAGGTGGCGTCCCGGCAAACGCTCGATCTCCGCCAGCGCCTCATCCACCGTCTGGGTATAAAACGACCGGCCGCCCTTGAAGAAGGCCTCCTTGTAACAGAAATCGCAAGTGTGTGGGCATCCACGTGAGACGACGATGGAGTTAGGCACGAGATATAGATGACGTTTGATCAGGTCTCGGCGGATTCTAGGCAGTCCGAGCAGTGTGCGCGTTTGCGAGCGATAGACTTTGCCGGGCCTCCCCGCGCGGAAATCGGCGAGGAAGGCGGGCCAGGTGTCCTCGCCCGGCCCCAGGAAGATGGTGTCGGCGTGTTGGGCGGCTTCGCCGGGCAGGGAGGTGACGTGCAGCCCGCCGAGACAAACGTGCGCGCCCTTGCGCCGATAATGGTCCGCGAGCGCATAAGCCCGATAGGCCGAGGTGATGTACACCTGAATCACCACCAGGTCAGGCTCGTCGCTCAAGTCGAGGACCTCGACGTGCTCATCTTGCAGGGTGATCTCGTCGTCCGCGCTCAGGTAGCCCGCAAGCGTCGCCAGCCCCAACGGCGGGAAGAGCGAGTATTTGATCGGCCTCCAGAACGGACCGGTGGCCTCGGTGAGAGCAGGCAGAATCATTTTGACCTTCATTCAGAGACTCCTCGGCTGTGAGCTGGCGCGTTTTACAATGTAAGCGATCACCCTGCCTCCTTCCACCGCTTGAGGCCCGCCTCCGGCGCACTTGAGTGCTTGACAGGCGGCGGGTCTGCTTCTCTAATTGGGCCCGAGGAACCGGACCGATGCTCACTGTGCTGTTAGTCGAGGACAACGAGAAACTGGCCGCGGCGCTGAGGGTCGGTCTGGAAGGCACGGGCCGGGCGCGCGTCGGGCGCCATTGCGCCAGCGGCGAGGAGGCGCTGGCGCGCTGCCTCGAGCAGCCGCCCGACGTGATCCTGATGGACGTGCAGCTCGCGGGCGAGATGAACGGCATTGAAGCCGCCGTCGCCATCCGCCGCGAGTTCCCGCGCCTGCCGGTCGTCTTTTACTCTATTCAAGACGACGACACCTATTACCGGGACTTCCGCCGCTCCGGCATCCTGAGCCATTACGCCTACGTCCGCAAGTCCAACTACCTGCTTCCGCAGATGATCCTGCCGCTCCTGCAAGACGCCCTGGCCGGGCGCAGTTTTATTGACCCGGAGATTGAAGCGCGCGTCCAGGAGGTGCGCCACAAGGACGAGCGCTCGCCGCTGGCCCTGCTCGAACCAAACGAGCAGCTGGTGGCGCGCCTGCTGGCGCAGGGGCTGACGAACGAGCAGATCGCCGCCCGCCTGGGCTTTCGCGACAAGCGCACGATCAGCCGCACGAACGGGCAGATCTACGCGGTCTGGGGTCTGGGGGACTCGGCGACCGACGAGAAAGTGGCCCGCACCCGCGCGGCCCTCATCGCCCGCGAGGGGCGGCTCATCCAGTGGGAAGGCGACGGCGCCGCGCGAGTCCAGAACGAGCGCGACGAGTGGATACCGTGGGAATGACAGGGATTCTCTATCTCGATTGGGCTATTCTGGCCGTCTCTTTGTTCAATACTATTTTGCTCACCTGGCTGGGACTGGTGGTGCTGCTGAACGCCGAACGTCGCACGCCGGGCCTCTGGCTGACGGGCGGCAGTTTGCTGATGGGCGCGGCGTTTTTCGTCAGTCATTCGGCCATCCTGGGCGTCGGCCTGAACGAATTGAGCGAGGCCCTGAACTTCTGGTGGCGCGCCGGATGGCTCCCGGTCATTGCCCTGCCATTTGCGTGGTATCTCGTGATGCTGTGGTACGCGGGTTTCTGGAGCGGACCGCGCGCCGCGCGCCGGGAACGCCAGCGCCCCATGTTTATTGCGGCGCTGCTGCTGGCCGGCTGCGCCGTCGGGTTGCTCCTCTTCGCGAACCCGCTGCCTTCGTTTTCACAGGCCGTGCAGCTCAAGCTCTCGCCCACACCTTCCCTCGGCGGCCTGCCCCTGCTCGTCATCGTTTATCCGGCCTACAGCGTGCTGTCCATCAGCTTCTCGCTTGATGCGCTGCTTCATCCAGGGCCGTCGTCCCGTATGATGGGTGATCTGGCGCGCCGCCGCGCGCGCCCCTGGCTCGCGGCGGCTTCGCTCGCGCTGCTCGTCGTCACGCTCCTCGTCGCGGGGATCATGTTGTGGGCGGTGTTGAACGCGCCGCGCCAGACGTTCTATGGCGTCTATACGGAACTGACGCTTGCCGTAGGCTGGTTTGATCTGACGATCGCCTCGCTCATCGCCGTGGCGGCGCTGCTGGTCGGGCAGGCGGTGGTCGCCTACGAAGTCTTCACCGGCAAGACCTTGCCCCGGCGCGGCCTCCTGCGCCAGTGGCGGCGGGCGATCATCCTCGCCGCCGGGTTGAGTGTGGTCGTTGGCGGGAGCGTCGTGATCCGGCTTCGCCCCATCTACGTTTTGCTCCTCGCAACGGGCATCATCGCCGTCTTCTATGCGCTCCTCAGTTGGCGGTTGTATGCCGAACGCGAGCGGTACATGCACGATCTGCGGCCTTTCGTCGCCAGCCAGCGGTTATATGAGCAACTGCTGGCGCGTTCCCCGGATGAACTGCCGGAGGCCGACATGGCGATCCCCTTTCGCGCGCTGTGCGAGAACGTCTTGAGCGCGAAGTCGGCCTGCCTGATGGCCCTCGGCCCCCTGTCGTCGCTCGCCGGCCCGGCGCTGGTTTATCCGGCCGGGGCTTTGCCGCCGGCTGCGCCGCTGCATGACATCATGGCCCAGTTGGACTCTCCGCAGACGATGTGCCTGCCCCTCGACCCGGCGCGTCACGGCGGCGCGCAGTGGGCCGTGCCCCTGTGGAGTGAACGCGGCCTGATCGGATTGCTGTTCTTGGGCGAGAAAGCGGATGGCGGGCTGTATGCGCAGGAAGAGATCGAAATGGCGCGCGCCAGCGGCGAGCGTTTTGTGGATACGCTGGCGAGCGCCGGGCTGGCGCAAAGATTAATGGCGTTGCAGCGCCAGCGCCTGGCTGAGAGCCGGGTGATTGACCATCGCGCCCGCCGTCAACTGCACGATGATGTTTTGCCGCGCCTGCACGCCGCCATACTCGACCTTGGTCAGAGCCAATCTGAGGCTGTCCGCTTGCTCTCTGAGGTCCACCGCCAGATTGCGGACCTCCTGCGCGAAATGCCCGCGGCTTCCTCTCAGCCGGTTGCGCGGCTCGGGCTGGTCGGCGCGCTCAAACAGTTGGTCGCCGACGAATTTGAGACGGTGTTCGAGGCCGTGCAGTGGGAGATTGACCCGGAGGCCGAGCGCCAAGCGCAGGCTATCCCCGCGCTCACCATCGAAGTGCTGTTCTACGCCGCGCGGGAGGCGATGCGCAATGCCGCCCGCTACGCCCGTCCGGCAAACCCGGTCAATGGATTATGCCTGCGCCTGGCCTTAGGCTGGGACTCCGGCCTGAAGGTCGTCATTGAAGATAACGGCGCGGGCCTGGCCTCGCAACCGCCCACCCAGGGGAGCAGGCAGGGCCTGGCTTTGCACAGCGCGATGCTTGCGGTTGTCGGCGGCGCATTGACGGTTGACAGCCTGCCCGGCGCGTTCACGCGCGTCTCGCTCACCATACCCCCATCGGCCTCATAAGCCACGCCGGTTGCTGGCCCTCGTCTGTTTAAGCGCGACAAGATAAGTCCGCTTTCTCTTTGCCATCTGACCCGAATGGCGTAGAATTTGCGCTCAAACCTCGAAACGGAGAAGGGACATGAAAATTGCGGCTCTTCAAGGCAATATCGCAGAGCGACAAACCGACGCGATCATCCTGAATCTCTTTGAAGGCGTCGCCGAACCTGGCGGCGCGACCGGGGCAGTGGACAAGGCCCTCGGCGGCGCGATCCGGGATTTGATCGGAGGCGGCGATTTCAACGGGAAACTGAACTCGACGGCGGCGCTGTACCCGCGGGGCGCCTTGCCCGCTCAGCGCATTATCCTCGTCGGCCTGGGCAAAGCCGAGAAGCTCACGCTCGACAAAGTCCGGCAGGCGAGTGCGACGGCGACGCAGCGGGCGCGTGCGCTGGGCGCGGAACGCGTGGCAACCATCGTGCACGGCGCGGGCGTCGGCGGGTTGACGCCTGAGCAGGCGGCTCAGGCCACCGCCGAGGGCGCAGTCCTCGGCGAGTACGAATTCCAAGAGCTCAAACCCAGGGAGGCCGAAAAACCCCTCGACCGGCTAACGCTCGTCGAGTTCGACCCTGCGAAACTCCCGGCGGTCGAGCGCGGAGCACAGGCAGGCCGAATCATCGCCGAGAGCGTGAATTTCACGCGCGACCTCGTCAATCAGCCCCCAAACGTTTGCACGCCGGAGTACCTGGCGGCTACGGCTGAGCATATCGCCGGCGCCCATGACAGCCTGACGTGCAAAGTGTTGAAGACGGTCGAGATGCGCGACCTCGGCATGGGCGCCTTACTGGCGGTCGCCTCGGCTTCGGCCAACCCGCCCGCCTTCATCATTCTCGAATATCGCCCGACGGGGGTAGGGGACGCGCCGCCGGTCGTGCTGGTCGGCAAGGCGATCACCTTTGACAGCGGCGGGCTATCCATCAAACCCGCCGAGAGTATGCCGGGGATGAAGTCGGATATGGCCGGCGGGGCGGCGGTGCTCGGCGCGATGCGCGCCGTGGCCGCGCTCCGGCTTCCAGCGCCGGTGATTGGGCTTGTGCCGGCGACCGAAAACGTCATTGGCAGCGGCGGCTACCGCCCGGCGGATGTGCTGCGCGCTTCCAATGGCAAGACGATTGAGATCATCAGCACGGACGCCGAGGGGCGGTTGATCCTGGCGGATGCGCTGGTCTACGCCAACCGTTATAAGCCCGCCGCCGTCGTGGACCTGGCGACGTTGACCGGCGCGTGCGTCATTGCGTTGGGTGCGCACATGGCCGCGGGCTTGTTCGCCGCCGATGAGAGCCTGTGCCAGCGCGTCCAGCGGGCGGGCGAACGGACGGGGGAACGCGTGTGGCGGCTGCCGTTGTACGAGGAATACCGCGAGGCGCTCAAGAGCGATGTGGCCGAAATGAAGAACAGCGCCGGGAATCGCTATTCCGGCGTCGGGGTGAGCGCTGCGTTCCTGAAAGAGTTCGCCGAGGGGTATCCGTGGGCGCACCTGGACATCGCGGGGATGGCTTACCTCGACAGTCCAAAATCGCCCTGGCCGCGCGGTGCGACCGGCTACGGCGTGCGCCTGCTCGTGGATATGCTGCGGGAATGGCCGCAGGCCTCATCCGTATAAGGAGAAACGACACCATGCGACGAAGCGGCGCTTTATTCTGGGGCGTGATCCTCATCCTCATCGGCGGCCTGCTGCTGCTGCAAACGCTCGGCGTTCTGGCCGTAAACGTCGGCCTCCTGATCTGGCCCAGCCTCCTGATTCTGTTTGGCTTATGGACTTTGTGGGGTGCGCTGGGACGGCGGCGCGGCGCCGATGTGGAGCAACTCACCATTCCGCTGGAGGGCGCGCACGAGGCGCGTATTCGGATGAATTTTGGCGCAGGGCGGCTGGCGGTCGGCGTCGGGGCCAGTCCCGATGAGGCCGTGGCGGGGACGTTCGGCGGCGGCGTGGAATTTCAGGCGAAGCGTGAGGGCCAGGCATTGACCGTTGAATTGCGTTCGCCCGATATGCCATTCGTGATCCCATGGGGCTGGGGAACCTCGTTTGAGCGGGATTGGCAGATCCGGTTGAATGGCGGCCTTCCGCTCGCGCTTGACCTGCGCACGGGCGCGAGCGAGACGCGCCTGGATCTGACCGATCTGCGTGTGACGGAACTTCATGTGCGGACGGGCGCCAGCGCGACAGACTTGACCCTGCCTGCGAACGCCGGGCTGACGCGCGTGGACATCGAAGCCGGCGCGGCCTCGGTGGTCGTCCGTGTCCCCACGGGCGTGGCGGCCCGGCTGCGCCTCCGGGGTGGGGCGGCAGCGATGCGGGTAGACGAACGCCGTTTCCCGCGCCAGGGCGATGTTTATCAATCGGCTGATTACGATTTGGCGCCGAATAAAGTCGAGTTGACGGCCAAGGCTGGCGCAGGCTCGTTTGACGTACGCTGACTTGCGTCCAGCAGGGAAACACCACAATGAAGCGCATTGACATCCGCATCCTCTGGGGCACCTTGCTGATCCTCGCCGGGGTATTGTACCTGCTACAAAATATCGGGCTGGTTCCGGGGGCGCTGGCCTTATTCTGGGCGATCATTTTAGGCGTGGCGGGAATATCCTTCCTGGCGCTGTTTGCCTACAACCGCGCTCAATGGTGGGCGCTCATCCCCGGCTGGAGTTTGGTGAGCCTGGCCGCTTTGATCGCGTTGGGCCAGACCTTGCCGGAAGCGGCGGACCAGTGGGGTGGTTCGATCTTCCTGGGCGGCATCGGGTTGAGCTTCTGGCTGATCTATCTGGTCAACCGCGTCCACTGGTGGCCCATCATCCCCGGCGGCGTGCTGGTGACTCTGGCGGTGGTAGCAGGTGTCCAACCCCTGGTAGGGAGCACGGCTACCGGCGGGATCTTCTTTCTCGGCCTCGGCCTGACCTTTGCGCTCGTCGGCCTGCTGCCTGCGCCGGAAGGCCGAATGCGCTGGCCGTTCATCCCGGCAAGTATCTTGATCGTGATGAGCCTGTTGATCTTTGCCGCTGCCGAGAGATTGATCAATTATATCTGGCCGGCGGCGCTGATCGCCATTGGCGTGTATCTGGTCTTCCGCACCTTTCGGCCCCGGCAGAGAGGGTAATCACGAAGATCACGAATTTCGATTTACACGCATGAAAGCAAAAAGCCGTGATCGAGACCGTCGTGATAGAAGGGTCGTCCTGTCAGATCTGGAAGAGGCGGTTTGATCAGGCAGGCTTCTGCGCCAACGCTAGAAGGCTCAACCCCAGGGGCAAGTCAAAGCGGCGAAGCCAGAACCACTCGGCGGAGAGCGCCGCTGTGAGCATCCGATTGACGACCGGCGGAGGCAGCGTGACGTCGGAGTGGGCAGCCTCTCCCGGCTGAGCGAGACGCCGCAGCACGGCCATGGGCAGAAGCATCAGGCCGACGCTGGTCAGGCGGCGCAGTTCCAGCCCGGCGGCGGCGATCTTGTCCCGGAGTTCGTTTTTCTCATAGCGGTGGCGGGTGTGGACCTGCCGGTCGTGCGCGCCGCGCAGCCAGTCATGCGCCGGGACACGGACGAGCAGCCGTCCGCCGGGCTTCAGCACACGCGCGCATTCGCGCAGCGCTGCCACGTCGTCGGTGACGGCGAGGTGGTAGAGCACTTCAAACGACGTGACGAGATCGAAGGACGCGCCTGGAAAGGGAATGGCCTGAATCGAGGCCCGCGCCACCCGCCGGGAAACGTCTGAGGCATACTGGACGGCCAGGGGGTGGAAGTCAATGCCGGTCGTCGCGCCGCACGCCGTAAGCCACTTCAGCCCGCCGCCGGTCCCGCAACCCGCATCCAGAATCTGCGCGCCGGAGCGCAAGCCCAATTCCGCTACAAACCGCCCGGCAATCCGCCGCATCCCCACGTACCACCAGTGTTGCTCTTCAAGGCGGGCGATGTTGTCGTACTCGCCGGCTTCCATGCTAAACGGTTTTAGGCTCGGCGATGCCCAGTTTGGCTTCCAATTCCGCCAGCGCGGCGGCAGAGATCGTCGGCCCTTTAGGCAGGCGGCGGATGTGGTCTTTGAGCTGCTTGGCGTGCAAGACGGGCACGGGCGAGTCCTTGGCCGTGACTTCCGCACGCGGGTTCATGAAGACGATGAAGGCCTGGGGGGCGAGGTTGAGATCGGGGCAGCGTTTCTTGAGGAACCGCGTGAGGCCCGCCACTTCGGCGGCGGCTTCGGCGGAGGGATTACCCAGCGGGTCGCGCGCAAAAAGGCTGAAGAACCCACGCGGCGCGCCGGGGTTGAGCCATCGGTCGTTCTCGTAAGTGATCAGGCCGGCCTGGTATTTGGGCGCGAGCACGAAGACGCCGCCCGGGCCGACCAGGACATGCGCCGCGCCGAGGCGGTAGTTATAAAGCGTGTGCCGGTCATCGAGGCCCTTGAGCGCGTCGGCCAGCCCCTTATCAGGGCGGCGCGCCCAGCGATTGTTAAAGACCGTCCCGATATTCGTGCACGTGAAGCCGACGAGGAACGTCGCAAAGGCGTAGATGACGAGCCGGGTATCCTGCGGCCGGCTGATCGCGTAAATGTTGACGCCCAGCGCCGCCAGGAGCAAGACCATCCCCGCGATGAAGGCGTATCGGCCAATCGTGAGATTGCGGTCAACCAGTTTTTGGTGAGTCATGAGTCGCATAGCGTGAGGCGTGAGGCATGAGGCGTGAAAGAAATACGCCTCACGTATCACCCATTACCTTTCGAATTTTTTCAACACTAAGCAGGCATTCTGCCCGCCGAGGCCGAACGAGTTTGAGAGTGTGACGCGGACGGAAACTTCGCGCGCCCTGTTAGGCACGTAATCCAGATCGCATTCGGGATCGGGGTGCTCGTAGTTGATGGTCGGATGGATGATGCCGTGCTTCAGCGTCAGCACGCACACGATGGCCTCCAACGCGCCCGCCGCCCCCATGGGGTGGCCGATCATAGATTTCGTCGAGCTGACGGGGATCGAGTAAGCCCGCTCGCCGAAGAGTTTCTTGATCGCCAGTGTCTCGCCCGCGTCGTTCGCCGGAGTCGAAGTGCCGTGCGCGTTGATGTAATCCACTGCCTCGGTCGAGACGCCCGCATCCTGTAACGCCCAGCGCATCGCGCGCATCGCGCCTTCGGACGTCGGGTCAGGCGCTACCATGTGGTAAGCGTCCGAAGAGGAGGCTTGCCCGATGATCTCGGCGTAGATCGGCGCTCCGCGTCTGAGGGCGTGGTCCAACTGTTCGAGCACGAGCACCGCGCACCCCTCAGAAAACACAAAGCCCTCGCGGTCCCGGTTGAACGGGCGCGACGCCTTATCTGGGGCGTCGTTGAAACTCGTGGGCAGGGCGCGCATCGCCGCAAACCCGCCCAGCGTAAAGTCCTGAATCGTCGCCTCGACCCCGCCTGTGATCACAATCTCGGCCCCGCCGCGCCGGATGAGCTCGGCGGCCTCGCCGATGGCCTGCGCCCCGGCCGCGCAGGCCGTCACGATGGTCGTCAAGGGGCCAAGCGTGTGATAGGTCTGGCTGAGGTGATACGCCGGCATGTTGCAGATGGAGGAGGGCGCCGAGAATGGACTCACCCGGCTGTAGCCGTGCTGGCGCAGGGCGACGATGCCCTCGTCGGCTTTCTCCAGTCCGCCGATCGCGGTGCCGAACACGACCCCGGCTCGCTCGGGGTCGCCGAAATTGCCATCCAGCCCGGCGTCGGCCATGGCCTCCTGCGCAGCGGCGAGGGTAAGCTGTGAGCAGCGCGACATGCGGCGGGCTTCCTTGAAATCTATGTACTTTTTGGGGTCAAAGCCCTTGACCTCCCCTGCCACCTGGCAGGGGAGCTGGCTGGCGTCGAAATGAGTCACGCGGGTGATGCCGGATTTCCCCGCAACCAATCCCTCCCAGAATTCGCGGACGGTCAGCCCAAGTGGTGTGATGGCTCCGAGGCCAGTGACGACGACGCGGGGGCGCGAGTCAGGCATGCGCCGCCTCACTCTCACCCGCTGGCGCGCTGGCCGGCGTCATCTGGCGGGCGATGTCGTCGCGGATGGAGTTCAAGATGCCGGCTTCCACCGCTTGTTTTGCCACGCGCACCGCGTTCTTGATCGCCAGCGCATCCGAGCGCCCGTGGCCGATGAAGACCAGCCCGTTCACGCCCAGCAGCGGCGCCGCGCCTTCATGGCTGGGGTCGAGCATCGCGCGCAGGCTTTGCAGCGTTGGCTTGACCAGCCAACCGCCCAATCTGGCTAGCGGCGAAGCGGATTGAATCTTCTCCCGGATGGTATCCATCAGCAGCTTGGCTACGGCCTCCGAGCCTTTCAACAACACGTTACCACTGAAGCCATCGGTGACCACCACGTCGGCCTGACCGCCGAAAACTTCCTTGCCTTCGACGTTGCCGATGAAGTTCAGGCCCGAGGCGGCCAGCAGCGGGTAGGCTTCCCGCACCAGTTGGTTGCCCTTGCCCGGCTCCTCGCCGTTGGACAGCAAGCCCACGCGCGGATTCGTCACTCCGCGCACGCGCTTGGCATAGATGCTGCCCATGATGGCGAACTGGAGCAGGTTGATGGGCTTGCAGTCGGGGTTCACGCCGATGTCCAGGACGATGCAGGTGCCTATGCGCGTGGGGAAGGGGCCGGCGGTCGCGGGGCGGTCCACACCCGGCAGTGTGCCCAGCCGGAAGTAAGCGGTCGTGGAGGCCGCGCCCGTATTCCCCGCGGTGACAAAGGCGTCGGCCTCGCCCTGCTTAACCAAGTCAATGCCGACTGCCATCGAATTCTTGGCGTTCTTGCGCTTGGCCTTGAGCACGAGCGCCATGCCCTTGTCTTCCATCGTGAGCATTTCCGGCGCGTGCACCACTCTGATCGGCAGGTTGCCGGGTTGCTGCGCGTCCAAGACGGGTGTCACGCGGGCCTCGTCCCCGACGAGGATGATTTCGACGCCGTATTCGCGCGCGGCGAGCACGCTGCCTTCCACATCTGGATGAGGAAACTTGTCGCTTCCCATCGCGTCCACAACGATCCGCATGTCAATTCCTTTGCCGCGAGAGATAGAGGTCCCCCAGTGCGGGCGAAATTGTACCCGGAGGCAGGGGATTGTTCAACTCAGTTGGGCGAGAAAACGGGGCTGCTCTTGGATTGATCGCTGTTGAGCATCGTGCGCAGCAGGCTGACCTCGCGCCGATAGATCGCGCGCTCCTGCTCAAGCATCGCAGCGGCGGTGCTGGTGGTGAGCAGGGATTGTTTCTCCTCCAGCGGAATCTGCGCGACGATGGCCGCCAGATAGGCGACCGTCACCGGATCCGGGGGGAGGCGCTCCAGATTGAAAGGCTCGTGCGTGGCTTCGCCGATAAGCGCGAGGTAACGCTCCAGCCAAGGCAGCAGCGCCCGCACAGACTTCCGGGCCAGAGGGGCCTCCTGTTCCAGCAGCGGGTAGTGTTCGACGGTCCCGGTCAGGTAAGTGGCCTCGCGGCTCAGGGAGAGGATGCGAAAACGATCCTGCCCAACGGTCTCGATGTTCATCCGCCCGTCAGGGAGGCGCTCGACGCGTGAAACCCGGGCATAGGTCCCGACGGGGTGCGGCTCCGCTTCGCCGCCTACCTCGACGCCCGAACGGATGAGGACCACGCCGAAGGGCTGGTCGGTCCGGACGCACAGGTTGATCATCTCCCGGTAGCGCGGCTCGAAGATGTGGAGGGGCAGTAACATGCCAGGGAACAGGACGGTGCGCAGAGGAAACAGGGGTAGTTTCATTGACAGGCTGGCTCGAACCGGTATAATTTGCCTTGACCAGTGTACCACTAAATGCGCCCGTGGCGGAATTGGCAGACGCGCTAGGTTGAGGGCCTAGTGGCCGTTGAGGCTGTGTTGGTTCAAATCCAATCGGGCGCACCAGTGACATACTCAGAAGATCGTAGTCGTTCGGCTCAGGTCGGGCGGTTACGATCTTTTTGTTTCTCATTAAGTGACATTTGACATCGGCCCATCGTGTGGCATGACAATTGACTTAGCCTCCTGAGGAACTATGCTAGAGATATGACTTAAGAATTAGGGGAATACAGACCCAGAATGCGGCCGGCTCCATCGAGAGCGTTTGTTTTTCAGGCTGAGTCGTGTATATCTGTTGCCAATCCCATAACCGATTGACGTCGGCGTTACCCTCTTCGCCTCTGGCCTGGCCACCATCGCCGCACTGTTGCTCTCGTCCTGGTTGGCGAAGAGTTACATCCCGCTGTACTACGGCTCAAGTTTCTCCTACATCGCGCCCGTGGTCGCCATCACGGTCACCAACATCTACAACATTGACGATCCAGTCATGCGCATCCGGGTCGCCCAGGGAGGCATCATGCTGACCGGCGTGGTCAACATTCTGGTGGGCATCTTGATTCGCTACATCGGGGTTTTTGGAAACCCCGAAGGCCTGGGACCCGCAAAGGAGGGATGACTGTGCTAACACCGCATCCCGGACTCCCCGAATTTGATTACATCAAGCCCGCGACGCTAGCCGAGGCCAGCCAGTTCCTGGCGCAACACGCGGGCGAGGCGCGCGCCTTCGTCGGCGGCACCGACACTTTTGTCCGTATGCGCGATGGTTTCTGGAAGGACAAGTATCTGGTGGACGTGAAACACCTGGACGGGATGAACACCATCGCGTTCGACCCGCTCGGCGGCCTGACCATCGGCGCGGCAGTAAACCTGAACCGGGTGATTGTCTCGCCGGACGTGCAAAACCGCTATCCGGTGCTGGCGGAAGCCTGTCACACCGTCGCCAGTTATCCACTGCGCACGCGGGCCACGATCGTCGGCAATATTTGTAATGCCTCTCCGGCAGGCGACACCATCGGCGCGTGCCTCGTGCTCGAGGGTTCGCTCCGTGTCCACGGCGTGAACGGCCTGCGAGTCGAACCGTTGAGCACTTTCTTCCTCGGCCCAGGCAAGACGAAGTTACAACGGGGCGACGTCGTGACCGCCGTCCATTTTCCTATCCCGCCGAAGGGTTATACGGCCAGGTACCTCAAGCTGGGTCGCAACACCATCGGGGACCTGGCTATCGTGGGTGTGACGGCGCTGGGTTACCGTGACGATGATACGCCGTCGGGCTACCGCTTCCGGCTGGCCCTCGCTTCGGTCGCGCCTATTCCGCTGGCGCCCACGCGGGCAGAGATGATCCTTTCGGACAAACCCATTACCGAGGGGACTATCGCCGAGGCGGCTGAGGCCGCGATGGAAGCCTGCACCCCGATTGACGACGTGCGCGGCAGCGCCCGCTACCGCAAGTTGATGGTCAGGAACCTGATGCGGAAAGTGGTGACGGAAGTATGGAAGGTGATCAGTCGTCAGTCATGACCGGGCAGCTCACCGATGACTGACGACTGATCACTCTCCACATGGAGGCGAGCATGTCGTATCACAAAATCACGATCACGATCAACGGGGTCACCGATCGAGTTGACGTGCCGTCGCATATGACTTTGCTGCAGATGCTGCGGGAGAAGCTGGCGTTGACGGGTACGAAGAACGGCTGCGCCGCAGGTGAGTGCGGAGCCTGCACCGTGCTCTGGAACGGCGAGCCAGTCAATAGCTGTATGGTGCTGGCTGTCGAGTGCGATGGGGCGCAGATCATCACCGTCGAGGGGCTGGCCCACGATCATCAACTCGACCCGATACAAGAGGCCATCATCGCGGCGGGCGGTGTGCAGTGTGGATTTTGCATCCCCGGCATGCTGATTTCGGCGCGGGCATTGTTGGATCGCAATCCCGATCCCAGCGATTACGAAATCCGCGACGCACTGGTCGGCAACCTGTGCCGGTGCACGGGCTACCTGCGCCTCATCGAAGCCGTGAAAGAAGCGGCGCGGCGGGGTGAGGCAGAAGCCGCGCCAGCCTGACGGCATCGGAGGTAAGCATGGCTAAGATCAAAGAACGCAAGAATGGGAAGAATGGCCGAGAAGAAAAGGTGCCTGAACTCATCGGCCAGAGCGTGCCCAGGGTAGATGCCCACGAGAAGGTCACTGGGGCTGCCATCTTCACCGACGACTTGCAGTTCGGCCCCAGGTTGTTGCACGCGCGCATCTTGCGCAGTCCCCATCCTCATGCCCTGATTAAGCGCATTGACGTCAGTAAGGCCAGCGCACTGTCCGGCGTAAAAGCCGTCGTCACGGGCGAGGACACGCCTGGCTACATCGGCCTTTATCTGCAGGATCGGCACATCTTCTGCCGTGGCCGCGCGCGCTACGTGGGCGACCCGGTGGCCGGCGTGGCAGCCGTGGACGAAGAGACGGCTGAACGGGCGCTGGCCCTGATCGAGGTGGAATACGAACCGTTGCCCCCGGTATTCGACCCGGAGTATGGCGCCAGCCCCAAAGCGCCTCTCATCCATCCCGATCTGGGCGAGTACAAGGTTGCCAACTTCATCTTCCCCAAGCCGGAGACGAATGTCTCCAACCATTTCAAGATTCGCAAGGGGGATGTGGAAACGGCGTGGCCCAGGTGTGCGGCTATCGTCGAGCGCCAATACCGCATCCCGCACGTCCAGCACGCGCCCATCGAGCCGCACGTCGCCGTCGCCAGGTGGGATGAATCCGACCGCATTACGCTGTGGGCCAGTTCGCAGTCACCCTTCGCCGCGCGCAACCTCATCGCCAAAGCGCTGGGCCTCTCGCAGAGCAAGATCGAGGTCATCGCGCCGTATCTCGGCGGCGGCTTTGGCTCCAAAGCGGGCGTGAGCATGGAGGCGCTCGCGGTCGTCATCGCCAAAGCGGTGAAAGGCCGCCCTGTGAAGTTGCGCCTGACGCGCGAAGAAGAGTTCTACACCACGTTCGTGCGACAAGGGCTTGCGGCCCATTTCAAGATGGGCTGCGACAAAGACGGCAAATTGCTGGCGATGGAGAACAGATATTACTGGGACGCCGGGGCCTACACCGAATACGGCGTGAACATGACGCGCGCAGGCGGCTATAGCGGAACCGGCCCCTACGACGTGCCCAACGCCAAAGTGGACAGCCTGTGCATTTACACCAACCATCCGGTGGGCGGGCCGATGCGCGGCTTTGGGATGCCCGAATTGCACGCCGGACTGGAACAGTGCATTGACGACGTGGCCCACGCGGTGGGCATGGACCCGGTGGAGTTTCGCAAACTCAACTGCGTGCGCGAGGGCGACATCATCGCCACCGGCATGACGATGCACCCCATCGGCCTGTCGGAGTGTATCGAGAAAGCGGCGCAGGCCATCGGCTGGGGGCACAAGGCCCCGCCGAGCGCGCCTGCTTCGCGAAAGCGGCGCGGCAAGGGCATCGCCATCATGTGGAAAGCGCCCGCCATGCCGCCCAACGCCGGATCGAGCGCGCGAGTTTCGCTGAACGAAGACGGCACGGTGACCGTGGCGCTGGGCGGTCAAGAGATCGGGCAAGGCTCGTTCACGGTGATGGCGCAGATGGCCGCCGCCGCGCTCGGCGTGCCCTACGATTGGGTGAGAATCGCCAGGCCGCTGGACACGCAGTACAGCCCCTACGAGTGGCAGACCGTCGCCAGCCGCCTGACGTGGAGCATGGGCAACGCCGTCGTCGCCGCCGCGCGCGACGCCCGCCAGCAGATTCTCGATTTGGTCGCCGAGGCCTGGGGCGAAGACCCGGACGATCTCGACATCGTCAACGGCAACGTGGTCTCTTACAAGACGGAGGAGTCGCGCTCGCTGAAAGACATCGTAATTTACGGCCTGCCCAAACCGAACGATCAGGGTTGGCGAGGCGGCCCGGTGCTGGGGCGCGGCAGCTTCATGCCCACGTATGTGACCGGCCTCGACCCGGAGACCGGGCAGGGCCCGCGCGCCGTCGTCCACTACACCACCGGGGCGCAGGCGGTGGAAGTGGAAGTGGATCTGGACACCGGCAAAGTGGACATCCTCCGGGGCGTGTCTGTGTACGACGTGGGCCGGGCCATCAACCCGGAGATGGTCAAGGCGCAGATGGAGGGCGGGTTGGTGCAGGGCATCAGCACGGCGCTGTTTGAGCGTCTGAAGCTCAAAGAGGGTGTGGTGCAAAACCCCAGCTTCGTGGATTATCGCATTGCCACCAGTTCCGACGCGCCGCAGCACATCGAGGCGATCATCGTCGAGGTGCCGCAAGACGACGGGCCGTGGGGCGCGCGCGGCATCGGCGAGCACCCGATGGTGCCCACCATCCCCGCGATTGCTAACGCGCTTTACGACGCCGTCGGCATCCGGCTCGACTCGCCGCCCTTCACCGCCGAGAAGGTGTACCTGGCGATGGTGGATGCGGGAATTGTGAAGTAACTGATGGAAGGAAAGGCCACAAAGGCGGACATGACGGAAGCTGGAGTTAGCAGGCGAGTTCCCCCGCAGCCCTCGGAGCAGGGAGATGGTCACGCGTCCCTGATCACCGAATTGCAGGAACAGCGGAAGCGAATTCGGGCGGGCGGCGGCCCGGCGCGGATCGAGGTCCAACATGCCAAAGGCAAGTTGACCGCCCGCGAACGTCTCTCTCGTTTGCTGGACGAAGGGAGTTTCCAGGAGATAGACGCCTACATCACGCATCGCCACAGTGATTTTGGGATGGATCAGGAACGCTACGCGGGCGACAGCGTGGTGACCGGCTTTGGCAAGATCGGCGGGAGGCGCGTGTGCATGTACGCCCAAGACTTCACGGTATTGGGCGGTTCCTTCTCCGAAGTGCAGGGCCAGAAAGTGGCGAAAGTGATAGACCTGGCGTTGGACGCGGGCGTGCCGGTGATCGGGTTGAATGACTCGGTCGGGGCGCGCATCCAGGAAGGAGTCTACAGCCTCGCGGCCTACTCGGAACTCTTCTGGCGCAACACCCAGGCCAGCGGCGTCATCCCGCAGATCAGTGTCATGCTAGGCCCGTGCGCCGGAGGCTCGGTGTATTCCCCCGGCCTCACCGACTTCGTGATTATGACCAAGGGGAGCAGCCACATGTTTATCACCGGCCCGGAGGTCATCAAAACCGTCACGCGCGAAGAAGTGGATTTGGAAACACTAGGCGGCGCGATGACGCACGGGGCGGTGAGCGGCGTGTCCCACTTCGTCGCCGACGACGAAGTCGCCGCGCTGGAGCTGACTCGAAAACTGCTCGGCTACCTGCCGTCCAACAGCGCCGAGCCGCCGCCCGCGGTTGAACCGACCGACGATCCGTGGCGGATGGACGCCGACCTGAACACGATTGTGCCCGTTGATCCTGGTGAGGCCTACGACATGAAGGCCGTCATTCAAAAGGTCTTCGACCTGGGCAGTTTTCTGGAGGTGCACGAACACTTCGCCCAAAACGCCATCGTCGGCTTGGCCCGCTTGCACGGGCAAGTGGTGGGCGTGATCGCCCAGCAGCCCCTGACGCTGGCGGGCGTGATAGACATTGACGCCTCGGACAAGATGGCCCGCTTCATCCGCTTCTGCGATGCGTTCAACATCCCGCTCGTGACGATCGTGGACTCGCCCGGCTTCATGCCCGGTGTGGCCCAGGAACATGGCGGCATCATCCGCCATGGGGCGAAGATTGTGTACGCCTATTCTGAAGCCACCGTGCCCAAACTGGCGGTCATCACCCGCAAGGCTTACGGCGGCGCGTATATTGTGATGAGCAGCAAATACATCCGCACCGACCTCGTCTATGCCTGGCCCACTGCCGAGATCGCGGTGATGGGAGCCGAGGGGGCGATCAACATTCTCTACGGCAAGGAACTCAAACAACACCCAGACAACGCCGAAGCCAGGCGGGCGCAGTTAGTCAACGAATTCCGCGAGAAGTTCTCCAAGCCCTACCGGGCCGCCGCCAGCGGCCACGTGGACGACGTGCTGATCCCGGCGGAAACGCGCCCCCGGCTGATCGCAGCTTTGGAGTTGCTGCGCGACAAGCAGGCCACGCGCCCGCCGCGGAAACACGGGAACATCCCCCTATGAATCTCCTCTGGCAGGGACTGACCATCAGCCTATTGGGGTTGGGCCTCACCTTTGCCGCACTGGGGTTGTTCATCCTGGCCATGGTCTTGTTGAAGCGGCTATTCCCTGAGGCGCCAAAGGCGGAGGAGCAGCCGGTCACCAGCGCATTATCACAAGCCAGCGATGAAGACGAAATTGCAGCGGCCATTGCCGCGGCGCTCAGCCATCTGCAGTCGTTGGAGATTTGTCGGAGCGGGCTGGGCGAGGCGCTGGAGGCCGGGCGCGGGCGATGGTGGCTGGTGAGCCGGGCGACGGCTTACTCCGCGAAAGCCCATCGAGCAAACGAGAGGGACAATTCATGAGTCAAACGTCCACGCGGCGAGTGAACATCGTCATCAACGGCAAAGCCTATCGGGTTGAAGTGGGCGACCTAGCGGCCTCGCCGCTCACCGTGATGGTCAACGGCCAGCCCTACGTGGTGAGGATCGAAAACGTCGAAGCAGGGACCACATTCGCCAAAACACCCGCCGCCTTGGAGACCATCGCCCGCCAGACCTCGGCCCCGCCCAAAGCGCCGCCCCCCGTTGGCCCGGCTGGCCCTGCGGTGGGCGAGGTGCGCGCCCCCATGCCTGGCAACATTCTCGACATCGCCGTGCAGGCGGGTGACAAGGTCCGTTTCGGCCAGCCGTTGTGCGCACTCGAAGCGATGAAGATGAAGAGCGCCATCCGTTCGCCGCGTGATGGCGTGATCGCCGAGGTCCAAGTGGCCGAGGGGCAATCGGTCGGTTACGGCGATATTCTGTTCACGTTTGAGTGAGGGCGGCATGGACCTCAGCCAACTTGTGGGACTCTTGCAAGCCCCTCTGCACCTCACCTGGCAGAACGCGGTGATGATGGCCGCTGGAGGCGTGCTCATCTATCTGGCAATTGCCAAAGACTACGAACCCGTGCTGCTCCTCCCCATCGGCTTCGGCGCGATCCTCACCAACCTGCCCCTCACGGGCATCGCCGACGAGGGCGGCCTGCTGGGCCTCCTCTACCGGGCCGGGATCAAGACCGAACTCTTCCCTCTGCTCATCTTCATCGGCGTGGGAGCCATGACGGACTTTGGGCCGCTGCTGGAGAACCCCAAAATGACGCTGTTGGGCGCGGCGGGGCAGTTGGGCATCTTTGGCACATTGATGCTGGCGCTCGCGCTGGGCTTCGACCTGAATGAATCGGCCTCCATCGGCATCATCGGCGCGATTGACGGCCCAACCGCCATTTACGTCTCGACCAAGCTCGCGCCGCATTTGCTGGGGCCGATTGCGGTAGCGGCCTACAGCTACATGTCGCTGGTGCCCATCATTCAGCCGCCGGTGATGCGCCTGCTGACGACTGACGCCGAACGCAAAGTGCGGATGCCGTACAGCCAGCGTCCGGTGTCGAGGACGGCGCGCATCCTCTTCCCCATCGTCGTCACCATCATCACCTCCCTGCTCGCGCCCGTCGCCTCGCCCCTCATCTCGGCGCTCATGTTCGGCAACCTGATGCGCGAATCGGGCGTGGTGGAACGCTTGAGCAAATCGGCCCAGAACGAAATCGCTAACGTCACGACGATGTTCCTCGGCCTCGTCATCGGCAGCACCATGACGGGCGAGGGTTTCATCCGCCTCGACACCCTGCTCATCCTGGGCATGGGGCTGCTGGCTTTCATCCTCGACACGGTGGGCGGCGTGCTGTTTGGCAAGTTGATGTACGTGCTCTCCGACAAAAAGTTCAACCCCCTCATCGGGGCGGCGGGCATCAGCGCCTTTCCGATGTCGGCCCGCATCGTCCAGCGCCTGGGGCAGGAATATGACTTCGAGAATTTCCTGCTGATGCACGCCATGGGCGCGAACACGGCGGGGCAGTTGGGCAGCGTGGTGGCCGGGGGCGTGGTGCTGGCGCTGTTGACCGGGATTCTATGATTGGCGCCCGATAGGCTTGGGAGCATGATCCTGGGGCATGGCAACCGCCCTGTCGTAGCGCTTCATGCAACGAGGAGAAGAATATGAAAATCATTGACCTCACCATCCCCCTGGGCATCGGCACACCCGCCTGGCCCACCTACGAGCCGCTGCAGGTGAAATACTTCAAGCGCTTAGCGCCCAACGGCGCGAACGGGCAATTGCTCACCCATTCCAATCACCTTGGCACGCACCTCGACGGCGAGATTCACTTCTACACCCCGGGCAAAGATATGGCCTCCCTGACCATGGACTACCTGGTGCACGAGGGCGCGATTGTGGACTTGAGCGACGTCTGCGGCGACTACGACGTTTACACCAGCAAGATGGTCGAAGAGCGGGTGGAAATCAAAGAAGGCGACATCCTCGTCATTCACACGGGCTATCACCATTTCGGGTGGGACATGCCCACCGCCGACGAAATCCGCTACTTCGTCAAGCATCCCGGCCCGGATCGCGAGTTCGCCGAATGGTGCCAGGCCAAGAAACTGCGCTGGCTGGCGGTGGATTGCGGCAGCGCCGATCATCCGATGAACACCATCATCCGCGACTGGCATCCGCGCCAGGCGCGTCAGGCGCAGAAGGTCTTCGAGAAGAAATACGGCAAAGCGTTGGCAGAGTTCTTCGACGACAGCAAATACCAGTTAATGCACATCGCGTTGTTCCCTGAGGGGATCATTCACGCGGAGTGCGTTGCGGGCGACATTGATCTGCTGCTCAACCGGCGCGCCACCATCGGCTTCTTCCCCTGGCGCTTTGTGGATGGCGAAACCAGCATTGGCCGCTGCGTGGCCTTCGTGGACGACAAAGAGTACGACGCGCTGATGCAGAAGAAGGCGGCTATGCCTAAGACCCGATTCGGAGATGCCTGTGATCCGACGCACGTAGAGCGGATTAATCAGTTGAGCCAGGCTAACTTGAGTTGAGGCAGGCTTAGGGATGCGATGTGGCCTGGGCGAGGATGGCTTCCGCGGCCTGGCGCATCGAGATCCGTCCCTCGCGCGCCCGACGCTGGAGGGCGAGGTAGGCCTCTTCCTCGCTCATCCCGTTCTGCATCAACTTGCCTTTGGCCCGGTCCACGAGTTTGCGCGTTTCCAGGCTTTCCTGAAGTTCGGCTTTCTCCCGCGCCAGGGTCTGGGCCTCTTCAAAGCGGGCGATAGCGACCGGGATGGCGGCCGCCAGGTCGCGCTCGTTCACAGGCTTGATCAGGTAGCCCTGAATGGGCAACTGCGCCGCGCGCTCGATCAAGTCCTGCTCACTGTAGGCGGTCAGGATCAGGATCGGCATGGGATACTTTTGGGCGATGGTCCGGGCGGCCTCCAACCCGTCGCTGAGTGGCATCTGGATGTCGAGCAGGGCCAGGTCGGGAGCAGAGCTGCGCACGATGTTCAAGGCCTCGCGCCCATTGCTGGCGAGCAACACCTCGTGACCCAGCGTCGTCAGCATGGTCTTCAGCCCCAGCCGGATGATGGACTCGTCGTCGGCGACGAGAATTTTCAGCGGCTTCCTCATTCGCCCTCCTGCTCTCCTGGAATGCGGACGATGACCTGCGTCCCCTGCGCCGTGCTTTGGAAGTCCAGTCTGCCGCGCAGATCATCGCGCACGAGTGTTTCTACGATCTCCAACCCCAAACTGGACGGCTTGCCCGAAGGGAGACCCACGCCGTCGTCGGCCACCTCGATCAGGTATTCTTTTGGCCCGCGCCCCAACGTGATGCGCACCAGGCCCGAGGCGCGCCCGACGAAAGCATGCTCCAGCGCGTTTTGCAGCAGCTCGTTGATGATGAGCGCCAGCGAGGTGGCCGGGCGCGACGCCAGGGTGATGGGTTCGCCTTCGACCTTAATCTGAATCTGCAGATCAGGGCGGAGCATGTTCTGGGAGACGATGTGGGCGATACGCTCCGTCACGTCTTTGACGTTGACCAGCCGGAAGCCTTCCTGCGCCAGGGCCTCGTGGACGGCGGCGATGCTGAGGATGCGGTTGACGCCGATATACATAACGTCCTGGGCGGTAAGCTCCGAACTGCTGGCAGCCTGCATGCGCAGGAGCATGGCGACCGTCTGCAAGTTATTCTTGATCCGGTGGTGCATCTCGCGCACGACGGCGGCGTTCGTCACGAGCTGCGCGTTCTCAATCGCCAGCGCGGTCTGGTTGGCGAGCGTGGAAAAGAGCGCGATCTCCGGCTCGGTGAACGTGTGCGGCTCGGTGGTATAGCAGTTGAGCACGCCGATGACGTGGTCGCGCACGATGAGCGGCACGGCCAGCAGGGAGACCAACCCCTCCTGCTGGGCCAGTTCGCCGAAGCGGTAATGCGGGTCCACGCGGACATCGGGAACCGCGGCGGGCTTGCGGTCCCGGATGACCAGGCCGCTGACGCCTTCGCCGAGTTTGAGCGCCGGGCGCTTGTGGTAGGCGGCGCTGTCGCTTTTGGCCGAGCGCATCACGAGTTCACCGCGCGCCGCGTCAATCAGTTCAATCGAGCAAACCGGCGCGCCCATCACCTTCGCCGCCATTTCGACGACCACGCCAAGCATCTCGTCCAGATAAATCGGCGCGGTGACGGTCTTGCTGACGTCTGCGAGGGTCGTCAACTCGCTGATTTGGCGGTTCATGTGGTCGTAGAGCAGGGCGCGGTCAAGCGCGCCCGCCGCCAGGTCGCTGATGAGCGAAGCCAGTTCAATTTCGTCGGGTGTGAAATCGTGGAACTCGCGCGTCTGCACGTTGAGCGCGCCGATCACGCGGCCCCGGTTGACCAGCGGCACGGCCAGCAGGGATTTGAAGTTCTGCTCGCGCGTCTGCGGGAGAAATTTAAAGCGCGGGTCGGCCTGCGCCTGGCGGACGGCGACGGGTTCCCCATGTTGGGCGGCCCAGCCGGTCAGCCCCTCGCCCATCTTGAGGGAGGCGCGCCCGAGCGCGCCCGCCGCGAGGCCGGTCGAGGCGCGCAGCCAGAGCGTCTCGCCGCCCGGCTCCAGCAGGTAAATCGAGCACGAGTCCACCTGCATCACCTGCGCGGTCTTGCGGGCGATCAGGTCCAGCGTGGTGCTGACGTCCCACGCCGCCGAGAGGGCGCGGGCGATCTCACGCAGGTTGGCGATGATCGTCGTGGAA
>DATDRS010000456.1:0-2558 GCA_035291605.1 Anaerolineales bacterium | reverse complement strand
ATCGGACGCATCATCGGCGAGCTTAAGACTCAGGGGTTGTCTATCCTGCTGGTCGAGCAGAATCTGTCGTTTGCCCTGGGCGTCGCCGACCGGGTGTACGTGATGAACCGGGGGCAGATCGTCTTCGAAGGCGCGCCGGCGGAACTGCGCGCCGCTCCGCAGGTCACGCACAAGTATCTTGGCGTTTGAAAAGGAAAATCATGCGCCCGGATTATCCCGTGATTGACGCGCACGTCCACATCATGCCCTGGGAGCAGGTGCGCCCGGACGCGGCCGCGCGCATGGCGGCCGGCCGGAAAGATTTCGACGAGATCCAGGCCATTTGCCGTGACCCCTACCGGCTGATGGCCCACATGGACGAGCGCGGCATCGAAAAGCTGGTGATGATCAACTACGTCACGCCGGACGTGGTCGGCTTCACCGAGGCGGCCAACGTATTTTCGGCCAACATGGCCCGACCCTACCCGGACCGCCTGATCCCCTTTGGCGGGATTGACCCGCGCCGCGTGAAGGACGTGGCCGCCGAGATGGATCACCTGCTCGGCAACTCAGGGCGAGGCTTGCGGCTGCGCGGCATCAAGATTCACCCGCCCCACCAATTCTTCCGCGCCAACGCTTATCTGAACGACCCCGACCTGCGCGGCCTGGCGACGGTCTACGAGAAGTGCGTCGTATATAATGTGCCGGTGATGTTCCACACGGGCACGTCCATCTTCCCCCGCGCGCGCAACAAGTACGGCGACCCGCTGGATATTGACGACGTGATCGTGGACTTCCCTGAATTGAAAGTCATCCTCGCGCACGGCGGGCGCCCGCTGTGGATGGACACGGCGCTCTTCCTGCTCCGCCGCTCGCGCAACGTGATCCTCGACATCTCCAGCGTCCCGCCGAAGAACCTGCTTACCTATTTCCCGTGGCTCGAGCGCGTGGCGGATCAGGCCATCTTCGGCTCCGACTGGCCGGGACCGAACGTGATGGATTTGGGGCAGAACGTGGAGGACTTCTACGCCCTGCCGCTCTCGGCAGAGGCCAAGCGCAAGATTCTGCGCGATAACGCCAAATTGATTTTTGATTGGTGATGGCTGATCGCTGACCGGAAATGACTCAACACCTGTGCGGCACGATCTGGCTGGGCGATATGATCGGTGTGCTGTGGGCGACGGCGCAACTGTCGCCTGAGCTTCGCGAGTCATCACCCGTGTCCGACTGAGTGAGGCATGAGGATTCAGGGAAGGGTCGTCAGCGGGCGCGGCGCGGGGGCCGCCTTCACCCAACTCGACTGGGCCCGCCAGCAATTCCTTGAGCGGCTGGGGATTGACCCCTACCCCGGTACGCTCAATCTGATCCTGGATGCTCCCGCTGACCTGGCGCGATGGACCGATCTGAGGATCGGCCCCGGCCGTCCTGTGATCCCTCCGGATCCGCAATGGTGCAACGCGCGCTGCTATCCCGTGCGCCTCGCAGGCCGCCTGCCAGGGGCTATTGTCCTCCCTGACGTGCCGGATTACCCCGAAGCGCAGGTGGAAATCATCGCCGCCCTGCCTCTCCGCGAGAGGCTCTCGCTGGCGGACGGCGACCGCCTGTCGCTGGATATCAGCCGGCCTCTATCCGTCCGCGCCGTGATCTTCGACGTGGATGGCACGCTGGTGGACTCGCTGGAAGCGTACCATGTGGTCGCAGAGATGGCCGCCGTACCGCACGGCATTCTGGTCACACGCGAGGCGGTTCGGCACGCGCTGAATACCAACCGGATGTTCTGGGATCTGATCCTGCCCCCCGACCAGCCGGATCGGGAAGGATTGATCCATCGGCTCAAGGAGGAAGCCGTCCGCCAGTGGCCGGAAGTGCTGCGCGCGCATGGGCGCGTCTTTCCCGGCTTGCGTGAGACGTTGGAGACCCTGCGGGCCCGGGGCGCACAGTTAGGAATCGTGACCGGATCGCGGGAGGGCGTCTTCCAGCCGCTGCGCGAGAACGGCCTACTGGGTTTCTTTGGAGCAGTCGTCACCGGAAAGGACGTCCGGCGGCGCAAGCCCGACCCGGAAGGGCTGCTCAAGTGTGTGGCTACCCTGGGAGTTAGACCGGATGAGGCTGTGTACGTGGGAGATACGCCGCTGGACGTTCAGGCCAGCCGGGCCGCGGGCCTGGCCTCGGCGGCGGTGCTGACCGGCGCGGGGGATTCGGCGTTGCTCTCTGCCGAAGGCCCAGATTGGATCGTTGCCTCGCACGCACGGCTGCCGGATGTTCTGTACATTGTCCATCGGGATGATTCTTAATTGACTTGGCCGCTATTCTCCTATACACTCAGAACATCTTTTGAGAGAACGCTGTTCTATCTGGTTCGTGGCGGAATATCCGGAAGGCGTCTGGGTCGTCTCCGCTCCAATCCATGACGTCGAAATTCAAATTCCACACTCAGAGGAGACTCAGCCATGCCCTATCAAGACCTGCGCCAATTTCTAGCCCGCCTCGAGGCCACGGACTATCTCCGGCGAATCCGCAAGGAGGTGGACTGGAACCTCGAACTCGGGCACATTGCCAAAATCAATGAGGAAGAGCAC
>DATDRS010000455.1:0-8169 GCA_035291605.1 Anaerolineales bacterium | reverse complement strand
AACGACTACATGCCCCCCGAGCGCAAGGTGGAACTGCTGACCCTGTGGGACCGCGTCCTCGCGGGCGAAGCGGCCCCGGAGGAGCTCGTCGTTCAGTTGACCGACCGCGAGCCGGGCGACGATCCCGATGCGCAGGTAGCGCGCCACGCGCCGGAGATCATGGCAAAAGTACGCGCCCTGCCCCTCGCGGTGCAAAACCAGTTGCTCGTGCACGTCCGCAACTCCACCCAGGGCATGGCCCGTTGGGTAGCGCGCGGGCCGGACATCCCGCAGGAAGTGGACATGGACGATTACATGCACGAGGTCGCGGGCCGCGTGGGATACCTGGTCACCGACGTGTTTGCCTGGTATTCCAGCTTCATCCGCGCCCGCCGGAACCTGCTCATGCCCCTGGCGCGCGAGTTCGGCCTCGCCCTGCAAACGGTGAACGTGATTCGCGGCCTGCGCAAGGACTACGAGCGCGGCTGGATTTACGTCCCCGAAAGCTTCTGCGCCGCCGTCAATCTGCGCCGCGCCGACCTCTTCAAGCCCGAATACCAGATCCAGGCCCTGCAAGTGGTGGACATGCTGGCGGACAAGGCCGAGCGGCACTTGCGCTCGGCGCTCGATTACGTGGAGGCCCTGCCTCCCTGGCTGCACACCCTCCGGCTGGCGTGCATCTGGCCGCTGCTGTTCGCCGTGCGCACCCTCGCCATCAGCCGCGACAACGTCAACGTGCTGGTGGGCGAGGTGAAGATGACGCGCGACGAGGTCAAAGCCATCGTCCGCGATACCACGCTGTTTGGCTGGTCCAACGCCTGGCTGGAGCGGTACTACCGGAAACTGCAGGAAGCGCCGCGCCCCGCGCCCAGACTCGTGATGCGTGACGCGTGACGAATACCCCTCAACGCATCCCGCTTCACAACACCCCCGTTTTACTCCCCCGCCGCTTTCCGGTAAAATTTCCCCATGTCTTTCGCCGAAAGCGCGATGCTCACGCGCAACTTCTACCAGCGCAAAAAGTTTAACACCGGCGACGGTTGACTCCGCGCTCGACCGGTCATGCGTTTAGCGCGACCGGCTCCCCCTGCTTAAACCCAAGTCATTTGCGTCATCTGTAGTTCTACCACACCAGGAGTCTTTCCATGTCTCACAACACTCAAAAAACACAGGCCCTCTTTGAGCGCGCCAAAAGCGTCATGCCGTGGGGCGTGTCGTCGAACTTCCGCTACTGGGGCGATGAGACGCCGGTCATCGCGCGGGGCAAAGGCGCATACGTCTGGGACGCCGACGGCAACCGGTACCTTGACTACCGCCTGGCCTTTGGCCCCATCATCCTCGGCCACGCCGACCAGCGCGTGAACGAGCGCGTCGCCCAGGCCATGGCCAACGGCACGCTCTTCGCGCACACGCATCCGCTGGAGATCGAGGTCGCCGAACGCCTGATCCACCTGTGCCCCGGCGTGGAGAAGGTGCGCTTCGCCAATTCGGGCACGGAGGCGACCATGCACGCCCTGCGCATCGCCCGCGCGCATACCGGCCGCGAGAAGGTCGTCAAATTCGAGGGCAGCTATCACGGCTTCCACGACTATCTGCTGTTCTCGACCGCGACAAGCCCGCTCGGGGCGCTCGGCTCTCGCCGCAGCCCCCTCTCGGCCCCGAATACCTCGGGCATCCCGGCCGTCCTGCGCGACCTCGTCATCAACGTGCCCTTCAACGACGGCGAAACGCTGGAGCGCGTGGTGAAGGCCAAATGGGGCGACCTGGCGGCGATCATCGTCGAGCCGATTGCCGGGAACATCGGCGCGCTCATGCCGGAGAAAGGTTTCCTCGAGCTCATCCGCCGCTTGTGCGACGAGCACGGCATCGTGATGATCATGGACGAAGTGAAGACGGGCTTCCGCATCGCCAAAGGCGGCGCGACCGAGTACTTTGGCGTGAAGGGCGACCTGATGGCCTACGCCAAATCCATCGCCAACGGTTACCCGCTCGCCGCCATCGGCGGGAGCAACGCAGTGATGGGGACGATTGAGCCGGGCCGCGTGGCGCAGGGCGGGACGTACTGCGGCAACGGCGTGGGCACGGCCGCCGCC
Source organism: Anaerolineales bacterium (assembly GCA_035291605.1). Lineage (GTDB taxonomy): Bacteria > Chloroflexota > Anaerolineae > Anaerolineales > UBA6663 > DATDRS01. Next base: position 6,097 of record DATDRS010000455.1, on the reverse strand, counting down.
GCGGCCACGCTGGAAATCCTCGAGACCACCGATGCGCTCGAACAGATCAACAAGCGCGGGCAGAGGCTCATGCAGGGCATCGGCGAGGTGCTCACCGAAGCCGGGATCGCGCACAGCGTTCACGGCGTGCCGGCCATGTTCAGCTTCTTCCTCGACCCCAAAGAAACGGTGCGCGATTATCGCGGCGTGCTGCAAACCGACCACGGCCGGTACGAGCGTCTGGCGATGGCCATGCGCGCGCACGGCGTGGAATACGAACCCGATCCCCGCGAGCCGTGGTTCCTCTCCGCCGCGCACTCCGACCAGGACGTGGACGATACGCTGAACGCGCTGAACGACGCCGTGAAGACGATCAAGTAGAGGGATGGGGCCGTGTATCCACCCCGCGGCCTTGCGCCCACCCCCAACACCGCCCAGCCCGCCAACGCCCTCTCACGAGGGCGTTGGCCTCTATACACCCGCCCCCCGAACCGCTCACGAGTGATAGAATTACCGGCGCGAGCGAGGCGCACGGCATGCCAACCATCATTCGCCTGGAAAACCTGAGCAAGGACTACACCGAAGGCGGGCAGACGCGGACGATCCTCCGCGACTGCACGGCCGCTTTTGAAGAAGGCCAGTTCGTCGCCATTCGCGGACGGAGCGGCAGCGGCAAGAGCACCCTGCTCAACCTGCTGGCGGGGATTGACGCCCCGACCAGCGGCGACATCTACATGGGCGACGTCTGCGTGACCCGGCTGAACCAGCGCGACCGGACTTTGTTTCGCCGGGACCACATCGGATTCGTGTTCCAATTCTTCAACCTGATCCCGACGTTAACCGTTCTGGAAAACGTGTGCCTGCCGGCCGAACTCGCCGGCCAGAACGGCGCGGCGTTGACCGAGAAAGCCGTGGGCATGCTGGAGCGCGTAGGCCTCGCCGACCGCCGCGCGGTGTTCCCCGACAAGCTCTCCGGCGGTGAACAACAGCGCGTGGCGATCGCCCGCGCTCTGTCCTCGAACCCCCGCCTCGTCCTCGCCGACGAGCCGACCGGCAACCTCGACGCGAAGACCGGGAACGAGATCATGGCCTTGCTCAACGAGATGACACGGCAGGTCGGCAAAACGCTCATCATGGTCACGCACAGCCGCCAGATCGCCGCCCGCGCCGACCGTGTGTTGACGATCCAAAACGGACAACTCGTATCCATGCCTGAGGAGTGAGCCGCAAGGGCGCAAAGACCACGAAGATTTTCTTTGCGCCCCTCGCGCCCTTTGCAATTGAATTGAAAACCTTCGTACCTTTCGCGTCCTGCGGGGTGTAACAGAGATGCTCCCCTTATCTCTCCTCAAGACCGGCCTCCGCGACCTCACCCGCCGCCCCTGGCAAACCGGGCTGATGATTCTAGGCATCGCGCTCGGCGTGGCAGTGGTGATCGCCATTGACCTCGCCAACACCAGCGCCCGCCGCGCCTTCGACCTGAGCACCGAGGCGGTGGTCGGCCGCGCCACGCATCAAATCCTTGGCGGCCCCAGCGGACTGCCCGAGGACCTCTACCGGCAGCTCCGCGTGGACTGGGGCTGGCGGAGCAGCGCGCCCGTGGTCGAGGGCGTGGGCCTCGCGCTGGATTTAGATCAACAACCGCTGCGCCTCCTCGGCGTGGACCCGCTCGCCGAAGCGCCGTTTCGCAGTTATCTGGGCGGCAATCTCGCCGCCGTCGCTGGCGTCGAGCGGCTCTACACCGATCCCAAGGCCGTGCTCATCGGCGTGGGCATGGCTGAGCACTATGGCCTGAAAGTCGGCGGCCCCATCCGGTTGCAGATCAACGACCGGATCGAGACGGTGACCATTGTCGGCGTTTTGAACCCGATGGACGAGAACAACCGCCGCGCGCTCGACGGCCTGCTGTTGATGGATATTGCCGCCGCACAGGAATTGCTCCGGCAGATCGGCAGACTCACGCGCATTGATATCATCGCGACCGAAGCTGAAGCCAGGGACATCGCCGCGAAGCTTCCCGCCAGCGCGCGCCTGGCGCCAGCCACCGAACAGGCAGACGCCGCCGCGCAGCTCACGGCGGCCTTCCATCTCAACCTCACCGCGTTGAGCCTGCTGGCGCTTGTCGTCGGCATGTTCCTGATCTATAACACCATCATGTTCAGCGTCGTGCAGCGGCGGCAGGTGCTGGGCATTCTGCGCTCACTCGGCGTGACGGGCGGGCAAATCCTCGCCCTCATCCTGCTGGAAGCGGGAGGCGTTGCGGCGATGGGCGCGGTGCTGGGGGTGGGCCTCGGCTGGCTGCTGGGGCAAGGCGCCGTCCGGTTCGTGACGCAGACGATCAACGACCTGTACTATGTCGTTTCCGTGCGCGATGCGCCGCTCACCGCGCTGACCGTAGTCAAAGGTGTGGGCGCAGGTATCCTGGCGGGCCTGCTGGCCGCTTTCACGCCAGCGCTCGAAGCGGCGAATGTCGAACCGGTCACGATCATGCGCGCCAGCACGCTGGAAGACCGCGCCCGCGCGTGGCTGCCGTGGATTGGAGCCGGCGGCGCGGGATTGACGGCGGCAGGCGTGCTGGCGCTGCTCGTCATCACCCGCTCGCTCGTCGCCAGCTTCACCGGATTGTTTCTCATCGTGATCGGGTTAGCCCTGCTCGTCCCGCTCGCGACCGTGGCCGGGATGCGCCTGGCCGGGCCGCTGCTGGACCGGCTGATCGGGGTGCTGGGGCGCGTGGCCGCCCGGACCGTCGTCAGGTCCCTCAGCCGCACGAGCGTCGCCATCGCCGCGCTCATGGTCGCCGTGTCCGTCACTATCGGCGTGAGCGTGATGATCGCCAGTTTCCGCGCGACCCTCATCAACTGGCTCGACCTGACGCTGCTCGCCGACATCTACCTCTCGGCCCCAGCCGTCGGATCGCAAGCCCCGCCGACCATCGCCTCCGACCTGCGAGAGCGCGTCGCCGGGGTCCCCGGCGTGGCCGAGGTGGAGACCCTCCGCCAAGTCGTGGTCGAAAGCGAGTTCGGCGCGGTGCAACTCAGCGCCACCGACTCGCAGCGTCAGCGCTCGGCCCGGCTCTATCGCTTTGCGAGCGGCGCCGCCGCAGACCCGTGGGCGCAGATGGCGCAGGGCGCGATCCTCGTGAGCGAGCCGTTCGCCTATCACCACAACCTGCCGCCGCAGGGCGCCATCGTCACCTTGCGCACCGACCGGGGTGATCACACCTTCCCGGTGGCGGGCGTGTATTACGACTATACTTCCGATCAAGGCTCAATTCTGATGAGCCAGAGCACTTATCGGGAATATTGGGATGACCGGAGCATCTCCGGCCTGGCGGTGCACGCCCGACCCGGGCAGGACGTGAACGCGCTGGCCGACGCGCTCAGAGCCGAATTAAGCGGCGCGGCTGTGCAGGTGCAGGTGAACCGGGCGCTCCGCGAACAGGCGCTGGTCATCTTCGACCGCACGTTCGCGATTACGAATGCGCTGCGCCTCCTCGCCGTCATCGTTGCATTCATCGGCGTGTTCAGCGCGCTGATGGCGCTGCAGATCGAGCGTTCCCGCGAGTTGGCGACGTTGCAGGCCCTCGGGTTGACCGCCAGCCAACTGTGGCGGCTCACCCTTCTGGAAACCGGCCTCATGGGGGCGACCGCTGGACTGCTCTCGATGCCGACCGGGTTCGTCCTGGCGCTCGTGTTGATCTACGTCATCAACCTGCGCTCGTTCGGTTGGACGATTCAGATGACGCCCGACCCGTGGGTGTACGTTCAGGCCCTCGCCGTGAGCGTCGCGGCCGCCCTGCTCGCGGCAGTCTACCCGATGCGGCGGTTACAGCAGTTGCCTGTCGCGGCGGCGCTGAGGCAGGAGTAATGGAGAAAGCAATGACCACCATTCGTTCCCACGCTTCTTTGTTCCATCCGTTGATCAAACGCCCCGTCTACCTCCTCGCTCTTTTCTTGCTCATCGCGGCTGCCGCGCCCGCGCCGCTCCAGCAGTCCGAGATCAACCCCCTCACCGGCCTGCCAACGGAAGCCTTCCGGCTCAACCGCCGCCCGCTGGTGGTCAAAGTCAGCAACGAGTCGAACCTGATCCGCCCGCAGACCGGCCTCTCGCTGGCCGACCACGTTTGGGAGTATCAGATGGAGGGGATGGAGATGACGCGCTACACGGCTATCTTCTACAGCCGCGCGCCCGTCACCGTCGGCTCGGTGCGCAGCACGCGGCTGATTGACGTCGAGCACCTCGTCCCCATGTATGGCGGCATTCTCATCACCTCCGGCGGTAGTTCCAACCGCGCCGATCCTTCCGGCCCGCCGCGTATCGAGGAGCTCCTCAACGCCCAACCCTGGGCCAATCGCGTGGTCTCGACCTCGCCCATCGGCGGCCAGGTCTTCAGCTCGCCCTATCTTGTTCGGCTCCGCAACGTCCCCCGGCGCGGCGTGCCCTACTACCATCGCCTGTTCGCCAAGCCCGGCCCGATCTGGGGGTACGTGATCGCCCACGACCTCAACCAGCGGCCTTCACTCGGCGCGCTGACCTTCGACGACCACACACCGCCCAACGGCCTCCCGACGAGCGAGGTCAGCGTGGATTACCCGGCCAGAGGCCCGCGCCACATCTGGCGCTACGACGCCGGCAACCGCCGCTGGCTCAGTTGGACCGAGGATCAGCTCACTTCGACACGCTTTGAGCGGGCCGACCTTGACTTTCTCAACCGCCGCCAACTGGCTTTCGACAACGTCGTCATCATTTACGCCGAGCACACGGAAGCCGACTTCATCGAGGACGAGGCGCTCCAGCTCAAATCTGTCCGCATCAACTTGCTGGGGGAGGGCCTGGCCATCCTGTTGCGCGACGGGCAGCGGTTCGAGGGCCGCTGGAGACGGGATAATACCGAAAGCCTGATGCAGGTCTTCACCGCCGACGGCCAGCCTTTGCCGTTCAAGCCTGGCGCGATCTGGTACGCCGTCACCTCCACCACCCTGCCCAGCGCCGAGATCATTTTCAAGCCGTGATGATCGGCAGACGGTCAACCCCATACCCCATGTTCAAACGTCTTATCGTCCTTAGCCTCGCTGGCCTCCTACTCGCCGCACTGTGGTGGCTCACCCGCCCGCAGGCCTCCACCCCTCCCGCAGTCATCGGCAATAGCTCAGACATCACCGGCTTTGCCCGCGCGTTCGAGCCGGGCGCGTTCCAGTTCCCGCGCGATCACGGTCCACATTTCGATTACCAGACCGAGTGGTGGTATTACACCGGCAATCTCACCGCCGAAAACGGCGACCATTTCGGCTATCAACTCACCTTCTTCCGGCGCGGATTGACGCCCGGCGCGCCCGTTCAGCGCCCTTCCGATTTCGGGACCAATCAAATTTACTTCGCGCACTTTGCGGTGACAGACGTGAGCAGAGAGCAGCACACTTTCGCCGAACGTTTCAGCCGGGGCGCGGCCGGGTTGGCCGGGGCATCCAGCGGCCCACAGGGGCCGTTCACCGTCTGGCTCGAAGACTGGCGCGTCGAGGCGCTCAACGGGGACGGGAGCACGGTTCACCTCCGGGCGCGGGACGGCGAGCAGGCGCTTGACCTGGTCCTGCGGACGGTGAAACCGGTTGTGGCGCATGGCGACTACGGCCTGAGCCGCAAGAGCGAGACGCCGGGCAATGCGTCGTACTATGTCGGCTTCACGCGCATGGATACTCTGGGAGAGGTGACGGCGAATGACCAGACGATAGCCGTCAGCGGCGCGAGCTGGTTCGATCACGAGTGGAGCACGAGCGCGCTCGGGGAGGGCATCATCGGCTGGAACTGGTTCGCCTTGCAACTGGACGATGGGCGCGAAGTGATGTTTTACCAGTTCCGGCAGGCGGATGGGGGCATCGGCGCGCTCTCGGCGGGCACGCTGGTCGAGGCAGACGGCAGCGCCCGGCCATTGAGGGCCAGCGATGTACAGATAGAAGCGCAGTCTCAATGGCGCAGCCCTGAAACAAAAGGCTCGTACCCGGCCCGGTGGCGCATCCTCATCCCCTCGGCGCAAATTGAGCTGAACGTAACGCCGTGGATCGCCGGACAAGAGATGCGCGTGAGTTTTCCCTACTGGGAGGGGGCGGTGCGCTTCACCGGC
>DATDRS010000454.1:0-5922 GCA_035291605.1 Anaerolineales bacterium | reverse complement strand
ACCTTCCCATATACCCTTGTAAGTTATGGAGCTACCCACCTTCCAATCGGTTGTCACTTGCGTGCCAAACAGATACTGCTTGATGAGGTCCGGGTTGGTCAGTGCGTCCCACACTCTTGGCACGGGAGAGTTGATGGTGATTGTTGCTTTAGCGATGAATCCTTTGTTCATCATTCTGAAGCTCCTGTAAGCACTTCCGTCTGCCAGCGTCTAGCCTCCAGCCATGGCCCCCACAATCCGAAAAGGCTCTGCGCCCAGCGCCACCGCGTCGGGCAGTGGAGCATCCGGCGGCTCGTGAGACAGATCCCGCCCGCAGGCGAAGAACCTAATGAAGGGCCGACGCTGTTGCGTGACGTGATCGCGGATCGTCCCGCATAGCATCGGATACTGGGCCTCCAGTGCGTCCAATACCGAGCCCAGCGTCGCTGGCCCTTCAACCTGAAGTTCAACCTCTTTGCCGACACCCGCCAGCGTCCGCAGATGATGCGGGAGCACGACTCGAATCATGGCAGTGTCTGAACTTCGACCGACAGCACGGCCGGAAGGTCTCGGACGATGGGCGCCCATCTGTCTCCGGCATCGGCCGAGGCGTACACCTGCCCGCCCGGGGTGCCGAAATACACGCCGCACGAATCGAGCGAGTCGACGGCCAGCGCGCTACGCAAGACGTTGACATAGCAGTCGCTTTGCGGCAACCCGTTCGTGAGCGCCTCCCACTCGTTTCCGCCCGTCCGGCTCCGGTACACGCGTAGCTTACCATCAGGTGGATAGTGCTCCGAGTCGCTCTTGATCGGGACGACGTAGGTGGTGTCCGGCTCGTGCGCGTGCACGGCAATCGGGAACCCGAAGTCGCTCGGCAAGTTGCCGCTCACTTCGTGCCACGACTCGCCCGCGTCGTCGCTACGCATGACGTCCCAGTGCTTCTGCATGAACAGCACGCCCGGACGTGAGCGGTGCATCGCGAGGCTGTGGACGCAGTGGCCGACCTCGGCATTCGGGTCAGGGAGCTCGTATTGAGACTTCAGGCCTTGGTTCACCGGACGCCACGTCTGGCCGCCGTCGTTGGTGCGGAACGCGCCCGCAGCCGAGATGGCGATGAACATCCGGTTGGGATCGCTCGGATCCAGAATGATGGTGTGCAGGCACATCCCACCCCCGCCCGGCTGCCAGAGGTGCCCTTTGGCGCCGCGCAGTCCGGGAAGCTCCTGCCAGGTCTGCCCGCCGTCGCTCGAGCGAAACAGGGCGGCGTCTTCGGCGCCGGCATAGACCGTGTCCGGATCGGTCAGCGACGGTTCGAGATGCCAGACTCGTTTGAACTCCCAGGGGTGTTGCGTGCCGTCGTACCACTGGTGCGTGCCGGGGACGCCGTCGTACGCGAACGCGTTGCCCACCGGCGCCCACGTCTTGCCCCCGTCGTTGGAGCGCTGGATCACCTGCCTGAACCAGCCGCTGGACTGCGAGGCATACAGCCGGTTCGGGTCAGCGGGTGATCCCTTGAGGTGGTAAATCTCCCAGCCCGCAAAGTGGGGGCCGCTGATGTCCCAACGTTCGCGCTTGGCGTCCGACGTCAGAACAAACGCGCCTTTGCGCGTGCCAACCAGGACTCGTACTCCGCTCATAGCTTGTTTCTCCTTTACTTGATCGTGCACAACGCCTGCCGAATTTCGCCCAGGTGATACGCAGTATGGACGACGGTCGCGATTGCGCCGCCGATCTGCGACTCGTCCGGCCATTCTTGCGAGTCACGAATGAGCGCCTTGATGCGATCGTAACTCTCGCGTAGCCCTATCTTCAGTGCTTCCCACTCGCTCGGGGTCACTTCCTTCGTGGTGCGCCAGATTTCACCCCAATCTACGCGTTCGTACGTGCCAGATCGCACGTTGCGTTTGAGCACATCCAGATAAAACGCCACATGCTTCACCTGCGCCGCCAACGTCGCGCACTTGCCGCCGACCGGGATAGACGCTTCCTCGGCTGAGATCGTCGCCAGCGTCTCGAACAGGGAAGTGCCTTTGTCCAAGAAGAAACCGTGCACGTTGTCGAACGCCTCGTCGAGCAATGCGTACAACGCCTTGGTGAAGTGATCAGTTTGAATTTGTGTGGACATATTCACTCTGCAAGGTTGTATTGGTCAATATGCAAAACACCGACTCTACTTCCTCACAAGGCTTAACTGCCAGGAAACGCCGTACTTGTCGGAAAGCCAAGCAAACTTGTCGCTGAACGGATATCGTGACAACGGCATCATGACCTGTCCATGCTCAGACAGTTTCTCAAACAATTCATCAATTTCGTCCTCTGTGTCACAGACCACATAGAGCGATATGGCGGGCGTGAACGAAAAGTTGTGCTTGACATTGCTGTCGATGCACATGAACTCCTGCCCATTCAGTGAGAAGAGCGCATGCATCACAGTCCCCTCAGCGCCAGCCTGGTTTGGGCCGTAGCGCGTGATGTGGATGATTTTTGAATCCCTGAATAGAGCGACATAGAAATTCATCGCTTCTTCGGCGTTGCCATCGAACATTAAGAAGGTGGTGATTTTTTGCATGGCTGTTTTCATCTCCTCGAAGCTATCTCGGGGTGCTGACCTTGAATGACAGGTCTTTGGCAGCCAGGGCGCGCCGGAGCAGATCGAGCGCCTTTGGCCCTATGCCATGTAGCTGCTTGACTTCGGCCTCGCTGAGTTTGGCGAGTTGTTCGAGTCGCACAATGCCAGCCCCAGCCAGTGCCCGGCGCGCGGGCACAGCCAGTTTGAGCGGCAGATCGCTTTCTGTTTGGCTTGGTGATGGGTTGGCCTTTTTCATGGCCGTGTCCTTGTGGCTCAGGCTTGTTTCTTTTCGCAGTTCAACTGCCAATGAATTCCGTTGGCGTAGTTATTTGCATTGTTGTTGAATAGAATAGAACATAAGTTCTAAAATGTCAAGAACATCGCAAGAGTTCAAACAGCACAGAGTTATTGTGAAGCGCAATTGCGCGAGATGCAAGCAAGACGTACCGAAACGCCGGGGCTTTTCCATTTTCAAGCCGGGGCCGTCAAAAGCAGGCTAAGCGCCTCATCGGGATGAGCCGCATAGTAGCGCCGCTCGTGAGCCGCATTCGTCTTGCCCCCGCGCAACAACAGGGCCAAGACCACGGCTTCGCCGGTTCAGGATTGCCAGGGCATGAGCCACCGTCCAATCCTGGGTGCGTCCGGCATCTTCTTTCAGAGTGACATCCTGCCGATAATGCAGACCATTCGCCTGACCCTATGCCCGCGCACAATCTCCAGGAGCCGCGCGGGCCCGGCTTCGGCGGCGCTCAGGCTGGTGATGCCCTAGACCACTTCCGCACGCGTCTGGCCGCGGGCCACAATTTGGCTGTTCCGTTCCAGTTTGAACACCTGCGCCATGCCCGGCCAGTCGCAGGTCTCATTCAACAAACTACTCGTGGTCAGGGTGCGGATCTCGATCCAGCCATGCCCGCTATTGACGGCCTGAGCCGTGCGAAAAATCAGTCGGGGCAGGGCTGAAGCCTGGCACGCACGCCTGCAAGAAGGCCCCCACTTCCCGTTCCAAGTCCACTTCAAGCGCTAGGCGCGTCTTGCCGATGCCGCCCGGCCCGGTGAGGGTGAGCAGGCGGCACGGTGGGTCTTGAAGCAGGCGGGTGATCTCGGCCAGTTCCGTTTCGCGGCCCACGAGCGGGGTGGGCGGAACCGGGAGCGCCGAGCGCGACTGGGCGGAGGGGCGTTCCGCCGGCTGGGTACATCTGGGCATCCCCAAAGATGCCGTCCGCAATGTGGTCGCCAAAGTGCAACAAGCCACGCGCTATTCGCAAGCTCCCGAATACGATGTCTTTCGCAATGTGAATGCCGTGGCCTGGGGCTGGACGAACTCCACCGCTATGCCCATAACTTCGCGGTTGTCGGCGGCAAACTGTCGATGGTCATCTACTGGCGAGTCGCTCACTATCCCGGCAAACGACATCGATGTTCGATTGCCAAGATGATGCGTGACTATTACGCCAGAGACCCCAAGACCGGCTGCAAGGGGTGGTTCACGCCCCTCCCCGGAAAACCACTCGCACCGGACAACCGCCTCTTCAGCTGGCATAAAGTCCCCTCCGCTTGCAACTGGGTTCAAATCGGGCGAAGACAGTCCAAGACCAACACGCCTATCTGAACACCGGCTGGGCTACGGGGCGCAGCCAGCACAAGAAGTTGGAGACGCAAGCCAAAGCCAACTTAAGTTGTGAGCACTGTGGTGCAACAGGCGTAACGCTCTACGTGCATCATCCTAACCGATTAGTCAAAGCAGAACGGGTCAAGAAAGGATGGGGGCATGTGGCCCAATCGGGCTTCGAGCAACGAACCAAGTTGCTCTGCCGTTCGTGCCACATGACCCATCATCACTTTGTCAGTTCTTAAAGCGCTATGTGGGAAAGCCGGATGCCGCGACAAGTGGCCCGTCCGGTTTGGAGGGCGCTGGGCGGAAACGTACTTCAGCAATGAAGCAACGCGCCACCCTTCGATCCCATGCCATTAATTACTTGCGCAACGGCGGTCGGGCAATGGATCAGCCGTTGGCGGCAGTGTTTACGCCCATTTCCAGCACGTAATTGACCTGTTCCCCCGGCGCGAGCATCTTGAGTCGGCCCTGCTCGCGGAGTTTCGCGCGCGGCGTCTCGTGGTTGGTCGCCGGCTCGAGCGCGCACACATAATCGCCCGCGCCCATCATCTTCCACTGCGCCAGCGCGGGGAGCTGCGCCGCGCGGTAGCGGACGAACGCGCCGAGGTCCAGCGGCCGATTGACGATCGAGGCTGTCACGTATCCAGCCTCGTCGGCACGGGGATGATGGAAGAAGACCTGCTCGGCGTAGTCAGGGGTCGGCGGGTCGAACCGAGTGTGGGTGACCATTCCGCGTTCGGCGGCGGCGTCGCGGGGACGCACGGCCTCGCTATTGACGATCAACTCGCTGTCCGGGCTGACGACTGGAAAGCCGAAGTTGCAGTGATAGAGCAGCATGTGCGGCGTGGCGCGGAAACCGTCGTTGTGGACGCAATCTTCGACGCGAAAGGAGGTCGCCCCTAGCCGGGTCGTGATGCGCCGCGTGAGCAGGAAGTTCTCGCCAAACAGCACCGACTGCCGCACCTCGCCCTCGATCACCAACACGTAATCATCTCCCTGCCATTCCGTCGTCACGCGCACGTTCTGCGCCGGAATATGTGAGATGCGCCCGTGCAATCCAAGCGACTCCGCGCCATCCTGCTCTGGCTGTCCGAAGAAGGTGAGGCCACACGTCGTCATCAGCCCCCCACCGAATGTGCGCACCCAGCCGGACTGCTCCGGCTCGAACTGCCCCGGCGTGCCGAGCGCGGGATGCAGCCAGGCGAGCGGCTTGCCCGCGAACTCCGCTGGGCCGATGTCCATGCCGCGATCCAGCCACACAGTGAACCGGAAGCCGCTGCCCGTCCAGACCTCGGCGGCGCGCAGGCCGCGCGCTTTCCCGTCCGCGTACTCGACGAGGCGGACGCCCGCGAGTTGATCCATCGTACCGGTGAGGCGGCGGAGGTCATCGGGGGTGAAGTGGCGATTGAACAAGAGGGGCATATCTCTTCCTCAAATGCACAATTCGCAATACTCAGTGCACAACCCGCTTCACATTGTGAATTGCGCATTGTGCATTGAGCATTGATTTACCGGCTCTGCCAGAGCAAAAGGGCGCTGGCGAGAATCAACAGCCCGATCACAATCCACTCAAAGGCTTGCTGGTTCAGGCGCGTGACCAACCAGCGGGCGGCCACGATGCCAAGCGGGATGAACAGGAACACCCACCACAGCGACAATAGCAGGGGCACGTTCAGAACGCCTGTATACAGGAAGCCCGGCACTTTGAGCAAATTGAGCAGCGCGAAGAAGAGGGCCGTGGTGGCGATAAAGGGGC
>DATDRS010000453.1:0-2348 GCA_035291605.1 Anaerolineales bacterium | reverse complement strand
AGCTGGGGCACGTAGCGGTGAATGGCCCACGCGCCTCCCGCGCCGGCGAGGATGCCGAAAAAGCCGCCCACCAGGGAAAGCGCCACGGCCTCGACCAGGAACTGCGACAGAACGTGCGCCCGCTTGGCCCCCACCGCTTTGCGCAGGCCGATCTCCTTCGTGCGCTCGGTGACGGTGACAAGCATGATGTTCATGATGCCGATGCCGCCCACGACGAGCGAGATCCCGGCAATCGCGCCGAGGAAGATCGTCAGCACGTTCGTCACTTCCTGAAAGGCGGAGACCAGGTCCTCTTCCGAGAGCACGGTGAAATCGTCGTCGCCCCGGTAGGGGATGTTGTGACGGTCGCGCAGCGCGTCGGTGATCTGCGCGATCAACGCGTCCTGCCGCGACGAGTCCGCCGCCTGCACCAGGATCAGCGTGACGCGCCGGTCGCCCGTCGCCGTCCGGTCGGAGAACAGCCGCCCGGCGGTCGTGTAGGGAATAATGACCGTGTCGTCCTCGTCGCCAAACGGGGTCGCGCCCTTCTTGTCGAGGAGGCCCACGACGCGGAACGGCTGGCCGTTGATGCGGATGGCCGCGCCGAGCGCGTCTTCGTCCGGGGCGAAGATGTGGTTGAGCGTCGTCTGCCCGATCACCGCCACGCGCGCGCGCTCGTCGCCGTCGGCCTGGTTGATGAAGCGCCCGGCCAGGATGGTGTAGTTGCGCGCCGCGGCGTATTCGGGCGTGGTCGCGCGCACGGCGGTGTTCGTCGAGTTGCTCCCGGCGGTGACGAGCACGCTGCGCCGGAGGAGCGGCACCACCCGCGCGGCGTCCGGCACGCGCGCGGGGTCGGCCAGCGCCAGCGCGTCGCCTTCGGTGAGCACTGCCGTCGTGCGCCCCGGCGGCCCGCCCTGGCCCGGCCGGAACTGCCCCGGAAAGACGAAGACCAGGTTGGTCCCCAGCCCCTCAAACTGGCTCGCCACGTAGCGCGAGACCCCCTGCCCGACCGATAACAGCGTGATCACCGCCGCCACGCCGATGGCGATGCCGAGCGTGGTCAGCGCCGCGCGGAGCTTGTTCGCGACGAGGGAACGGAAGGCGAGGCGGAGATTTTCTAAAAGCATTCCAGCAATCTATTCGTATCGGAGCGCGTCAATTGGATTCAAAGCAGCGGCGCGTATGGCCGGATACATCCCGAAGAACAGGCCGATCGCCGCCGAGAAGCCCGTCGCCAGCAGGACGCTGTCGAACGTCACCGCCACCGGCACATCCGGCTGGAGGCTCGCGACGGCCTGCGCCCCCGCCGCGCCCAGCGCGATGCCGACCAGGCCGCCGAGGGACGAGAGCAGCACGGCCTCGATCAGGAATTGCCCGAGGATGTCACGGCGCTTGGCCCCGATGGCTTTGCGCAGGCCGATCTCTTTGGTGCGCTCGGTGACCGAGACGAGCATGATATTCATGATGCCGATGCCGCCGACCAGCAGCGAGATGCCCGCAATCGCGCCGAGGAAGACCGTCAGCACGCTCGTCACCTCGCCGAACGCCGAGATCAGGTCGGCCTGGGTGACGATGGTGAAGTCGTCCTCGCCGCGGAACTGAACGTCGTGCCGCTCGCGCAGGACGGCCGTGATTTCCTGCGCCAGCTTCTCCATCCCGTCGTCGTCGAGCGCCTGCACGTAGACGAGAGAGACGCGATACTTGCCGTCCGGGCCGCGCGCGTTAAAGAGCCGCTGCTGCGCCGTCGAGAGCGGGATGAGCACCAGCGCATCCTGGTCGCCGAACAGCCCCCCGCCTTTCTTCTCCAGCACGCCGATGACCTTGAACGGCAGTTTATTGATCTTGATCGTCTGACCCAGCGGATACTCTCCGTCGGGGAAAAGCGTCTGGGCGACCGTCTGCCCGACGACGGCCACCCGCGCCGCGGCGCGTTCGTCGCCGTCCAAGATGAACTCGCCTTCCTCGACAAAGAACTGGCGCACCTCCTGGTAATTCGTGCTCACCCCGCTGACCTGCACGTTCAGGCTCTCCCGGCCGTACTCCACGTTGCCGAAGCCGAAGAACTCCAGCGCCACGGCTTTGGCGCTCGGCACGCGGTAGGGGTCGGCCAGGGCTTCGGCATCTTGATTGACAAGGGGTTTCTCGCGGTTTACCCCTGCGCCGGCGCCGCCCTGCTCATCCGGCCCGCCGGGAAAGACGAACAGCAGGTTGGAGCCGATGCCCTGAAACTGCTCGGTGACATACTGCTCCACTCCCCTGCCCACCGAGAGCAGGGTGATCACCGCCGCCACGCCGATGATGATGCCGAGCATGGTGAGGAGGGCGCGCAGTTTGTTGGCCGCCAGCGCGCGGAGGGCGACGCGGAGAGA
>DATDRS010000452.1:0-2085 GCA_035291605.1 Anaerolineales bacterium | reverse complement strand
GCGAGCAGGATCCGTAGTGGGCTCATAGGCTGCTTCTTTCGAGAGCGGCATGCTCACGTACACCTGCGTTCCCCCATTCGCTCCCCGTTCCACCACACACTCACCGCCGAGTTCCGCCGCGCGCTCCTGCATCGAACGGAGTCCGACGCCTGCCGTCCGCGCTTCGTCCAGTCCGACTCCATCGTCTGTGATCTCGATGTGTAGAGCCTCAGCGGAGGTCAGGCGAATGTGGCAGGTGTGCGCCTGCGCGTGGCGGGCGGCGTTCATCAACGCCTCCTGCGCGATGCGATAGGCGGCCACTTCGACGGCGGCGGGCAGGGGCGGGAGTTCGTCTGCGTCCACTGTCACACGGAGGCCGTCCCCCGATTGAGTGAATTGCGCGGCGCGTTCGCGGATGGCGGCCACTAATCCCAGTTCGTCCAGCGTCGGTGGGCGCAAATCATAGACCAGGCGGCGGATGTCGCTCACGGCGGCGCGGATGGAATGGTTGAGGTCATTCGCCAGCGCGGTGGCTTTGGCCGAATCGGTCGGAATCAAATCTGCGATGGCGTTGGCAGTGAGGGCCAGGCCGGCCAGCGTCGGCGCCAGGTCGTCGTGCAAGTCGCGGCGCAGGCGGCGGCGTTCTTCTTCGCGCGCCAGCACGAGGCGTTCGCGCGAGCGTTGCAAGTCGGCGGTGAGGCGGCGGAGGTCATTCATCAGCCGCACGCCATGCACGGCGGCGCTGGCCTGTTGGGCCAGGTCGGCCAGCAGGCGGCGGTCGGCCTCGGCCAGAGTCGTTTCGCCCCGGCGCGGGCTGACACGCAATTCACCCAACGGCTCATTCTGATAGATGAGGGGAATGGTGATGAGTGGAGCGTTGAGCGTGGAGGGTGAAGCGTCGGGCGTGCGCCATTCACTCTTCACGGTCAACTCGCCGTGTTCCATAGTCGCAATGGCGACATACGGCAGGTTGAGGGTCTTGGCCACGGTTTCGACGATGCTCGGCAGGACGGCGGACGGTTCAAAAGCGGCTTCGAGGCGCTGGCCCAGGCGAGCCAGAACGGCGTAGGGTTCGTCACGTTCGCCGTAAAGTAACTGGTTGACGAAGCGCTGCACCCGTTCACGGATCGTCTGAAAGAATACCGCCACCAATCCTGTCGCTACCAGCGAGAACCACAGGCTGCCGCTGGATTGAAATATAAGCGACAGGTAGCCCATCACCAGGGCGTAGCCGCCGACGACGAACAGGGTGAGCAGGCTGTAGACCAGGGCGCGGTTGAGCGCCACCTCCACCCGGAACAGTTCGTCGCCCAGGAGGGCCACCGCCAGGCAAGTGAGCGCGCTAACAACCAGGAGCATGCCGGAGGAGAGCGAAAACCAGAAGAACTCTGCTGGGAGCGCCTCCAGCGGCATGGCCGGTAGGGGCAGCGGCCGGATGGGTCTTCCGAGCCACTGCACGGCGACCAGCAGGGCGACAGCGGCCAATGCCCACGCCACCTGCTCCTGCTGTGGCGAGGCCGGCAACGAGCGATAGCGATGGATGACACTGCCCACGATGAGCGCGCCGATCACGATGCCGACGGCGTGGCTGGCAGCAGGGCCAACCACATCGAACACGACCAGGACGGCGGTCGGCACGACGGCGAGCGCCGCCCAACGGAGCCAGCCCGGACGAAAGCGACCGTCGGGGATCAGGCAGAAGAAGGGTAGCAATGCGGACAGTTGGACGAACTGGATGAGCCGGGCCGGTAGTTCCAGAGCCGGAACGGCGCGGGCGTTGGCTTGGGCCAGTGTGCCGGTCGCCAGGGCGGCCAGGGCGAAGGCCCCACAAACGGCCGCCCCATGGCTGGGCTTGCGCCAGATCAAGGCAACAGCGGTGAGGAGGAGGAAGGCGCAAGCAAAGAGGTAGATGATGATTGCCACATCGGCATATTCGGGCAGCGAGAATCCCGAGGCAAGAGCGGCCTGCGCCTCGGCCGGCGTCAACTGGCCGATCAGGCAGTCAGCGCTGTTACAAACAGTCTGCAGGAGTCGGCTGTAGGGGGCAATACCGGGCAGCGCCAGGCTGAGGGCGAGCAACACAAACAGCAACCAGCCCGCCTGCGC
>DATDRS010000451.1:0-2895 GCA_035291605.1 Anaerolineales bacterium | reverse complement strand
CGCGTGAACCAGACGTCGAGGAAACGGCGCAAACCGGGATAGACCTCGGCGAGGAAATCGCGGTCTTCGGTGTATTCGTAAAGCCTCCACGCCAGCGAGGCCAGGACGGGAATACACAAGGCCCTGTTGCGCTGGCCGCCGAGGCCAGGTTTCCAGTCAATGAAACCGTCGGGGCCTTGCACGGCGAGCCAGTTGCGGATGACGCCCTTCGCCAGTTCCGGCGCGGCGGAGACGATCTGCGGCAGATTGACGTAGGCTTCGGTGGCGACCTGCCCATCCCACTGCCAGTTGTGATCAGAGCCATCGCCCTTAGGCGAGTAGCCCTTGTCGGGGTGGCGCACGAAGATGAAGGACGGGTGCGGCAGGTGCGCGGTCGGGCCGACATAGCACCGAAGCGCGACGGTCTGGGCAAAAGCGAGGGCGGCGTCCCAGTCTTTGTCGCCGGTCTCGATGTCGAGCAGACCCGCGTTGACGAGCTCGACGCGCGCGAACTCGCCATCCCATTCGCGGGCGAGGAGGGAGCGGATGCGTTGGAGGATGTTTGCGGCCGGCTGCTCACCCTCACCCCCGCTCCCTCTCTCGTGGGGAGAGGGGAGACTCACTTCGACCCAGCGCACAGAGATGGTCTCGTTGGGTACAATCTCGAACGTGCGGAACAGAGTCGGATAAGGCGCGGAGGCGATTTCGGCGAGGCCTTCGAGGACGACGGTGACGTCGAGGTCCCCGGTGTGGCCCTCGAGCGCCATGAACTCTTCACGTTTGGCCGCGCCGAGGTTGCGCGGATTTTCGAACGGCTTGAGGAGCGCGGAGAGCCAGACTTGAACCCGGCGGGGTTCGGCGCCGTTGTTAGTCAGCGTCAAACGCCCGGCGACGGAATGCGAGTCGGGGCACCAGTATTCGGCAGTGACGGGCAGGGTCGGGATCGGGTCAAACGTCAAACGGAGGTAATTGACGAAGAACGCGCGCACCACGGGAGCAGAGGCGAATTCAGCCGGGTCGGAAACCGTCCTATCGCCCTCGGCAAACGAGGGGAAAATCCGCATATCGCGGGCGCGCAGTCCATAAGAGGTGCGCAGAGCCAGGGCCGGCGGCTCGCCCCCGGCGAGTGACAGTTCCCAGATGTGGTCGTCGGCGTAATCGGTGGGCGTGAGGCGCACATCCGCCGCGAGGCGCAGGGTGATGGGGTCATC
Source organism: Anaerolineales bacterium (assembly GCA_035291605.1). Lineage (GTDB taxonomy): Bacteria > Chloroflexota > Anaerolineae > Anaerolineales > UBA6663 > DATDRS01. The sequence goes on along the minus strand of DATDRS010000451.1, from coordinate 1,705 downwards.
GTGGGTAAGATGCCACTCGCGCATGGGAACGTATTGCGTATTCCGCATTGCGTAGCCCGTCAAACACGGGCTACGCAATACGCAACACGTTTAATGCACCCGCTTCTCCATCCCCTTCCAGAACGGCTCGCGCAGTTCGGCTTTGAGGATTTTGCCCGTGCCGCCTTTGGGCAACTGCTCGCGGACCTCGATGCGCTTAGGCACTTTGAACCCGGCGAGGCGCTCGCGGCAATGGGCGAGCAAATCGTCGGCGGCCGCTGTCTGGCCGGGTTTGAGCACGACGAGCGCGACGGGGATTTCGCCCCACTTTTCATCCGGGGCCGCCACGACCGCGCATTCGAACACGGCCGGGTGGGCGTAGAGCGCGTTTTCGATCTCCACCGACGAGATGTTCTCCCCGCCGCTGATGATGATGTCCTTCGAGCGGTCCTTGATAAGCACGTAGCCCTGCTCGTCCATCGTCGCCATGTCGCCCGTGTAGAACCAGCCGTCGCGGACGGCGGCCTGCGTGGCCTCGGGGTCTTTGTAGTAGCCCTCCATCACCACATTCGAGCGCGCGACGATCTCGCCGATCTGCTGGTCGTCGGGCCGCACGTCGTGGCCGTTAGAGTCCACCACGCGCAGGCGGACGCCGGGAATGGACCAGCCCGTCATCGCCTGCCGTGCCCGCTTCATTTCAGCCGGCTCCGCCGCAGTCAGGTGGGTGCGCGGCTTCGCGAGCGTGAGCACGGGCGTGGTCTCGCTCAACCCGTAACCGACGAATGCGAGCGCATTGCCGCCCAATTTCTCCTGCATGGCCTTGATCAGCGTGGGCGAGGCCGGCGCGCCGCCGCTGACGAGGAAACGCAGGCTCGACAGATCGTACTGGCTCAGGCCGGGGAAGTTGATCAGCGCGTTGAAAATGAGCGGCACGCCGAGCAGGTGCGTGATGCGGTGCTGCTGCACCAGCCCCAGCAGGGCCGCGGGATCGAACTTGCGGAGCATCACATGCGTGCCCCCCACCATGGTGAGCGTGTGCGGCGTGCCCCAGCCGTTGACGTGGAAGAGCGGGACGACGTGCAGGATCACCGCGTCGTCGGTCACACCCAGCCCCAGCGCGGAGTACAGGCAGTGCAGGTGCAGGCTGCGGTGGGTAAGCGCCACCCCTTTCGGTTTGCCGGTGGTGCCGCTGGTGTAGAACAGTTCGGCAATATCGTTCTCGTCGAAGTCGGGCGGGATGTAATCGGGGGACCCGGAGGCCAGCAGGCCTTCGTACTCGTGCGTCGCCAGCCCGTCGAGGTCGCCTTCCATCACCACGAAGTGCTTGGTCTCCGTCAGCGCGCCTTTGACGCCCTGCACCAGCGGGGCCAGATCCTTGTGATAAAAGACGGCTCGTGTGCCGGAGTGATTCAGGATGTACCCGATGTCCTGCGGCGTCAACCGGATGTTGATGGGGTTGAGCGCCGCCCCGGCTTCGAGCACGCCATAATAGGCTTCGAGCAGCTGGTGGGTGTTGTACGTGAGGAACGAGACACGCTCGCCTTTCTGGAGGCCGAGGTTGCGCAGGGCGTTCGCCAGGCGGTGCGTGCGTTGAGCGAATTCGCCGTAAGTAAAGCGTTTGTCGCCGTCAATCACGCCTGTTTTGTCGCGGAAGTACATCTCAGCGCGGTCACGAAATTCGAGGACGGAGAGTGGGACGAGCATGGCAGACCTCCTGGGGGTGAGA
>DATDRS010000450.1:0-2492 GCA_035291605.1 Anaerolineales bacterium | reverse complement strand
CCCCGATGCCTGTCATGGACAGGTCGGCCAGAGACCCCGTCACGCGCTGTTGGCCGCTCTGGATCGTCACTTCCACCGCGTCGTGGGGCGCGACGCGCAGCGTCATCCGGTCGCCAACCTTGGCGTGGGCGTAATGGAATTCTCCCAGCGCCGCGCTCCCGGCGGCGAGGTCAACCGAGAGCACGGCCGCGTTGACCGGCCCGGCCAGCAAATCGGTCAAGATCGTCGTCTTGTTCTCCAGCGTCAGGCAGACCGCTTCCGGCTGTTGAAAGCGCACGACCGCCCGGTCATTCCCGACTTTCTCGACGGCGGCCTTATACAAAATCGGTATCCCCTTATACACGTTCAGAAGCTCTACCTCTTGACGCGTGCGGGCAATGTGGCGCAGATCGGCGATGATGGTGCTGTCGGTTTTGATCATTTTGCCTCGCTTTCTGCCTTACAGTAGGCCGAGCGCCGCCCCAAATTCACCCGCCGTCGCATACCGCTCGTCCGGGTTTTTCGCCATCGCGCGGCGGATGGCGTGAGCGGCGTCGCCCGGCAGGTCGGGCACAACCTCGCGCGGGTCGGGCGGCGGCTGGTTGAGGTGGGCGAGAAGCAGCGCGCCGACGTTGCTGTGCTTGAATGGCAGTTCGCCCGTCAGCATTTGATAGACCATCACGCCGAAGGAGTACACATCCGCTCTGCCATCCACGTTCGCGGAAGCCTGGATTTGCTCCGGGGCGATGTAGTCAAACGTGCCCAGCATCCCGGTGCGAGTCATCGCCGTATGGCCGCCGAGGATCTTGGAAATGCCGAAGTCGGTGAGGACGGCGCGGTAGGTAGGGGCGGGCTTTACGTCCGCCCCCACTGGGGCAGGCGCAAGGCCTGCCCTTACAGTCATCGGGTCGAGCATGACGTTGGACGGCTTGATGTCCCGATGCACCAGTCCTTGCGCGTGAGCGTAGTCCAACGCGCTGGCGATATTGTGAATGATGGGCAAGGCTTCGGCCAGCGCAAGCCGTCTGCGTTCACGCAGATACGCGCCTACGTCCTTCCCGCCGAGATACTCCATCACCATGTAATGTGTTCCGCCTTCTTCACCGTAGTCGAAGACGCGGACAATGTTGGGGTGCTCAAGCTGCGAGATGACCTGCGCCTCGCGGGTGAAGCGGCGGCGGAAGTCGGGGTCGGCGGCGAGGGTTGCGGGGAGGAGTTTGATGGCGACCGGTAGGCCGAGCGTGGGATGCGTGGCCTTGTAGATTTCGGCCATCCCGCCGCGCCCGATCAGGGCGAGGTCGGCGTACGCGCCAAAGCGGGTTTGCTTGAGCACCTGGGTCGCGCTGGTCGAGGCGGAGAGGTTGGGAGGCGTCTTCTGGTAATCAATCTGGATGTTATAGAAACGCTGATCCACGAAACGCTGCAAGCGGCGGCGGGCGGGCTGGAAGATTATTCCAAACGCCCCCGCGGACACGGCCACCGCTACCAGCGGCCCGCCCGCGAAATTCTGAAAGACCTGCGAGATCGCCATCAGGCTGACGCCGAAGAGGGCGGCTAGCAGAATGGTGAGCGCGCCGTAGACCAGCGAGCGGTTAATAAGCAGATCAATGTCATACAGGCGGTACTTGAGGATGGCGATGCCCACGGCGATGGGCAGGGCAACAAAGACAGGGACTTCCGCCGCGTCCACAGCGCGTTGGTATTGAGGCAGGAGGCTTGCGATGGGTACGGCGACGATGGTGAAGAGGATGAGGAGGGCGGCCGCGTAGGCGATCCACTTGAGTTGCTGTCGTTCCTCCCCCCGCGCACGGCGGAAGCGCAGGATCAAGGAAATGGCGGAGGCGACCACTAGGGCTAGAAGGAGAACACCGACGATCCCCTCCACCCACGGGAATACCCCTATCGCACCTCCGATATCAAGCGGGTTGTTGACGGATGGCATAAACCAAAAGGGACCTGGTTGGAGCGCTGCCGTAATGGTCGTCAATCCCATTGCGCCAATGGCGAGCCACATCACAGGCCGCCAGCGCTGAGATAGCAGCCGACCATTGGGAAGAAGCAGGAGCGTGAACGTGAACATGAGGGATAAGCCGAGCGTGCTGGCCCACAATCTGATCCACGTCATCATCACACCGCCCGGGAGCGCGCCAGGCTGCGTGACGAGCGCGTAGACCGCGTATTGCTCTGCGAAGTCAGACAGCGCGATCAGGAGTCCTCCAGCCCCGAAAATCCAGCCGACGGGATTCTCAGGGCGGCGCGAGGCAATCAGCGCCCCCACCGTCGCGAACGCCAGGGACAGCACTTTGAAGACGTTGCCTAAAAACGAGGCGGGATCGTTCAGGTACTGAAGAAGCAATCGGAGCGCGACGAGCGCTACGGAGAGCGCCCACAGGGACCAGGCGAGCCGGGCAAGCGAGAGCGCTCGGCCTTGTAGGCGGGTCCGGGTTGGGGATTGTGCAGTGGCGCTCATAGCGGCCTCCGAGGAGCGAGGAGGGAGAACGAGAGTAGGGGAA
>DATDRS010000449.1:0-3649 GCA_035291605.1 Anaerolineales bacterium | reverse complement strand
GTATGCGTCGGTCGGCGTAGCGGCATACAACCAGCCAGTGTTCATGCTCCCCGGCAGAGTCGAATGCGTGAGGCCGCGCACGTCCTTGTCCGGCGGGCCTTCATCGGGCATCCGCGCCCAGTGTGCGCCGCCATCCTCGGTGCGGTAAATTCCTATGCCCCGGAGCCAAACGTATAACGTCTGGCGTCGGAACGAGTGCAAAGCGAGCGCGGTCACGTCGAGGCTGGACAAGCCGGTATTCAGAGCTTGCCAAGTCTGCCCGCCGTTGTCGGAGCGCATCACCCCGAGGCCGGGGCCGCTGATGTAGATCATCGCTGGTTGCTCAGGATTGACGACCACGCCGGACAAGGCGGGAGTCTGCGGTGTAGAAACGCTCTCCCAACGACCGTCGGCGCGCCAGCGAAACAGGCCATCCCGGTCTGCTTTGAGCAGGTTCCCATCGCTCGGATCGTAAGCCAGCGCAACGGAGTCGCTGGGGTGAAGCGCGGGACTCACCGTCGGCGTGAGGGCCGCAGGTGTGTTCGCGCCGCAAGCGGTGAGTAGTAACAGGCTCAGCAAGGTTAGAGTCTGGAAAGCAAGGCTGATTCGTTTCATTTCTCACACCATTGAGTTGCCTCTACTTCTCGCTGAGGCGTCGCTTCATCGCCTCAAATTGCTCGGCAGAGATTTCACCCTGCGCGTAGCGCCGCTTCAAAATATCCAGCGGCGTTTCCGGTGGCCGGGAGGCTCCGCCCGCGCGCCGCCCCGCCCACACAAGGCCGACGACGACCGCCGCCAGCACGGCGAGGACGAGCACCCACCCCAGCAGCATCCAGCCCAGCCTGTACGCCATCACTCCACCTCCCATCATCATGCCTCCGCCCATCATCTCACCTCCCTCCATCATGCCTCCGTCGTTCATCATGCCATTGCCGCCGAGTGAGCGAACATAGTTGATTACCTCCCATCGCTCATCCTCGCTCAACTTGTCCTTCCACGCAGGCATAGCCGAGTTGAACGGGGCGAAGCCGCCGCCCTCGCTGATGCGGTAGAACAGGTAAGCGTCGGAAAGCATCTGAGCTGTATGCGCGATGGAGGCCGGGGCCGGGTTGAGGTTGGCGGCGGCTGGTCCATCGCCAAGACCCTGTTCGCCGTGGCAGGCCAGGCAATTGGTTTGATAGATCTCTTTGCCTCGCGCCAGCGACTCAGCGTCCGCTGCTAACGGGTTAGTCAAGTCCGCATACTCGGCAGGGATAGGGGCCATGTGGCGTTGCATCATTCCACTGTCCATGCTCGATCTCGCCGGGCCGGAAGGATTCACAGCGCAGGCTACGAGCCATAGGGCCAACAGAGACATCCAGATAAATCGGCGGCGTGTCACTCCAGACTTCATCCTTTGCTCAAAAGCGCTTGAATGTGCTTGACCAGCAGGTCGCTCAAAGGGGCTGTCCATTGCGGCGCGCCTGTTTCGTCATACGGCGTGGAGATGTACCACCGCATCCGCCCCTTTTGATCTATGAGATAGACGCCCGGCGTGTGAACGATCTCCCCGTTTTCCGGCGCAGGCAGGACAGCGATGCCGTATCCTTTCCAGATGGGTTCAAGTTCCTCGGCGCTCCCCGTCAAGAAATGCCACGTCGGGATTTCGTCCAGTCGCCATTGCTCTGTGGCAGTCCCTACCTGCGTCACGGTGTTGGCCTCAACATTGACATTTATTCCGATGAAGGCTACAGAAGCCGCCTTATCCCCGAGTGTTTTATTTGCCCGGCGTAAATGGGCGGCGGTCAAGGGACAGGTCTCCTTGCACTGGCTGTCCATGAACGTGAGAACAACAACCTGACCTCGGAAATCGGACAGCGTCACGATCGCCCCGTTCTGATCCACCAGCCGGAAATCCGCCGCCAGGCTGTCGAGCGCAGCGCCTTCATACTCTTCGGATGCGCCGGGGGAAGAGGCTGCTCGGCTCCCACAAGCCACTGTGGCTATGACAAGCGCCAGCGCCAGGGCAACCGAAATAGCGATTTGACTCTCATTCTTTCGCTTCACGGTGATTGTCTTGCGGGCTAATGCCAACAATCTCGGTAGAATTACTACTATATTGTAGTAGATTGGAATGGGAGTGTCAAATTAGGGGACGCTGAGAGCGCGGGCTTCAGGCCAACACGCACACCAGCATGAGGATGGCGCTGCTGGTGATCAGGCTGTGGGAGGAAAGGCGTAGAGGGGCAACGGGGTCGCCCAACAGCACGGCCACGCGGGCCTCGCTCGCGCTGAGGCCGGAAATGCCAGGGGCGGGGAGGCTCACGGCCAGGGGATGGGTGAGGAGCTTATGCATTGCCCCGGCCAGGGACGGCCGCCCGGCGAGGTGCGCGGCAGACTGGTCGGCTTCAAGTTCGGTTGAGGTCAGGAACAGGTCGCGCAGTTCTGCCGCGACGGGCAGGAAAAATAGCGTCGTCGCCAACACCTCTGCCATCAATGTGCGGAGTGGATCATAATGACGGCGGTGATAGTCTTCGTGCAGAAGCACCGCTGTGAGTTCTTTGCCGCTGAGGACGTCAGCTAAGCCGGTGCTGAGGCAAATGCGGGGGCGCAACAAGCCGAAGCAAAAGGCGAGAGGCATTTCGCTCGCCAGCACGACGGTGTGCTGCGCCAAGCCCAGGTCAGCGAGAATGTGCGCGAGGCGGGTGGGCAGCACGGCGACCGCAGCGGTGTTAAGACCGGAGGCGAAGCCATAAGTCTTCCACAAGCGAGCGGCAAGCGTGCCCAGGCCCATGACTAGCAGCATCGCAACGGCTAACAGGATTGGCGACGACACCATTTCGTTGCCCATGCGCCCACGCATGAACTGACAACACACCGCCCACAGCGGGATCAGCCTACTGATCGGCCAGCGCGAGGCCGACACAATCGTACAGGCGGCGATGAAACCGAACAGAAACAGCAGGGAGCGGTAGCGTCCTTCAGCGGTCATCCTGCTCCTCCTGCGCCTGCTGGGCCAGTTCAGCCAGTCGAGCGAGTTGATCGGGATTCGTATCGGCTAATTTCTCGACAAACTGCCTGAGTGCAATTTCGCCGCCGAAATCGGCGAGCAGGGACGAGACAACTTTTCCGGCGGCCTGCACTTCGAATTCTTCGCGGGTCAGCGCGGCGCGGTAGTGATGCGTCTTGCCGCGCTTCTCGGCTACGAGCAAGCCTTTTTCAGCCAGCCGCCCCATGACCGTCATCACAGTCGTGTATGCCAGCGCGCGCTTCTTTGTGAGTGTATTCAGCACATCACGCACGGTAACGGAAGGGCGACCCCACGCCACACGCATAATGGCAAGTTCGAGTTCGCCAAGGAGTTTCTCGGTGGCTTGACCAGGCGAGCGATGGGCAGAGGAATGGGTCGGCATTGCTTTGCGCTCGATGTACTACAAGATTGTAGTGGGTTTATCGTTCGGCGTCAAAGCCCGACGGCAGCCGCGCTTCGGCATGCCCATACTTCTGCAAAATCGCAACGGTTTCCTCTAGGGGCAGGGCGTGGCGCACGTGGTCGTCCCGCCCGGTCATCGTCTCCGCCGCGAACATCGAATTGAGGATCGCCTCCTCCGTCGCTTCGAGCGCGGCCTGCAATAAGTAATTGATGGGCGGCGCGGCGGGCCAAGCCTGCCCGTCCAACAGTCCCTCGGCC
>DATDRS010000448.1:0-10713 GCA_035291605.1 Anaerolineales bacterium | reverse complement strand
GCCCACGGGTTGGTCACGCCAAGGGGCGAGGCAACGCTCCAACCCATCACCAGCGTCTGGTTGCGGGGGACTTCCTTCAAACCACCCTCAGGGGGCTGGGTGGCTGCAGGGGGCTGAGTGGCTGCAGGGGGTTGAGTCGCTGCGGGGGGCTGGGTCGCTTGGGGGGCGGCTGTCGTCGCCGGGCCACCGCATGCGGCCAGCACCAGCGCGACAAGCGCGAGGGCGTTGAGAAACTTGAACTTGGTCATGATTTAGTTCTCCTCCAAATAGTTAGTGGTCGGCTTGCCTTCTCATTGCGGCGAAGAGATGTGATGAGTATTGTCTGGATGGCGCCTCCTTCTCGGCGGGGTTTTGCCTTTTTTTGTGTGAGCGGATAGAATTTTAGGCGACCTGTGGTTCTATGTCAACTATGCATTGGCATCTGTCGCTCAGTCGTCATATCTATTTGGGGAATCGCTGACATGATCTCAACCTCGGATACCGTCAGGGCATGGGCTGAAACCATCACGATTCCGACCTATGGCACTGGACAGCCCGACAAGAATCCGATGTTCCTGGAGAAGCGCGTTTATCAGGGCAGCAGCGGGGTGGTCTATCCCTACCCGGTGATCGACCGCGTGCTGGACCAGAAGACTGAGCGACCATACACGGCGCTGTTTCTTGAAAATCGCTATCTCAGGATCATGATTCTGCCCGAGCTGGGTGGGCGCGTCCAGATGGCGCAAGACAAGACCAATGGGTATCACTTTATCTATTATAACCGCGTCATCAAACCGGCGCTGGTGGGGTTAGCCGGACCCTGGATCTCGGGCGGCATCGAGTTCAACTGGCCCCAGCACCACCGCCCCAGCACCTTCGACCCGGTGGACTGGCGCATCATTGAAGACACTGACGGCAGCCAAACGGTGTGGTGCTCGGAAATCGAGCGCATGTTTTTCACTAAGGGCCTACACGGCTTCACGCTCTACCCCGACCGGGCGTACCTGGAAATCAAGGTGCAATTGTACAACCGCACCAGTGAACCGCAAACCTTTCTCTGGTGGGCCAACCCGGCCGTGCACGTCAACGACGCCTATCAGTCTGTCTTCCCCCCTGACGTACACGCGGTGATGGATCACGGCAGGCGTGATGTGTCGGACTTTCCCATCGCGACTGGCACCTATTATAAGGTCAATTACAGTCCGGGAACAGATATTTCCCGTTACAAGAACATCCCCGTGCCCACCTCCTACATGGCCTATCACTCGGATTTCGATTTCGTCGGCGACTATGACCACGGCCCGCAGGCGGGCATGATGCACATCGCCAATCATCACCTTGTACCGGGTAAGAAGCAGTGGACGTGGGGCAACGGCGACTTCGGCCAGGCGTGGGACCGGCAGCTCACCGACGAGGACGGGCCGTACATCGAGTTGATGTGCGGCGCCTTCACCGACAACCAACCCGACTTCTCCTGGCTGATGCCGGGTGAAGAGAAGTGCTTCACGCAAGTTTTCATGCCCTATAAGCTCATCGGCCCGGCGAAGAACGCGAGCAAAGACGCCGTGGTGAACCTCGAGTTCGAGGGCGATCGGGCAAAAGTCGGCGTGTACGTGACTCAGCCGCGCCAGGTCCACGTGGAACTGCGGCGGGAGGGGGGCGTCGTGTGGGAACGGATCGCTGCGCTCTCGCCTGAGCAGGTATTGATGGAATCGGTCGTATTGCCTGAGAACACGCGGCCGCAGCGGGTCACCCTGCGCGTCCTTGACGCGCACACCGGCGGCGAACTGATCTCGTTTACGCCTCTGCCTGACGAGAAAGCCCCCATCCCTGCCCCGGCCACTGCGGCCAAACTACCCGTCGAAATCGCCTCGAACGAAGAACTATTCCTCACCGGCCTGCATCTGGAGCAATACCGCCACGCCACGTACGCGCCGGAGCCATACTACTCAGAAGCCCTGCGCCGCGATCCGTTCGACAGCCGGTGCAACAACGCGATGGGGCGATTGCTCTATCGGCGCGGCAAGTTCGCCGAGGCCGAGCCCTATTTCCGCAAGGCCCTCGAAAGCCTGACGCGCCGCAACCCAAACCCCTATGACGGCGAGCCATACTACAACCTCGGCTTGTCGCTGAAGATGCAGGGCCGTTACCGTGAGGCGTTCGAGGCTTTCTACAAGGCCGTCTGGAACGCCGCGTGGCAGGACGCCGCTTACTTCGAGTTGGCCCGGCTGGCGGCTCGCTTCGGCGACGCGGAGCAGGCGTTGGAACTCGCCAACAACGTCCTGCGCCGCAACGGGTCGCACCACAAAGCCCGCCATCTCAAGATTGCGCTGCTGCGCCAATTGGGACGGAAGGACGAAGCGCTGAAAGAAGCCGCGCTCGCGCTGGAGTTGGACGTGATGGACTTCGGCGTGATGTGGGAGCGCAAGGTATTGGCGGGGGATGAGTCGTTCGCGCAGCTGGCCCGGGGCAACGCCAGCGTCCACGTCGAGATCGGGCTAGATTATATGCACGCCGGGCTGTTCGACGACGCCATCGGCGTGTTAGAAACCTCACCCAAGCGCGAGCCGCTGACGGCATACTTCATCGCCGGTTGCCGCTTGCAAAAAGGCGACCGGCCCGGCGCGTTGGAGGCGTTCAAGCAGGCCGCCGCCCTGTCGCCCGACTACTGTTTCCCGCACCGGCTGGAGAGTGCGCCGGTTTTGCAGGATGCGATGAAGGTGAACCCGGCGGACGCGCGCGCGCCGTATTACCTCGGCAACTTCTGGTACGCGCACCGCCGCTACGCCGAAGCGATTGAGTGCTGGGAGAAAGCGCGCGGTCTCGATCCGAACCACCCGGCCACGCACCGCAACCTCGGGCTGGCGTACTTCAACAAACTGCGCGACCCGGCGCGCGCCCACGAGGCATACGAGCGCGCTTTTGCGCTGAACCCGGACGACGCGCGTGTGCTGTTTGAACTCGATCAACTGGAGAAGAAGCTCAACCGCCCGCCGCAGGAACGGCTGGCGCGGTTGGAACAGCATCTCCATCTCGTCGAGCGGCGCGACGACCTGACCATCGAATACATCGCGCTGTTGAATATGCACGGGCGGCACGCCGAAGCCTACGCCGCGCTGCTGGCGCGCAAGTTCCATCCGTGGGAGGGCGGCGAGGGTAAGACCACCGGCCAGTACATCATCAGCCTTGTTGAGCAGGCTAAGGCTCTGATTGAGGCGGGCAAATACTCAGAAGCCGTGGAGCATCTGGAGCACGCTCTGGTTTATCCGCACAATCTGGGCGAGGGCAAACTGCTCAACGCGCAGGAGAACAACATCTATTACGATCTCGGCCTGGCGCACGAGGGGCGCGGCGACGCCGCCAAAGCGCGTGAGTATTTTGAGAAGGCCGCCACCGGCCTGGGCGAGCCGACCTCGGCCATGTATTACAACGACCAGCCGCCGGACATGATCTTTTACCAGGGCCTCGCGCGGCAGAAACTGGGCCGGGACGACGAAGCGCGGAGCATCTTCCAGAAGCTGGTGGACTACGGCCAGTCGCACCTGAACGACGACGTGCAGATGGATTACTTCGCCGTATCCCTCCCCACCTTTCTGGTGTTTGACGAAGACCTGAACCAGCGCAACCGCATTCACTGCCACTATATGATGGCGCTGGGACACCTGGGACTGGGCCACGGGACGGAAGCGCAATCTCAATTCGATCAGGTTCTGGCGCTGGAGGCCAATCATCAAGGCGCGCTGATCCATCGTACGTTTCAATCCAATCAATGACCTTGCTTGGAGACCGCATGCGTAAAAATCTTCCCCTATCAGGAACACACGCCGGCTCGCCGTGGCGCGTCCTGGCCGTGTGGCTGATGGTCGCAGTGGTCGTGGCATGCCAGTCGCCGACGGCGCCCTCTCCCGCGCCGAAAGTTGAACGACAACCGATCCCGGATGGCCCCGTACTACTTCGCGATGACATCCAGCTGCGCAAAGTCACCTATGTCGGCGGCGGCTACATCCGGCTGGCGCGTAATCCGGTCAATGGGGAGGTGTATCTCCTCCACCCGTCCGATGGCCTGTACCGCGTCACGCTAGCCGAATCGGCCTCCAAGTTCAGCGTCGCCAGCGTGGTCGAGATGGTCGCGGATGGCGTTCCGGCGGGCATGGCGTTTGGACCGGATGGCGCGCTATTCGTGGTCGCTAACCGGCAGACCGACAAGACTCACACACAGGCCGTGATCCGCAAAGGCGTCGCCGCGGCCTCCGGGCGTTTTACGTGGGCGACGCTCGCCTCCACTGAGCCGTATCCCATGAGCAACACGCAATTCGACCATCTGTTTAACGGGATCGTCGTCAGCCCCGACGGCCAGTGGGTGTTCGTCAACAGCGGCTCACGCACCGACCACGGCGAAGTGCAGAGCAGCGACGGCGCCTTCCCAGAGGCGCGGGAAGCGGCCCTCACCGCCAAGATTTTCCGCCTCCCGGCCAATGCCGTGGACCTGGCGCTGCCCAATGACGAAACCGCGTCAGCCGCGCAAGGGCTGGTTTTCGCTCGAGGCACGCGCAACGCCTACGATCCAGCGTTCGCCCCGAATGGCGAACTGTTCGTGGGGGATAACGGCCCCGACGCCGATTATCCCGACGAACTCAACTGGATCCGCGAGGGGCAGCACTACGGTTTTCCGTGGCGCTTTGGCAACCAGGATAACCCCCAGCAGTTCGCCGACTACGATAGCCGTAAAGACATGCGCCTATCTTCTGATTTCATGGCGGTTAAGACCGGAACCTATGGCAACGATCCGGGCTTTCCGGAGCCGCCCGGCGCCTTCGCCGATCCCGTCATCAACCTCGGCCCGGATGCGATGAGGTATCGCGGGGAAGACGGCAAGGAATACGACGCCTACGCTGAGGGCAAGCCCCTGCACACCTTCACGCCGCACCGTTCGCCGCTGGGCCTGGTGTTCATCACCGCCCCCACTCTGCCCGCCGACCTGCGCGGCGAGGGCAACGCATTGAGCGCGTTTCTCTTAAGTTGGGGCGCGGCCGGCGGCACGCTCACCGATCAGGGCCAGGACCTGCTCCACCTGCGCCTGACCAAACAGGGCGACAACTACGCCTCCATTACGACGCAGATCGCCCGCGATTTCAAAAACCCGATTGACGCGGTGATGATTGAGAATCGCCTCTACGTGCTCGAATTCAGTCCGGATGGCGCTATCTGGGAACTCGCGTTCAAATAGATTCATGCCCTACGCGGCTCACCGCCCATGACGCGCGACACAACCCCCTCGGCTGTTCCTGGTTTTCCGTTGACGCCCGCGGAGCCGCAGGGCGAAGCCCCCGCGCGCGGCACGCGCGTCTATCGCGCCGTTCTCAAGGAGCTCCAGCAGCGCATCCGCCAGGGTGACTGGCTGCCCGGCGCGCGCCTGCCCAGCATCACCCAACTGGCGAAAGAGCTGCACGTCGGCACAGGTTCAGTGCGCGAGGCGCTGCGGTCGCTTCAATCCATCGGGCTGGTGAAGATCAAGCATGGGAGCGGCGTCTATGTGGCAGCCTCGCGCCCTTCCACCGAGTTGTCCAGCCATTTCCGGGATGTGGGCGCTGGGCTGTTGGCGGCCCTGGCTGAAGCCCGCCGTATCTTGGAGCCGGAATTGGCGGCCCTGGCTGCTGAGCGCGGCACCGATAAAGAGCTCATTGACATCGAAGGGCTTGCTCACCAAATGGAAGAGGAAGCCCTGCAAGGCGGCGATTTTGCTGAACTGGACGTGCTGTTTCATCGCCACATCGCCCGCGCGGCGCGCAACCCTATCCTGTCTAGGACGATCGAGGGCGTCAGCGATCTGTTTCTGGAGAGCCGCAAGTTGGTCTTGATGGAACCAAAGACGACGGTGCGCACGGCGCGCTATCATCTCCTCATCGCCGAAGCCTTGCGAGCGCGCGACGCACCCCAGGCCCGTCTATTGATGCAAGCCCACATGAGTGATATGTCCAACGACGTGCTGGCCGCCGAGGCGAGGATTCATCCCGCGGAGTCCCGCTCCAGTACCTTACCAACTGAGGAAACCCTATGAAAATCGCAGTCACTGGCGGGAATGGCGATATGGGCCGCAGCCTGATCCCGTACCTGCTCGAGCAGGGCCATTCGGTCGTCAGTATTGACCGCGCTTTGCCCTCCGAACCCTTTTCCCTCTCCGCGCGGCCGTTGGAGCGCCTGATCGCCGACACGCGCGACTTCGGCGAGTTCGTGGCCAGCCTGCGCGGCTGTGACGCGCTCGTGCATCTGGCCGCCATCCGCGCGCCCATCAACCACCCCGATCCGGTGGTGTACGCCGACAACACGATCAGCAGTTACAACGCGCTCAGCGCGGCGGCGGCGTTGGGCATCCAGCGCGTGTGCCTGGCCTCCTCCATCAACGCCATCGGCGGCGCGTTCAGCCGAGCGCCGCGTTACGATTATTTCCCGCTGGACGAGCGACATCCCACCTACGCCGAAGACCCTTACAGCCTCTCCAAGTGGGTGCTGGAGCAGCAGGCCGATGCGTTTGCGCGCCGCTACGCGTGGATGCGCATCGCCAGCCTGCGCTTCCACTGGCTGTTAGACAGCCGCGAGCGCGCGGTTCAGGGAACGGCGCTGCTGGGCGACGCCGTCATCCGCCACCTCTGGGCCTACACGCTGCTCGACGAGGCCAGCCGCGCCTGCCTGCTCTCGCTCACCGCCGACTACACCGGCCACGAGGTCTTCTACATTGTCGCGCCGCGCACCGTGGCGGATGCGCCGTCGTTGGCGTTGGCGCGCAAGCATTATCCAAACGCCGAGATTCGCGGCGATCTGTCCGGCGACAACGGTTTCTTCAATTGCGCCAAGGCCGAGCGCCTGCTCGGCTGGAGGCACGCGGAGTAGCACACCATGCGTATCACCGACATCAAGCCCTACCCGGTCTGGGTGGGGAGCCGCAATCAACTCGTCGTCAAAGTCGAAACGGATGAGGGGCTGTACGGCCTGGGCGAGTCCGGCCTGAGCGGACGCGAACTGGCCGTGATCGGCGCGCTCCAGCACTTTCGCCAGTTCCTCATTGGCAAAGACCCGATGCAGCGCGGCCGCCTCTGGCAGGAGTTGTACCGCAGTCAATACTTCGAGGGCGGGCGCGTGCTGCTCGCGGCGCAGAGCGCCATTGACATCGCGCTGCACGATATCGTCGGCAAGGCGCTCGGCGTACCCGTCTATCAGCTGCTGGGCGGCAAGCAGCGCGACGAGATCCCGTGCTTTGCGACGGCAAGCGGGGCCGGGCCCAAGCTCATTGACGACGTCAAACTGCTGATGGCGCACGGCTGGAAAGTGATTCGCACGGCGCCCATGATGCCCGGCAGCGAAGGCGGGTTCGTGAAAGAGTCGGATATCTTCGAGCCGCGCGAGAGCATTCCGGCGACGGCCCACTGGCTGACGAAGGTGCGGGAGGCGTGCGGCAGCGAGATTGTCCTGGGGATTGACTATCACCATCGCCTGTCCATCGCCGAGACCGCCTCCTTCTGCCAGCGCATGCCGAAGGGCACGCTGGACTTCATCGAAGAGCCGATCCGCAACGAGACGCCCGAAGCCTATGAGGCGCTGCGTAGGCTGACCGACGTGCCGTTTGCCGTCGGCGAGGAATTCGCCAGCAAGTGGCAGTTCCTACCCTACATTGAACGACACCTGACGGATTTTGCCCGCCTGGATATCTGCAACGTCGGCGG
This sequence comes from Anaerolineales bacterium, assembly GCA_035291605.1. Lineage (GTDB taxonomy): Bacteria > Chloroflexota > Anaerolineae > Anaerolineales > UBA6663 > DATDRS01. The sequence goes on along the minus strand of DATDRS010000448.1, from coordinate 3,016 downwards.
CTTCACGGAGGCGATGAAAGTGGCCGGCTGGGCCGAGGCCCATTATATTGACCTGATGCCGCACAACCCGCTCGGCCCGGTGTGCACGGCCGCCACCATTCACCTCGCGGCGGCCGCGCCCAACTTCGCCTGGCTGGAAGTGCGCGTCACCCAGACCGAAAACCTGTATTACGGCCAGGGCGGCGTAGACGACGCCGAGGCGCTGTTCCCGGTGCAGCCGAGGCTGGCGGACACCAGTTTCCCCGTACCCGAGACGCCCGGCCTCGGCGTGGAGCTTGACGAGGCCCTGGCGCAGAAACATGCGTGGCAGTTTTGGGAGGCGCCGCACTGGCGGCGCAGTGATGGCTCGGTCACCAACTGGTGATGACGACGATCAAGACCTGAAGAGATGAACACTATGACTCCCTCAACCCAACCCCTCCTCTTCGCCAGCGGCTACGTCGCCGCGACTGAACCCGGCCTCCACGCCTTTCGCTTCGACGACGCCACGGGTTCGCTGACGGCCTGCGGATCGTTCGCCGGCATCGCCAACCCGTCTTTCCTCGTCGTGCATCCCAACCGGCGCTGGCTGTATGCGGTCAGCGAGACGAGCCAGGGGAACGACGGCGCCTTCGGCTCGGTCTGGGCCTTGCGCTTCGAGCGCGAGCCGTTAACGATCCAGCCCCTCAACCAACAGTCCACGCGCGGCGACTGGCCCTGCCATTTGCAGATTGACGCGGCGGGCCGCTGGCTGTTTGTCTCGAACTACGGCACGGGCGATGGGAGCCTGTTCCCCATCCAGCCCGACGGCTCGCTCGGCGAGATGGCGGACTTCGTTCAGCATCGCGGCGCCGGCCCCCACGCTGCGCGCCAGGAAGGCCCGCACGTGCACTCGGCCGCCGTCACGCCAGACAACCGTTTCGTCGTCGTGGCGGATCTCGGCATTGATCAACTCGTCATCTATAAACTTGACGGGACGGCCGGCAAGCTTTTGCCGCACGCCTCCGTGAACACGCGGCCCGGCGCGGGGCCACGGCACCTTGCCTTTCACCCCAACGGCGAGTTCCTGTACGCGGCGAATGAACTGGACAGTACGGTGACGCTGTACGACTACGATGCGGCGAACGGCGCGCTGTGCGAGCGGCAGACCCTCCCCACGCTCCCGCCCGGCGCGCCGGAGAACATCGTCGCCGACGTCCACGTTTCGGCCGGCGGCCACCGGCTCTATGTCTCCAATCGCGGTCACAACAGCATTGCGGTGTTCGACATCGGCCTGGATGGGCGGATGACATCCGTAGCGGCGCCGCCGTGCGGCGGGGACTGGCCACGCAACTTCGCACTCGCGCCCGGCGGCCGTTTCATGCTGGTGGCGAATCAGTACAGCAACGAGGTGTGCGTCTTGCCATTGGTCGCCGGATCAGAGGCGCTCGGCGCTCCAGTGGCGCGCGCCGCCGTGACCGGGGCCTCGTGCGTGCAGTTCGCCTGAGCCTATGAGCGCTCAACCACGCCCCCCGCGCTTTGAGATGGTCAGCCTCGGCGAGGCCATGTGGCGCCTGAGCGTGCCAACCGGCCGACGGCTGGACGACACACGCTCGCTCGACGTGGAGATCGCGGGCGCGGAGTGCAACGTCTGCACGGCGCTGGCCCGCCTCGGGCGGCGCGTGGGCTGGGTGAGCCGCCTGCCTGAGCACGCGCTGGGGGACAGCATCCTGCGCGCCCTGCGCGCCGACGGCGTGGATGTGTCCGCGGTGAAGCGCGCGCCCAATGAGCGGCTGGGCGTGTACTTCATCGAATATGCGGCGCAGCCCCGCTCGATTCAGGTGATCTACGATCGCGCGGACTCGGCGGCGGCGCGCATGAGGGTGGACGACGTGGACTGGGGTTACCTGCTCGACACGCGCGCGCTGCACCTGACCGGCATCACTGCGGCGTTGAGCGATGCCTGCTACGCGGTGGTGGCGCAGGCCATCCAACGCGCACGCGCGGCCGGGGTCGCCGTCAGCTTCGACGTGAACTTTCGCGCCAAGTTGTGGGACGCCAAAGCCGCGGGTGAAAAACTGCGCCCACTGATCGCCGAGGCCGACGTGCTGTTCTGCAAGGGCGCGGACGCGGCGCTGTTGTTTGACTGCTCGGGCGAGCCGCGCGGTCTGATGACGCGCCTGAAGGCGCTGACGCGCGCGCAGACCGTCTTCGGCACGTTTGGCGAAAAGGGCGCGGCGCTCCTGCGCGGCGAGGCGTTCCTCTTCCAGCCCGCGCTCCCCGTGCAGATCGTGGATCGCATCGGCAGCGGCGACGCGTTTGCGGCGGGCGCGCTCGACGGCTGGCTGGACGGCGATCCGGCGGAGGGCCTGCGACGCGGCGCCGCGCTGGCGGCGATTGCGCTGTCACAATACGGCGATCGCGTGCTGACTTCGCGCGCCGAGCTGAACGCGGTGATGGCGCAGGAGCAGCGCGACGTGGCGCGATAAGTAAGGGCGAAGCATTCGCGCCCAAAAGCGTCATTGGGCTATTCGCCGAAGCGCGATTGCTTCGCCCCAACGGCCAACGAAAGATCAATCCTCATGTCAGCGACTCAACAAATCCTCACCCAAAAAATCGTGGCGGTGGTCCGGCTGGACGATTATGCGCGCGCCGTGGATGTGGCGCGGGCGCTGGCGGCGGGCGGCATTACCGTGCTGGAGTTCACGCTCACCGGCCGGGGCGCGCTGGAAGCCATCGCCGCCGCGCGGAAGGCGCTGGGCGACGCGGCCTGTGTGGGCGTGGGCACCGTGTTGAAACCCGAAGACGCGCGCGCGGCGATTGACTCGGGCGCGCAGTTTGTGGTGACGCCTGCGGTGCGCAAAGCCGTCATCGCCGAATGTGTCAATCGCAACACGCCCATCCTGTGCGGCGGCTTCACGCCTACAGAATTGTTGGAAGCCTATGAGGCCGGTTCTGAATTGGTCAAACTGTTTCCGGCCCAGCAGGGCGGCCCGCGCTACCTCAAGGACGTGCTCGCGCCCCTGCCGTTTCTCAAGATTGTGCCGACCGGCGGCGT
>DATDRS010000447.1:0-10882 GCA_035291605.1 Anaerolineales bacterium | reverse complement strand
CTCACCGAGATCCAGCAGAGCGGCCGCATGCGCATCACGGCCGACGACGTGGCGCGCATCCGCGCTTACTTTGAATTGGACCTGATCCTCCCCGTGCGCTTCACGCGCTGGCTGATCGGCCTGCCAAACGGCCCGCTCGCGCTCGGCGGCCAGGAGGATTGGAGCGATCTCGTCGTGGGCTGCCGCAAGCCGATCGAGGAGCAGGTGACGGGCGCGGATGGCCGCACGGCCACGGTGATGACCGGCTGCGGAGAGGATGTCACCCTGGCTTCCCTCAAGGGCCGGCGGACGAGCAGGGGCGTGCTGTTTGGCGATTTCGGCCTGTCGTGGCAGATGCTGCGCGACCGGCCGGTTTCTACGTTGATTAAGACGCGCTTCCCGCGCACCTTGCAACTGATGAGCGCGGCCTACGCGCTGTCGCTGCTGGTCGGCCTGCCGCTGGGCATTTACTCGGCCGTGCGCCAGTACTCACGCTTTGATTACTTTTTTACCAGTCTGTCCTTCATCGGGCAGTCCATGCCGACCTTCTTCTTCGGCATTTTGATGATCCTGTTCTTCGGCGTCTTCCTGCACGGCGTCGGCTGGCCCTACCTCCCGGTGGGCAATGCGGTCGGGATCAAGGACTACGTCATCCCGCTGGTCGGCAAGATTGACGCCGGCTCTCTGACCGACAACCTGCTGCGCATGATCATGCCGGTAGCCGTGCTGGCGATGGTCAACGTGGCCGGCTGGAGCCGCTACGTGCGCGCCAGCATGTTGGAGGTCATGCGCCAGGACTACGTGCGCACTGCGCGCGCCAAGGGCCTGATCGAGCAGGTGGTGATCATGCGCCACGCGCTGCGCAACGCCCTCATCCCCTTCCTGACCATCGTCGTGTTTGCCATCCCGGCCATGTTCGGCGGCGCGATCATCACCGAGACGGTCTTCAACTGGCCGGGCATGGGCCGGCTGTTCATTGACGCGCTGGGGCGTTACGACTATCCGGTGGCGATGGCGCTGCTGTTCATCACGGCGGTCCTGACGGTGTTCGCCACCCTGCTGAGGGATGTGCTGTATACGGTCGTTGATCCGCGCATCCGGTTGACTTAATCAGGAGATCACCCCTCATGACCACCACAGCCAAAGTCGTCGAAATCCTCCCGGCGGAGGCGATGCCGGAGGAGCAGAACCAGGTCAAGATCGTCGTGCAGCGCTTCAGCCGGCACAGGCTGGCCCTCGTCTCGCTGGTCGTGGTCGTGGGCGTCTTCCTCGTCTCGGTCTTCGCCCCGCAGATCGCGCCTCTCAGGCCGGACGAAATCGAAGTCGGCAACTCCTTCGCCGCGCCCCTGTCCACCAGCGCGGGCACCGGCATGCGGCACTGGCTGGGCACGGATCAGATAGGCCGCGATTACCTCTCGCGCCTGGTGTACGCCGCCCGCATCTCGGTGACGGTGGCCGTCACCGCCACCCTGTCCAGCACGGTCATCGGCGTGACCGTCGGCGCGATCTCCGGCTACTACGGCGGGCGGGTGGACGCCGTCCTCAGCCGGTTCGTCGAGTTCATGCTGACCATCCCGCAGCTGCCCCTGCTGCTCATCGTCTCGTCCATCCTGTTGCAAAATCCTGAGACGCTGCCCATCCCGCAGGTGATCATCCGCTTCATGAGCGGCATCATGCTCCTCCCGGAAAGCCAGACGCGGCAGGCGGTGCTGATCATCGCCGTGCTGACCGCGTTCGGCTGGCTGGTCACCTCGCAACTGATGCGCGGCATGGTGCTGGCGCTGCGCGAACAGCAGTTCGTGGAAGCCGCGCGCGCGCTCGGGGCCAACGACATCTACATCATTTTCCGGCACATGGTGCCCAACGCCATGGCGCCCATCATCGTCGAGGCCAGCCTGGCGCTAGGCGCGTACGGCGTGACCGAGGCCGCGCTGAGCTTTCTGGGCCTGGGCATCCAGGACCCGACGCCGACGTGGGGCAACATGCTGGCCGCCGCCCAGGCCTACATGTTCGAGCATCCCTGGCTGCCGCTCATCCCCGGCCTGCCGATCTTCTTCTGGGCGCTGTCGTTCAACTTCGTCGGCGACGGCCTGCGCGACGCGCTCGACCCGCGCTTGAAGCTCTAATTGCCAGCAACGCCCCTCCCGGCTATACTAGGGTCACCCTGCGCTTCTGCGATAGACCAGATGCCTTCCCCCTTCCCCGGCATGGACCCCTACCTGGAACGACCGAGCCTGTGGCCGGACGTTCACTATAGCCTGATTATCGCCCTGCGCGACGCGTTGGCGCCGATAGTCGCCCCGAAGTATTACGTCGCCGTCGAGGAGCGCGTGTATCTCGTCGAGACCCCACAGCGGCAGTTCGTGGGCAAACCGGATGTGGCCGTCGTGGGGCGCCCGGAGCCGCGCCAGGCCACGGCGGCACTCACGCTTTCGCCTCCCGCCGTCGAAGTCCTGCTGCCCGAGCCGGAAGAGGACAAACGCCAAATCTACCTGGAGATCCGTGACCCGGTGGACGACGAGGTGATCACCGCCATCGAAGTCCTCTCCTATACTAACAAGCGCCCTGGCGAGAACCGGGAGGAATACGAGATCAAACGGCGCATGCTCCTCGCCACGTTCACCGCCCTGATCGAAATTGACCTCCTGCGCGCCCATCCGCCCATGCCCATGACGGGCAGCCAGGCGAGCGATTACCGCCTCCTCGTCAGCCGCTACGAGCACCGCCCCCGCGCCGCGCTCTACCCGTTCGCGGTGCGAGACCCCATCCCGGTCTTCCCGGTCCCCCTGCGCCCCGGCGAACCCGAACCCCAGGTGGACCTTAAACCGCTATTGGACGGCATTTATGAGCGCGCCAGTTACGCCCGGCGCGTGAACTACCGCCAGCCCCCCGAACCGCGCCTGACGGAGAGCGATGCGGCGTGGGCCGAGGCGCTCCTCCGCGAGAAGTTGTAGAGATGTAAGAAAATGATTTTGACTCGGCGTCAACGGATATGAAACCGCTTCGTGTAAACGGATTTATCGCGCACTATCCGTTTATCCGTTGAACATCCGTTGACGCCGACTCAGAAAGTAAAATCATAATTCTGAGGATTATATGGCTGCAGTTGAAACCAAAACGAACGGCAACATCCTGGAAGTCAAAAACCTGAAGACCTATTTCTTCACCGAGGACGGCGTGGTCAAATCGGTGGACGGCGTGGACTTCGCCGTCCGGCGCGGCGAAGTGATGGGGCTGGTGGGCGAGTCGGGGTGCGGCAAGAGTGTGACCTCGCTCTCGATCATGCGGCTGATCGGCATGCCCGGCAAGACGATCGAGGGCGAGATCGTCTTCGACGGCCAGGATTTGCTCAAGCTCGCCGAGGCCGACATGGTGCACATCCGGGGCAACCGCATCTCGATGATCTTCCAGCAGCCGCAGTCCAGCCTCAACCCGGTGTTCCGCGTGGGCGACCAGATCGCCGAAGTCCTCGACATCCACCGCTCGCTGGGCAAAGAGGACGGCTGGCGGCGCGCGATTGATCTCCTCAAAATGGTCGGCATCTCCGACGCCGAGCGCCGCGCCACGGCCTTCCCGCACGAACTCTCCGGCGGCATGGCCCAGCGCGTGATGATCGCCATGGCCCTCGCCTGCGTGCCGGAGCTGCTCATCGCCGACGAGCCGACGACCGCGCTCGACGTGACGATCCAGGCGCAGATCCTCGACCTGATGCGCGAGCTGCGCACCAAGATGCAGGCCTCGATCATCCTCATCACTCACGACCTCGGCGTGGTCGCCGAGATGTGCGAGCGTGTGGCCGTGATGTACGCGGGCCAGATCGTCGAGCAGACCGACGTGAAGACCCTCTTCGCCGAGCCGAAACATCCGTACACGCAGGGGTTGATCGGCTCTATCCCCGTCCTGGGGATCGTGAAAGACGAGCTCGACACTATCCCCGGCTCGGTGCCGAACCTCGTCAACCTGCCCTCCGGCTGCCGTTTTGCCCCGCGCTGCCGGTTCCGCGTGGAGCACAATCTGACGATCTGCACCGACAAATTGCCCGACTTGAAACCGGTCGCGCCCGATCACCTGGTCCGCTGCTGGCTGTATCACAGCGCCGAGGGGCACACCGCGCCGCTGGCTGGAAAATGACATTCGAGGAGAACCGGATGGCAACGACGTCGCAGTTGGACTGGAAAGTCGAAGAGAACGGCAACAAAAAGAAAGATCTGGTCGAGGTCAAAAACCTGGTCAAATACTTCCCCATGCGGGGCGGGCTGCTGCAGCGCGTGGTGGCCTGGGTGCAGGCCGTGGATAACGTGTCCTTCACCATCAAGGAAGGCGAGACGCTCGGGCTGGTCGGCGAATCCGGCTGCGGCAAGACCACCGTGGGCCGCACCATCCTGCGCCTGATCCCGGCGACGAGCGGCGCCGTGGTCTACGAAGGCCAGGACGTGTTCAGGGCCAACCCCCGCGAGCTGAAAACCCTGCGCCGCAACATGCAGATCATCTTCCAGGACCCGTTCTCCTCGCTCGACCCGCGCATGCCGGTCGGCGAGAGCATCGCCGAGGGCCTGCTCGTGCACAGCATGGGCAGCCGCAAGGAGCGCTTCGAGGTCGTCATCCAGACGCTGCGCAAAGTCGGGCTGGAGGACTATCACGCCCGCCGTTACCCGCACGAGTTCTCCGGCGGCCAGCGCCAGCGCATCGGCATCGCCCGCGCGCTCGCCCTGCGCCCCAAGTTCATCATCTGCGACGAGCCGGTGTCCGCGCTCGACGTCTCCATCCAGGCGCAGGTGCTCAACATCCTGCGCGAGCTGCAGGGGGAGTTTGGCCTGACCTATCTCTTCATCGCTCACAACCTCAGCGTGGTCGAGCACATCTCCGATCGCGTGGCCGTGATGTACCTGGGCAAGATGGTAGAGCTGGCCGACCGCGACGAGTTGTATCGCAACCCGCTGCACCCGTACACGCAGGCGCTCATGTCGGCCATCCCCATCCCCGACCCGACGCTCAAGCGCGAGCGCATCATCCTGAAGGGCGACGTGCCCAGCCCGCTCCGTCCGCCGAGCGGCTGCCGCTTCCATCCGCGCTGCCCGGTGGCCCTGCCGCACTGCGCGCAGGAAGAGCCGCAGTTCAAGGAAGTCAGCCCCGGCCACTGGGTCGCCTGCTGGCGCGTGGAATAATCGTCTCGGGCGCACACGTGGGTGCGCCTAGCGTAGCGCGAGCTGCCAGCTCGCTCCCAGGCGCGTGGAATAATCGTCTCGGGCGCACACGTGGGTGCGCCCCTACGGCGCGTGGAATGATCCCCGTAGGGGCGTTCAATTGCCTGCGCTGGGGCCGCAGGCACAGGTGAACGCCCCTACTTCTTTATGCGCCGCCTCTTCCTCCTCGACGGCAAACTCCATCCGGCCTGGCGCGTCGCGCTCTATCTGGCCCTCGGTTTCTTTGGCTCGTTTCTGGCGCAGGTTGCGGTCGGCGTGATCTACGCGCTCACGGCGGCCCTGGGCCTGGCGCTGACCGGCGGCGACCCGGCCCGCCTGAGTCAAGACCTGGCCGCCGGGAATATCCCCCCGCCGTTGTTGGCCCTGCTGGCCTTCGCGGGGCTGATTTGGGCGCTGGGCATCACCTGGGCCTTCCGCGCCTGGCTGGACAAAGCGCCCCTGCGTGATCTCGGCTTCGCGCGCGGCGCGTTCGGCAGGGAGGTGATGTGGGGCCTCTTGCTTGGCCTGGCCGCGATGGTCGCGGTGCTTGGGGCCTATCTGACGCTGGGCTGGGCCAGCATACGGATGACGACCGAGGCGGTGGGAGCCTGGGGCGTGCTCGTCCTCATGGCCCTGGCTCTGCTCCCCGCGGCTGCGGCGGAAGAGATCATCTTTCGAGGCTATGTGCTGCAAACCCTCATGGCCTGGCGCGGCTGGGGGCTGGGCCTCGTGGTTTCCTCGTTGTCCTTTGGCCTGGCCCACTTCCTGAATCCCGACTTCGGCGTCCTGGCCTTTCTGAACATCGCCCTGGCGGGCGTGGCCTTCGGCCTGATGTACCGGGTGACGCGGCGCCTGTGGCTCCCGATGGCCGGCCACTTCATGTGGAACTACGCGCAGGGACCGCTGTTCGGCTTTCCGGTCAGCGGGCTGGATTTTCAGACTCTCGCGACGACTACCGTCGCCGGCCCCGCGCTCTGGACGGGCGGCGAGTTCGGGCCGGAAGGCGGATTGGTGGTGACGCTGGTGCTGCTGGCGCTGTGTGGAATATTTTATTTCTATCCCTCCTTGTGATACAATCCTGAAGGTATGGCCTCGAAACACATCCTGCTCGTTGACGACCAGCGCGACGTCACGCGCATGATGCGCTCAGCCCTCGATACGCTCGGGCGCGGCTATATCATCGTGGATGTGCCGTCCGGCGAGGAAGCCATCCTGGAAATCGGGCGCGGCGGCGTTGATCTGCTCATCACCGACGTGCGCCTGCCGGGCATGAGCGGGCTGGACGTCGTCAAGCGCCTGCGTCGCATGGACTCCAAGGCCCAGGCCATCATCATCACCGGGCATCCCAGCGCCCAGACGCGGGCCGAGGCGGAACGCCTGGCGGTGAACGCCTACCTCACCAAACCGATCAAACTGGACGACTTCCTCCTCGCCGTGCAGCGCGCCCTGGGCGAGAAGCCGCCCGAGCCGGTCCCGGCGGAGGCCTCCGGCGCTGCCTCCGCCTCCGTTCAATTAGCCGGAGACCAGCAGGGCCTTGGCGAGCGTCTCTCCACCCTCCGGCGTGACCTGGGGGCCAACGCGGTGTTCCTCGTGAACCGCGAGGGGAAGGTCGCCATGAGCGCGGGCGATGTGCCCCGCCTGGATACGAAGGAGGCCTTCAAGTATCTGATGACCGCCTTCGACTCGGCGATGAAGCTGAGCCAGTTCATCGGCGGGTTCATCCCCAGCAACGTGCACTTCTTCGACGGCGACGATTTCGATATTTACGCCGCGAATGTGGGGCAATACTTCGCTCTGGTGATTGTCTTCGACGGCGACCGCGGCGCCGGGCAGATGGGCCCGGTGATGCGTTATGGCCGCCAGTGCGCTGACGACCTGCTGAACTCGCTCGCGACGCTGGGCGGCTCGCCGACGGCCCCCTCGGCCATCGTCGCCGCTGCGCCCGTCCCTGCGCCCGTCCCGAAGGCTGCCCCGCCGCCTACGCCCTCCGCCAAACCGCCCGTCATGGAAGAGCGGCCCGCGCCGCCTCCCCTGAAACCTCTCAGCGAGACCCAGTTCAAGGCGCTGGAAGATGCCCTGGCGAAAAAGAGCGCGGCCCAGGACGCCGCTTCGTTTTGGGATGCGGCCGTGACCGAGTCGGCTGCGCCCGAGGCGGCCCCGCCGCCCGCCAGGCCCCCGGCCGACGAGGAGCTGAAGGCGCTCGACGCGGCCCTCAACAAAGCGAAGGCCTCCAGCACGGACGCCGACTCGTTCTGGGATGCGGCGGTGGAAGAAGAAGCCAAACCGGCCCCGCCGGGCGCGATGTCCTTTGAAGAAGCCCAGCGGTTGGGGCTGATTCCCAAGAAATAGACGGCGCTTGTGATATAATCGCTCTACGCGCTGAGGCGTGGTGCAATTGGCAGCACACCGGACTTTGGATCCGTGAATCCTGGTTCGAGTCCAGGCGCCTCAGCCTGCTGGCCGCGCCGCCGGGCCTCACTCACCGCTGCGCACGGCGGCGCAACCTCCCCTCGATGGCTTCCGCTCAAGACGAGCCTCCCCATTGGTCTTGCCTGACCACGCGCTGGTCTTCTTGCGCCTTACAATTCATCCTAGGCGGGGAGAACACCCATTCCATGATTGAGGAGATAAGATAGATGTCGCTTGCCGTCGTGATTCTCGCGGCGGGGCAGGGAACCCGCCTGAAGTCCTCGACCCCGAAGATTCTGCACCGCCTCGGCGGCCAACTCCTTGCCGAATATGTTCTGGCCGCAGCGCGCGCGGTGACGGAGCAGCCCCCGGCGCTGGTGGTGGGCCACGGGGCCGAGGCCGTCCGCGCGGCGCTCGGCGACCGGGTGGTATACGTCACGCAGGCCGAGCCGCTCGGCACGGGACACGCCGTCCGGCAGGCCGAACCGCTGCTCAGAGGCGAGAGCGATCTCGTGCTGGTCATGTACGCCGATATGCCGCTGCTCATGGGCGAGACGCTGCGGGCGCTTGTGGAAACGCAGAAGCACAACCCCGGCCCGCTGACGATGCTCACGTTTGTCTCGCCGCGCCCCAGCGATTTTGGCCGCGTGGTGCGCGACGCCCGCGGGGATGTGACCGGCATCGTGGAGGTGGCGCAGGCCACGCCGGAGCAACGGCGCATCACCGAGCTCAACGTCGGCTTCTACTGCTTCCGGGCCGACTGGTTGTGGGGGGCGCTGCCGCGCCTGCCGCTCTCGCCTAAAGGCGAATACTATCTCACCGACGTCGTCGCGCTGGCCGTCGCCGAGGGCGGGCGTGTCGCCGCCGTCACGACTGACGACGAGGCCGAAACGCTCGGGATCAACACGCGCGCCCAACTCGCGCAGGCCGAGGCCGCTCTGCGCCAGCGCCTCAACGAGAAATGGATGGAGGCCGGGGTCACGCTCATTGATCCGGCTACGACCTACATCGAACCCACCGCCCAGCTCGGGCGAGACACCGTGGTGTGGCCTAACACGCATATTCAAAAGGGGAGCGTGATCGGCGAAAACTGCGTGATCGGCCCGAATACCATCATCCGCGACACGACCATCGGGAACGACTGCCATATTGAATGCTCGGTGCTCGAAGGCGCCTTCCTCGCCGACGAGGTGCATCTGGGGCCGTTCGCGCATCTCCGCAAGGGCGCGCGCCTGGAGCGCGGAGTGCACATGGGGAATTTTGGCGAGGTGAAGAACGCCACGCTCGGCCCCGGCGCGAAGGTGGGACACTTCAGCTACATCGGCGACGCGACCATCGGCGCGAACGTGAACATCGGCGCGGGGACAATCACCTGCAACTTCGACGGCGTGAAGAAGAGCCGCACGGTGATCGGCGACGACGCTTTCATCGGGAGCGACACGATGCTGGTGGCCCCGGTGACGCTGGGCCACAGCGCGCGCACGGGCGCCGGCGCGGTGGTGACGAAAAATGTGCCGGACCATTCGCTGGCCGTCGGCGTGCCGGCGCGCGTGATTCGCAAACTCAAGTGACGTGTGACGGGAGGCTTTGTCACGTCACCCGCCGCCTGCCGCTTCTTTATTGAATGCCTGATATTTTTTACCCCCTCGCCGTCCTCGCGCTGCTGCTGGGCCTCAACGGCGTTCTGGCCGCGGCGCGGTCGGCGTTTGTGAACGCCTCGCGGCCCCGCCTGCGCCAGATGCGGGAGGAAGGGGTGAGCGGCGCGGACCTCGCCGTGCGCGTGGCCGAAGACACGACCCCCCTCATCGCGACGCTGCGCCTGGCGCAGGCCGTGTGCCGTTTCTGCGTGGCGGGCCTCACGGCGTTTCTCTTTGAGCCGGGCCTAGCCGGAATCATCCGGCAGTGGCCGGGCCTCGCGGCGCAGGCCGAGTCGGTCGCGTTCCTCGTCATCATCCTGCTCGCGGCGCTGCTGGTCGTGAGTGTGGGCGAGCTCCTGCCCGAAGCGTGGGTGCTGCGCGCGCCGGAGCAGGTCGCGCTGTTATTCGCGCCGTTCGTCGCGGGGCTGGAGTGGCTCCTTGGGCCGCTCGTCCGCCTGACGATCTGGCTCTCCGCGCGGGTCGCCGCTCCTCTCGCGGGCCAGCGCGTCCCGCTGGTCACCGAGGAAGAGATCAAAACCCTCGTGGACGCGGGCGAGGAGGGCGGGGCCATCGAGGAAGGGGAGAAGGAGATGATCTACTCGATCTTCGACATCGGCGAAACCCTCGTCCGCGAGATCATGATCCCGCGCATGGACGTGCTCGCGCTCGACATGGGGACGCCCGTGCCCGAAGCCGTGAACGCGGTCATCTCCGTGGGGCACAGCCGCATCCCCGTGTATCAGGGGAGCATTGACAACGTGGTGGGCCTGCTCTATGCGAAGGACTTGCTGCGCGTGTGGCAGAGCGGCGGGCAGACCACGCCGCTGCGCGGCCTGCTGCGCCCGGCTTACTTCGTCCCTGAGACCAAGAAGGTGGATGACCTGCTGGCCGAACTGCAGCAGCAGCGCATCCACATGGCGATTGTGGTGGACGAGTACGGCGGGACGGCCGGGCTGGTCACGCTCGAGGACATCGTCGAGGAGATCGTGGGCGAAATCCGCGACGAGTACGACGTCAATGAGGAGTCGCTCTTCGAGCGCGTGACCGACGACGAGTACGTCTTCGACGCGCGCATCAATATTGGCGAGGTGAACGAACTATGCCGCCTGGAACTGCCGAGCGCCGACAGCGATTCGCTGGGCGGCTTCATCTACGGCCAGCTCGGCCACGTGCCCGCGCCCGGCGAGAAAGTGCTGGCGGGGGAAGTGCAGTTCGAGGTGCTCAGCGTGACGGGCCGCCGCATCCGCAAAGTGCGCGCCCGCCGCCTCCCGCCGGAGCACGACGACCCGGCGCGCCAGGGGGCGGATGGGGACTCCGCCCCCGCGCCCAAGGAGAACCCGCCGCATGACTGACCCGGTTCAGCTCACCGAAGAGCAGGCGCAGGCGCTCGCCGCTCGCGCGATTGACGCGCGCCAGTGGTCGTACTCCCCCTATTCCCGCTACGCCGTCGGCGCGGCGCTGCTCACCTCGTCCGGCAAGGTCTACGACGGCACAAACGTCGAGAACGCCGCCTACCCCGACACCATCTGCGCCGAGCGCGTCGCCGCCGTCAAAGCCGTCTCCGAAGGCGAGCGCGAGTTCGTGGCCATGGCCGTCGTCACCGAGAACGGGGGAATGCCCTGCGGCTCGTGCCGCCAGTTTCTCTCCGAATTCGGCCTCGACGCCATCGTCCTC
>DATDRS010000446.1:0-3736 GCA_035291605.1 Anaerolineales bacterium | reverse complement strand
GACTCACAGGCTGCCTACGGCTATGGCCTCGGCCTGTATGTCTGCCGCCGATTGGTGGAAGCGCACGGCGGGCGCATCTGGGCCGAGAATGCGCCGAGCGGCGGCGCGGTCTTCTCGTTCACGCTGCCGGTGGCGAGGTAAGGTGAGAGGGTATCTCGCCTCACAATGCAATGATGGCCGGGCAGACTCTTCTTCTGGTTGACGACGACGCGACCCTGCTCGAATTGCTCTCCGACCACTTGCGGGCGGCGGGGTATCAGCCGACGACCGCAGCGGACGGCCCGACCGGTTTGCGTCTCACCGCCGAAGCCGCGCCCGACCTCGTGGTGCTGGACGTGATGATGCCCGGCATGGATGGCTGGGCCGTGTGCAAGCGATTGCGCGAGAAATCGCGCGTCCCCATCATCATGCTCACCGCGAAAGGCGAGGAGATTGACAAACTGCGCGGCTTCCGCCTCGGCGTGGACGACTACGTCACCAAGCCTTTCTCGTTCACCGAATTGACCGCACGAATTGGCGCAGTGCTGGCCCGCGCTGCGCCTGGCCCGGCCCCGACTCACAACCTCACCAGCGGCGACCTGGCTATTGACTTCGACAGCCGGCGCGTGACCGTCGCCGGGCATCCGGTCGAACTCACGCCCATCGAATACCGCCTGCTCGAAACGCTCGCCCGCCACCCCAACCGCACCGTGCCAGCCGAGGCTCTCCTCGCCGAAGTGTGGGGGCCAGCGTACGCGGGCGAGGTCGAGCATGTCAAGCACTACATCTGGACGCTGCGCAAGAAAATCGAGGCCGATCCCGGCGACCCAAAGCACCTAGTCACCGAGCGCGGGTTCGGGTATCGGTTTGAGTGACGACCTCACCCCCCTCCCTCTCCTGAGCCTATGGCTCAGGAGAGGGAGGGGTAGCGCATAACGCTGGGGAGAGGGGGGAGGTTCTACCCAACTTACACCTCCCGTACACCCAATCTACACGTTCCGTTGCTACACTCGCGGTGGGAGGCCCCATGTCCGAGTCCGAGGCCAGCTACCGCCCCCTGACGGGGATCTACGACGTTTCCATCCCTGATCTCACCTTCTACCAGCAAACTGTCGCCTGCCAGTTTGCCTGCCCCGTGCGCACCGACGGGCGCGCCTATGTCACGGCCATTGCCCGTGGCGAATACGAGCGAGCGTACCTCATCGCCCGTGAGACCAACCCCTTCGCCTCCACCTGCGGTTGGGTGTGCGGTGCGCCGTGCGAGGCCGCCTGCCGGCGCGGGAAGATTGACGCGCCCATCGCTATCCGGGCCCTCAAGCGTTTCGTCAACGACCGGTATGGCGTATACCTCGGCGAAAGCGGCGCATCCCGGCACGCCCCGGCCTGGCCCGCTTACGTCGGGCCGACGAATGCCTTCGACCTTGGCAATACCACCTTTCCCACGAGCCGCACCGGGTTGAACGCCGCCCGCCAGCGGGGCGATAGAACTGGCAAGCGCGTCGCCATCGTCGGCGCGGGGCCAGCCGGACTCTCGTGCGCACACGACTTGGCCCTCCTCGGGCACGAGGTCATCCTGTTCGACTCGGCCCCGGCCGCGGGGGGCATGTTGCGCCTCGGCGTCCCCGAATATCGCCTCCCGCGTGAGTTGATTGACCTCGAAATTCAATCCATCCTCGCCCTCGGCCCGACGCTCAAACTCAATCAGGCCATTGGCCGCGATTTCACCCTCGCGGATTTGCGCCGTGACCCTTCGACAGGCTCAGGGGGGCCCTTCGACGCCGTCTTCATCGCCATCGGCACATACCGCAGCCGCAATCTCAATGTGGAAGGCGAACAGTTCGACGGTGTGCTGCGCGCGGTGGATTTCCTCATCAACGTCAATCTGGGCGGCTACAACCTCGACCTCGGCAAGCGCGTGCTCGTGATCGGCGGCGGCAACGTGGCCATGGACGTGGCCCGCACCGCCGCGCGCCTCGGCCATCCGGCGCAGTCCGGCGGCGACCTCGAAGTGGCGCTGGACGTGGCCCGTGCCGCCCGCCGCCTCGGCGCGACGCAGGAGGTGCGTTGCCTGGTCGTCGAAGGCCGGCACGAGATGCTCGCCGACCCGCTCGAGATCGCCGAGGCTGAAGAAGAGGGCATCGTCATCCACAACCACGTCGCGCCCAAACGCATCGTCGGCGCCCATGGGCACGCGACCGGCGTCGAAACGTTGAACGTCGCGCGCGCGTTCGACGAGCGCGGGCGCTTCAATCCACAACTGATCCCGGACACCGAAAAAATCTGGGAGTGCGACAGCGTGATTGTCTCCATTGGACAGGCCGGGGAACTCACGTGGGTTAAGCCCGAAGACGGGCTGGAGGTCACACCACGTGGCACGTTAGCGGTGGATAAGGAAACGCTGATGACGACCGCGCCGGGCGTGTTCGCCGGGGGCGACATCGCCTTTGGCCCACGCCTCATCATCAACGCCGTCGCCGACGGCCAACGCGCGGCGCGCGGCATCCACGCCTACCTGCAAAACGTCCAGCCGCGCCTCGTTCGCAAGGGCTTCTTCACGCCTCTCTCCAAACGTGAGTACCCGAACGTCGGCCCGCTGCGCGACTATCTGCGCTGGCCACGCCGCCAATCGCCCGCGTTGCCGGTCGAGCGGCGCATCGGAGTAGCGCGGGTGGAGATGGGTTTCGACGAGGCGACGGCGCGCGAGCAGGGCGGGCGCTGCCTGATCTGCACACTCAACCCCGTCTTCGACGGCGACCTGTGCATCCTGTGCAACGGATGTGTGGATGTGTGCCCGACCGACTGCCTGAAACTCGTGCCCGTCGCGGCGCTCGCGGGCGACGAAACGGTGCTGACCCTCATCCAGCAGCGGGCGACGACTTCGGCCATGCTGCTCGACCAGACGCGTTGTATCCGCTGCGGCCTGTGCGCCGCCCGCTGCCCGACCGAGGCCGTCAAAATGGAAACATTCCGCTTCACCGAGGAAGTGGTTTTTGAGTCACAGGAGCGCATCGCTTGAAGACTCGGACCCTTTCTATCGCAACGACATTTGCGATTGCGGCCTTGCTGCTCACCGCCTGCATGGGCGGTTGGCGAAGCATATCCACCCCAACCTCCGCGTCAAACGGCGAGCGCATTTACTTCACGGCGACGAATGAGCAGGGCGAACGCCTCATCTACAGTGGAGGCCCGGCCTTCGGCGGGATGGGCATGATGAACTCACGACTGACCTGCACCGCCTGCCATGGCGCGGATGGGCGCGGAGGCATTCATCGGATGCATATGCTGGTGATGGACGCACCTGACATCCGCTGGGCGACGCTGGCCGCAGAAAAGGAGCACGAGGCGGAGTCCGAGGGTGAGGCTGAACACGGAAAGGCGCACGCCGGATATGACATCGAGGCCTTCCGCCTGGCGGTGGTGGAGGGGAAACATGCGGATGGCCGATCATTGGGCGGTGACATGCCGCGCTGGAATCTCGGTGACGGCGATTTGGCCGATTTGATGGAGTATCTGAAATCACTGCCCTAACCCGCTTGTCGGATGAAAGGAGGACTGCGACAGGAAGACGCGCATTCACAACACGCACTTCACCTTTATCCACAGAATGAGGAGGATGTTGAATGGAGAAAAAACTAATCACCCAAGTGATCATCACGAGCGCGGCGCTGGCGCTGATCGGCCTCGTGGCCGTGAGTTGTACCACCTCCACGCCTGCCCCCACCAGCGCGCCTACCTCGCCCCCAGCCACAGCCGCGCC
>DATDRS010000445.1:0-4330 GCA_035291605.1 Anaerolineales bacterium | reverse complement strand
AACGACGACCTGACCGAGTGGACGTTCCATCTGCGCCAGGGTGTGAAGTACCACAATGGCGCAGATTTGGACGCCAACGACGTCATCCTCTCGTATGCGGTGCAGTGGGATGCCAAGCACCCGCTGCACGTCGGGCGCGATGGCTCGTTCACCTACTGGCCCGGCCTGTTTGGGCCGTTCCTGAACGCGCCACCCGAATAAATCCAGATCGGCTTTCCCTGAGACCTGTCAGGTCTTAATAGACCTGACAGGTCTCCCTGGCCCTCATGCATCGTTATCTCTTTCAACGCCTGCTTCTCACGGTGCCCGTGCTGGTGGGGATATTGTTCGTCACCTTTGCGCTGGCGCGCCTGATTCCGGGCGATCCCTGCCGGGCTGTCTTGGGCGAGCGCGCGACGGATGCCATTTGCGACGAGTTTATCCACCGTCACGGCCTGGACAGGCCCATCTCCGTGCAATTCATGGTTTATATGAACGAGGTGGCGCACGGCGACTTGGGTAACTCGATCCGTTTTAATCGCCCGGTGACGGCGCTGCTGGTCGAGCGCCTGCCGACAACCGTCGAGTTGAGCATCAGCGCCCTGCTCGTGTCCCTCACCTTCGGCATTCCACTGGGCATCATCTCCGCCGTGCGCCACAATTCCCCGGCGGATATCGCCACCATGGTCGGCGCTAACATCGGGGTTTCCATGCCGGTGTACTGGCTGGGCCTGATGCTGGCTTACGCCTTTTCCATCCTGCTCAAAGACACGTTGTTCTGGCTGCCGCCGTCCGGCCGGCTGACCTCGGGCCTGGACATCCGCCCGCTGTACGAAACCTGGCATTTCACGGCCTCTGGCGGATGGAAGTCGGTTTTGGATTTCCTGTCCAACCTGTATATCTTCAACGCGTTGATCACGGGCAACATCCCGATGCTGATGGACGGGCTGCGCCATCTGATCCTGCCGGCGCTGGCGCTGGGCACGATTCCCATGTCGTTCATTGCCCGCATCACGCGCTCCAGCCTGCTGGACGTGCTGGGGCAGGACTACGTGCGCACGGCGCGCGCCAAGGGTCTGCGCGAGTGGCCGGTGGTGATGAATCACGCCCTGCGCAATGCGCTGCTGCCGATCGTCACCGTCATCGGGCTGTCGTTTGGCGGCCTGCTGAGCGGCGCGGTGCTGACCGAAAGCATCTTCGGACTGACGGGCGTCGGGCGCACGCTGTACGAGGCCATCACCGCGCGCGATTACGTGGTGGTGCAGGGCTTCACGCTGGTGATCGCCGTCACCTTCGTCGTCATCAACCTGATCACCGACCTGACGTACGGCTACCTCGACCCACGCATCCGCCTCAGCTAGGACTCATCTCTGTGGCTACGGTTGAAGCCTCCCCTTCCACCTCGATGGCCCCTCCCGTGCTGAGTGCGGAGGGGCTGGCCGCCCGTCCCGCCAGCATCTGGCGCGACACGCTGCGCCGCCTGTTCCGCCGCCGCTCGGCCGTGGTGGGCCTGATCATCCTGGGCGCGCTTGCGCTGGTGGCCATCTTTGCGCCGCTCATCGCTCCCTACTCTCCCGAGGAAGTGCTCATCGGCAAAGAAAATGTCAAAAAGCGGGCCGTGCCCTGCATTCACCTGCTGGGGTGTGCGGCGGATCAGCCCCAACACATCCTGGGCATTGACGGCAACGTACGCGACTTTTTCAGCCGGATTGTGTACGGCGCGCGCCTGTCGCTGGCCATCGGCCTGACGACGGTAACGTTTGCGATTGTGGTGGGCACGGTGCTGGGCGCGGTGTCCGGCTACGCCGGCGGCTGGACCGATAACATCATCATGCGGCTGATGGACGTGCTGCTGGCTTTTCCGCAACTGATCCTCGCCATCGCCATCGTCACCATGCTGGGGCCAGGGCTGCAGAATGCCCTCATCGCCATCAGCATTGTCTCCATCCCGGCGTATGCGCGCGTGGTGCGCGCAGGCGTGTTGTCCATTAAAGAAATGGACTTCGTGTCGGCCTCGCGCGCGCTGGGCGCCTCCTCGTTTCACATCCTGTTCTTCCGCGTGCTGCCCAACGCGCTCACCCCGCTCATCGTACAGGGAACACTGGGCATCGCCTCGGCCATCCTCGAAGCCGCTGCGCTCTCGTTTATCGGCCTCGGCGCTCAGCCCCCCACCCCCGAGTGGGGCTCGATGCTGGGCGCGGAACGCAATCAGGTCTTTACCGCGCCGCACCTGGTCTTCTTCCCCGGCATCGCCATCATGCTCACCGTGCTCAGCTTCAATTTGCTCGGCGATGGCTTGCGCGACGCGCTCGATCCGCGCCTGGCGCAGGCGGGCGTGAAGCCCCGTTGATTGCCCGGCCCGGCCAGCCTGCCGGGGAGAGGCGCGCCTCTGTGGCTGCGCCCCGCCCGGAGTGAGGAGACCGCCTCGGCGAGGCGGCCCCAGCTCGCAACCAGGGGCGCGAACTCCTCTGAGAAAGCGTCCTCAAACTCGCTCAAAGTCCGCGTCCTCGCGGACCCTTCGGCCAACCGCGGGGACGCGGTTGGGGAGCGTTTGAGGACAGTCTCTGATGGTTTCTGCGTGTACACTCCAGGACCCGCCACGACCCGGGTTATTTGACGCCAGGCTTTTCTCCCTCTATACTCAGTTAGGAAATCACGCCCCGGCGAGACCCCATAGACCCTCAGGATCAAGGAGGAACCCGCAGGCAAAATCTATTGACGCCTATCCCCTTTCGCTAAACCACCCTAGATTGGCACTCTCAGGAGGAGAGAAAGCATGAAACGCTCGCATCAACTTATGACGCTGGCCAGCCTGCTCGTCGCCGCCAGCCTCGTGCTCGCCGCCTGCCAGCCCGCCACGCCGCCGCCCCCCACCTTCAGCGGCACGGCGACGATCACTTTTGTGCAGGAGCCGGACAACCTCAACCCCCTGTACACGACGATGTTCTTCTCAGGCATCACGCGCGACTTCTGGCTGAAGGCGTTGTGGTCCTTCGACGATAACAATCAGCCCATCCCGGAGATCGCCGCCGAAATCCCCTCCGCCGCCAACGGCGGCCTGAGCGCCGACGGCAAGACCCTCACCGTGAAACTGCGGGACGACGTCACCTGGAGCGATGGCACGCCGCTCACCGCCGACGATTTCGTCTTCACCTACGAGATGATCGTGTCGGACAAGAACGTGGTGCAGACCCGCTATCCCTACGAGGATTATGTGGCGAGCGTGGAGGCAAAAGACCCGCACACCCTCGTCGTCCACTTCAAGGAACCCTTCGCGGCCTGGCTCACGAACATCTTCAGCGGCAGCCCCTCGGCTGGCCAGGGCGTATTGCCCAAGCACATCCTGCAGCCTGTCTTCGAGAAAGAGGGCACGCTGGACAACGCCGCGTGGAATCGCGCGCCGACCGTGGGCCTCGGCCCGTTCGTCTTCACGGAATGGGAATCCGGCAGCCACATCATCTTTACCGCCAACCCCAAGTGGATCAGGCCGCCGAAGCTGGAGCAGATCTTCGTCCGCATCGTGCCGGATGACGCCGCGCAGGAGGCCGCGATCCTGGCCGGCGACACCGACATCGGCGTGTTCCTCTCGTCCGATCAGATCGAAAAACTAGAAGCGGGCGGCACAGTGGACGTAATGGCGGTGTCCTCCGGCTACGACGAGGGCTGGTTCCTGAACGTCAACCCGGAGACCACGCACCCGGCGATGCTGGACGTGAACGTGCGGAAGGCGATTGCCCTGGCCACCGACCGCTTCACCATCGTCAAAGACCTGCTTGTCGAAGAGGTTAATCCGGTCAATACGACTTTCTGGGATGGCACGGCGCCCTACGGCGATCCGAGCCTCAAGCCCTATCCCTACGACCCCGAGCAGGCCAAGCAACTGCTCGACGCCGCCGGGTGGACGGACTCCGACGGCGACGGCGTCCGCGACAAGATGATTGACGGGCAGAAAGTTGACCTCAAGCTGCGCTACATCACCAACGACCGTGAGTTGCGCAAGAACGTGCAGGCGGTGGTGCAGCAGCAGTGGGCCTTGGTCGGCATCGGCGCGGAACTGGTCAACTATTCCAGCGACGTGTACTGGAACGGCTACAACGACGACGGCCCGCAGGCGCAGGGCCTGTACGAGGTCGCCGAGTACTCCAGCGTCGGCTCCTTCCCCGATCCCGAGATCTCGTCCAACTGGCTGTGCGACCAGATCTCCAGCGCGGACAACCCGGACGGCGCCAACTGGCAGGGTTACTGCAATCCGCAGTTGGACGAATTGTTGAAGAAGCAGGCCACCACGCTGGACCGGGACGTGCGCATCCAGTTGTACTACCAGATCCAGAAGATCATGTACGACGAGGTG
>DATDRS010000444.1:0-4301 GCA_035291605.1 Anaerolineales bacterium | reverse complement strand
ATTTCACCAATTCGACGCAGTGATCGTGGGCGCGGGGGGGGCCGGGCTGATGGCCGCCCTGCACGCCTCCAGGTCCGCCAAAGTGGCGGTCATCTCCAAGCTCTATCCCACGCGGTCGCACACGGGCACGGCCCAGGGCGGCATCGCCGCCGCCCTCGCCAACATGGAGGAGGACCACTGGGAATGGCACGTGTACGACACGGTCAAGGGCGGCGACTACCTGGTGGACCAGGACGCCGCCGAAATCCTGGCCCGCGACGCGATTGAGGCGATCATCGAACTCGAGCACATGGGCCTGCCCTTCGACCGCACGCCCGACGGGCGCATCGAGCAGCGGCGCTTTGGCGGGCATACGGCCAATTACGGCGAGCGGCCCGTGATGCGCGCGTGCAAGTCCGCCGACCGCACCGGCCACATGATTTTGCAGACGCTCTACCAGCAGTGCGTCAAGCAGAAGGTCACGTTCTTCGACGAGTTCTTCGTCGTGGACGTGATCGTGCAGGGCAACATCTGCCGGGGCGTCGTGGCGGTAGAGATTGATACGGGCGAGATGCACGTCTTCCACGCCAAGGCGGTGCTCATCGCCTCGGGCGGGTTCGGCAAGATGTTCCGGGTGACCTCCAACGCCCACTCGCTCACGGGCGACCCGGTGGCCGCCGTTTACCGGCGGGGGCTGCCGCTGGAGGACATGGAGTTCTTCCAGTTCCACCCGACCGGCATGTACAGGCTCGGCATCCTGCTCTCGGAAGCGGCGCGCGGCGAGGGCGGCGTGTTCGTCAATGGCCAGGGCGAGCGCTTCATGGAGCGCTACGCGCCGACGATGAAAGACCTGGCCTCCCGCGACGTGTGCTCGCGCTGCATTTACCTGGAGATCAAGGACGGGCGCGGCATCGGCGGGAAGGATTATGTATATCTCGACATCCGGCCGGAGACGATCACGCGCTACCAGAGCGGGCCGGGCGGCAAAGCCGTGACGGCCGAGGAACTGGAGAAGAAACTGCCGGACATCATCGAGATGATGCGCGTCTACCAGGGCCTCGACCCGATGAAGGAGCCGGTGCCAGTCCAGCCCACCGCGCACTACGCCATGGGCGGCATCCCCACCGACAACGACGGGCGCGTGATCCTGGACGAGAAGAACACGCCCGTGGTCGGCCTGTTCGCGGCGGGCGAGTGCGCGTGCGTTTCCGTCCACGGCGCGAACCGCCTCGGCACCAACTCGCTCGTGGACCTGGTGGTGTTCGGGCGGCGGGGCGGCAGGGTCATGGCCGATTTCTGCAAACAGGCGGCGTTCGCCATCCTGCCCAACGAGGCCGAGGCCGAAGCCGTCGCCGAATTGGAGCGCCTCCGCGCCAACAAGGGCAGCCGGCGCGAGGCGGCCCGCATCCGCAAGGAACTGCAGGACATCATGATGGACAACGTGAGCGTGTTCCGCGCGGGCGCGATGATGCAGGCCGCGCTGAACAAGGTGCGGGAACTCAAAGAGCGCTACCAGACTATCGAGATTGACGACAAGGGCAGGCGCTACAATACCGATCTGCTGGAGGCGTTTGAATTGGGCTGCCTGCTCGACCTGGCCGAGGTGACGGCCGCCTGCGCGCTGAACCGTACCGAGAGCCGGGGCGCGCATTCCCGCGACGACTACCCCAACCGCGACGACGCGAACTGGCTCAAGCATACGTTCGCCTACTACAAGGGCGCGAGCACCGCCGGCGTCACGCGCGGCTCGATGGACCTCAAATACAAGCCGGTGGTCATCACCAAGTTCCAGCCGAAGGAGCGGAAGTACTGATTCGTATTCCGTATTGCGTGCTCCGTTTACGCAATACGCGATACGCCATACGAGACCTCGCCATGAAAATCACCCTGCGCATTAAACGCTTCAACCCCGAAACCGACCAGGCCCCGCACTGGGAGTCTTACGACGTGACGGTTGAGCCGACCGACCGCGTGCTGGACGCTCTGCATCAGGTGAAGTGGTATCACGACGGCACGCTCACCCTGCGGCGCTCGTGCGCGCACGGCATCTGCGGCTCGGACGCAATGCGCATCAACGGGCGCAACGCGCTGGCGTGCAAGCTGCTGATGAAAGACGTCGTGAAGGACGGCGGCGTGGTCGCCGTCGAGCCGCTGCTCGGCCTGCCGCTGATCAAGGATTTGATCGTGGACATGGAGCCGTTCTTCAACCACTACCGCTCGGTGATGCCCTATCTGGTGAACGACGCCCCCCCGCCGGAGGACGGGCGCGAGCGGCTGCAGTCGCCCGAAGCCCGCGAGCGCTACGACAAGGGGACGTGGTGCATCCTGTGCGCCGCCTGCACCACCTCCTGCCCGCAGTTCTGGCCGAACGGCGAGTATCTCGGCCCGGCGACGATCGTGCAGGCGCACCGCTTCATCTTCGACGACCGCGACCACGCGGCCGCCGAGCGGCTCGAAGTGCTCAACGCGCAGATGGGCGTGTGGCGCTGCCGCACGGCGTTCAACTGCACCGAGGCCTGCCCGCGCGAAATCCCAGTGACGCAGTTGATCGGCGAGGTGAAACGGGCGCTGGCGACGGGCAAACTCGACTGAAACTCAGGACGATCCCGCCGAAATGATGGAGCTGGTAGACAGCCATTTTCCGCGCAAGCCGGTGATCCTCATCGCCGACGACGACTGGCTCAACCGCGACGTGCTGGAGACTTATCTCAAGCGCATGGGCGCGGAGGTCGTCGCGGTGGCCGATGGGTTCGCGGCCCTCGAGACTGCGACGGCGAACCCGCCGGACCTGATTTTGACGGACTTGCACATGCCGCGCATGGACGGCATCGAAGCCTGCAAACTGCTCAAGGCCCACCCGGCCACGCAGTTTGTGCCGGTCGTGATGGTCACCGCGCAGGAGGGGGACGAGGAAAAACTCCGGGCCATCGAGGCCGGGGCGGACGATTTCATCCCCAAGCCCTACTCGGCGGTGATGCTGATGACGCGCGTCCGGGCCTTGCTCAAGATCAAGCAGCTCAACGACCAATTGCAGGCCCGTAACCAACTCCTGCGCCAGGTGCTCAGCCGGTATATGTCTGAGGAGGTCGTCTCGACCATCCTCACCGACCCGGAAAAGCACCTCCAGTTGGGCGGGGAAACCCGCTCGGTCACCGTGCTCTTCGCCGACCTGCGCGGGTTCACCCGGTTTACCGAGAAGCACACGGCCGCCCGGGTGGTCGAAATCCTCAACCGCCTTTTCTCCGTGCTCACGCAGGTCGTGATCAAGCACCATGGGACGCTCGACAAGTACCTGGGCGACGCGCTTATGGCGTTCTACGGCGCGCCGCTGGCCCGCCCAGACGACACGTTCCGCGCGGCACAAACGGCGCTGGAGATGCAATCGGTATTTGCGCGTCTGCGAGCTGAGATGGGCCTGGAACTGGCAGGGCTGGGCGTCGGCCTGCACTCGGGCGAGGCCACCGTCGGCAACGTCGGCTCGGAGGCGCTGATGGATTACACCGTGATTGGCGACGTGGTGAACGTCGCCAAGCGGCTGACCGAGGACGCCCAGGCCGGGGAAATCCTGATCAGCGAGACGACTTACCAGTCGGTCCGCGACCAGGTCCAGGCCGAGCGGCTGGACGCGCGCCCCATCCGGGGCAGGACCGAGCCGGTGGTGGTGTACGTCCTGAAAGGCCTGGCCGGTGGGTAAACCCTACCCCTTTTTAGGGGATTCCGCGTATAATTAGGGTTGTTTACCGCCCCCGTAGTTCAACGGATAGAACAGGGCACTCCTAAGGCCCTAACGTGGGTTCAATTCCTGCCGGGGGCACCTGACGCCAACTTTTCCAACCTCATCCTAACTTATGCAAACCAAAATTGGGTCTTGCATTAAACGGGAACCTGAGGTATATATATGAGCGACAAGTCTCCGGGTGCCCCCCTCACCCGGGGACTTGTCATTTTAATCGACTTCCCCCTGCACCTTTTCCCGCATTTTGCCTGCTCTTGAGACGGTGCTAAACTCATAAACCTCCGAGTGGATGTTATATGGGCGGTAAACTTTTGATAGCTTCAGATGGCCGCTGGGCCTTGAAGATCAAACCACACACTCTCAAGAAATTAAAAGTCATTGAGTACTACCTGAACGAGTTTGCGACTTCAATGAAGCCTACGGGACGCACAGGTGGGTTTCGAGGTTTTGCAGAGCGGAATTACATCGACCTTTTTGCTGGGCCTGGGAGATGTGTAGTTTCAGATAAGTCAAAGCAAACGCCGAGCGGGATGGAAGTCGATGGCTCACCTCTGATTGCTCTAAAAGTCAAACATCCCCTTTCCAA
>DATDRS010000443.1:0-8339 GCA_035291605.1 Anaerolineales bacterium | reverse complement strand
CGGCTTTCTTCGCGTCTTTCGCGTGCTGGTCAAAGTCGGCGCGGAACTGCTTGAGGCTGGTCAGCACCGGGGCGACGGCGAACTCGCCCAGCGGGCACAAACACTTGCCCGCGATCTGGCTCGCGACCGTGTTCAGCAGGTCCACGTCGGCCTTCATCACGTCGCCCCTATGAATGCGCTCCAGGAGGTTGAGCATCCAATAGGTGCCCTCGCGGCAGGGCGTGCACTTGCCGCAGGACTCGTGCTTGAAGAAGCGCGTGGTCTTCAGCGTGAGCCAGGCCAGGTCCACGGACTCGTCCACGATGATGACCGAGGCCGAGCCGAGCGCCGCGCCTTTAGCCGCGATGGACTCGTAATCCATCGGCGCGTCCAGCACATCGTCTGTGCCCATGAGGACGTTGGACGACGCGCCCGACATGAGGATCGCCTTCACTTTCCGGTCGTCCGGCACGCCGCCGCCAAAGTCGTAAATCAACTGGCGGAGGGTGAATTTACCCAGCTCCAGTTCGTAGTTGCCGGGTTGGCGGACGCTGCCCGACAGGCAGAAGACCTTGACGCCGGAGCTTTTCTCGGTGCCCAGCGTCTTGTACCAGGCCGCGCCGCGCGCGATGATCAGCGGCACGTTCGTCAACGTCTCGGTGTTGTTGACGATGGTCGGCTTGTTATACAGGCCCTTGTCTGCCGGGAAGGGCGGCTTGAGGCGCGGCTGGCCGAGTTTGCCCTCGATGGATTCGAGCAGGGCGCTCTCCTCGCCGCAAATGTATGCGCCGGCGCCGAGGTGATTGTGGATGTCGAGCGCGTAATGGGTCCCGAACAGGTTCTGGCCGAGAAGACCGCGCTGGCGCAACTCGTCGAGCACCCGGTCGAGCCGCCTGGCGATGTCCCAGAACTCGCCGCGCATGTAGTTGTAGGCCAGGTTCGCCTGCGCCGCGTAGGCCGCGATCATCAACCCTTCGAAGAACTGGTGCGGGTTCCGCTCCATGATCTCGCGGTCTTTGAACGTGCCCGGCTCGGATTCGTCGGAATTGGCGACGACGTAGCGGGGGAAATCTTTGGTGAGGAAGCCCCACTTGACGCCCGTCGGGAAGCCTGCGCCCCCGCGCCCGCGCAAGCCTGAAGCCTTCACCTCGTCAATCACCTGCTGAGGCGTCAGCGTGGTGACGGCTTTCTCGAACGCCGCGTAGCCTCCGTGCTGGAGGTACACGTCGAGCTTGTGAATGTCGGGAATGTCGCGGTGGCGCAGTAGTATGTGTTCGGCCATGATGCTTGTCTGTATTCTGTATTCCGTCTACGCAATACGGAACACGCCATACCTTGATTACCGCCCCTTGTAACTCTCCAGAATCCCCAGCGCCTGTTCCGCCGTCATCGGCTTGTCCGGCGTCTCGCTCTCGTGGTAGTGAATGCCGTCGGCGCCCTGAACCTGGAACATGGGGGCCTTGTCGCACCCCGCCAGGCACATCACCGCCTCCACGGTGAACTCGCCGTCCTTCGTCGTCTCGCCGAGCTTCACGCCCAGTTTCTGGCACAGGTCGTCGGCGAATTTCTCCGCGCCGCGCAGCGCGCAGGGGAGGTCGGTGCAGACCTGCACGCGGCGCTTGCCCGCCCGGTGGTCGTAGTACAGCGAATAGAAGCCGACGATGCCGGCGACCTGGGTGGCCGAGACGCCGCAGATTTCGCCTACCTCGGCCATCGCCGCCGGCGTGACGTAGCCGTATTCCTGCTGGGCGAGATACAACAGCGGCATCACCGCCGAGCGTTTGTGCTCCGGCGGGTATTTGGCGAGGAGCGTGTCTATCTCGGCGCGGTACTTTTCAGCGAGCACTTTTGTCTCCCGTCACGCGTCGTGCGTATTCCGTTGACGTCATACGGAATACGCAATATGATCCTATCGATCCGTATCCCCCAGCACAATATCAATGCTGCCGATAATCCCCACCACGTCCGCGACGAAGTGGCCTTGCGACATGACTGGCAGGGGTTGCAGGTTTACAAAGGACGGCGTGCGCCAGTAAACGCGGTGCGGCTTGGGACCGCCGTTCCCCACGAGGTACACGCCCAACTCGCCGCGCGGCGACTCCGTCGCCACGTAGACATCGCCCTTCGGCGCGCTGAAGCCCTCGGTCCACAGCTTGAAGTGGTGGATGACGGCCTCCATGCTTCGCCCGAGTTCCGAGCGCGGCGGCGGCGCGACCTTGCGGTCGTCGGTCATCACCGGGCCTTTGGTCTTGGCGAGTTTGTCGAGCGCCTGGTCAATAATCCGGATGGACTGGCGGAATTCCTGCATCCGCACCAGGTAACGGTCGTACACGTCGCCATTCTGGCCGAGCGGCACGTCGAATTCGTATTCTTCGTAGCCGCAGTAGGGCATGGCCCTGCGGACATCGTAGTTCACGCCTGAGCCGCGCAGCGAGGCCCCGGTCAGGCACCAGGCCAGGGCGGTTTCCGCGTCAATCACGCCGATGCCCTTCGTGCGGTCCAGCCAGATGGGATTGTTGGTTAGCAGCCGCTCGTAGTCGTCCAGGCGGGCGGGGAGGTAATTGAGGAAGTCGCGCACCGCTTCTTCAAAACCGGCAGGCACGTCGCGCCACAAACCGCCGGGGCGGATGTACGAGGTCATCATCCGCTGGCCGGAGATCATCTCGCAGATGTCCATGATCTTTTCGCGCTCGCGGAAGGCGTAGAAGAGGATAGATTGCGAGGCGATGTCGGTGGAGTGCGTGCCCAGCCAGACGAGGTGCGAGCCGAGGCGCTGGAGCTCGGCGAGGATGATGCGGATGATCTGCGCGCGGGGCGGGACCTTCACGTCCATCAGCTTCTCCACCGCGAGGCAGTACGTCAGGTTGTTGCCCATCGTGTTGAGATAGTCCAGCCGGTCGGTCATGACCAGGGCCTTGAGGAAGGTCTTGGCCTCCATGTTCTTCTCTACGCCCGTGTGGAGGTAACCGATGTCCGGCACGGCGTTGACGATGATCTCGCCATCCAGCTCGACGATCAGGCGCAGCACGCCGTGCGTGCTGGGGTGCTGCGGGCCCATATTGAGCACCAGCGTCTCGCCCGTCTCCGCGCGCGGCGAGAAGAGGTGCTTGAGTTCGTCGAGCGTCGCTTCCAGCAGCTGATGTTCGGCTTCGGCAGTCATAGAGGCAGTTATCAGTGAACAGTGATCACTAATCAGTGACTGATTACGGATCACTGATTAGTGATCACTGCTTACTAGTTATTCCTTTGCATACGGCTTCTTCTTCTCGATCTCGTCAAAATTGAAAGTGAATTCAACTTCCTCGTACCCGAGCGGATAGTCTTTGCGCAACGGGTGACCCTGCCAGTCGGCGGGCATGAGGATGCGCCGCAGGTCCGGGTGACCCGTGAACTTGATCCCGAACATATCGTAGACCTCGCGCTCGTACCAGTTGGCGTTCAGGTGCACCCTCGTGACCGTGGGCAGTTCCGGCGCGTCGCCGGGCACGGCGCATTTGACGCGCAGGTTCGTCGGCGTGGTCATCTCGCGCAACTGGTAGACGACTTTGAAGCGCGGCTCGTCCGGCCAGTCGTCGTAGGCGGTGAGCGCGGCGAGGAAGGTATAGCGCAGGCCGGGCGTTTCTTTGAGGAAGCGCAGCGCCTCGACGATCACGTCCTTGCTGACCCAGACGGTCGTCTCGCCCCGGAACTCGACGACCTGCTCCACGGCGTCCCCGAACCTTTCTTTCAACGCGGCGATGGTCTTTTCGATGTGTGTCATTCGATGGCTGATCGCTGATGGTTGACGGCTGATTGGCCAATCATGAATCAGCCGTCAACCATCAAAAATGACTATGCCCAATTCTTGATCTTTTCCTTCTTGACCTTCTCGTGCAGGGTGAGGATGCCGTGCATCAACGCTTCGGGGCGCGGGGGGCACCCGGCCACGTACACATCCACCGGGACCACCTCGTCCACGCCCTGCACGATGGCATAGTTGTTGAAGATGCCGCCGCACGCGGCGCAGTCGCCCATCGCGATCACCCACTTGGGGTCGGGCATCTGGTCGTACAGGCGGCGCAGGACGGGGGCCATCTTGCGGCTCACCCGCCCGGCCACGATCATCAAGTCGCTCTGGCGCGGCGAGGCGCGCATCAGTTCCATGCCGAAGCGCGAGAGGTCGTTCTGCGGCCCGGCCACGGTGCTGATCATCTCTATCGCGCAGCAGGCCAGGCCGAAAAGCATGGGCCACATGGCGTTGGTGCGGCCCCAGTTGATCGCCGCTTCGAGCGTGGTCGTGACCACGCCCATGTTGCCGAGTTTTTGTTCGAGACCCATTTGCACCTCCAGTCGTCAGTCGCCAGTAAATAGTCGCCAGACCTCCTGACGACTGAGGACCGGTTACTGACGGCTGATACCTACTCCCACTCCAACGCGCCCTTCTTCCAGATCCAAATATAACCGACCAGCAGGATACCGATGAAAACGAGCATTTCGCCGAACGCGAACCGGCCCAACCCGTTCCGGTTGAATGACTGCAATGTCACCGCCCACGGCAGGAAGAAGATCACTTCGATATCGAACAGGATGAACAGGACGGCGACGAGGTAGAAACGGACCGGCATCCGCCGCAGGGCCGGCCCGATGGGCCGCATGCCGGATTCATAAGGTTCATTTTTGCGAGGGGTAGGGCGTTTGGGGCCGAAGAGGTGGCCGACGACGATGAATAAAATTGCAAGCCCGGTGGAAATGACAAAGAGGATGACAATTGGCAGGTAATCCGTAAGCATCAAATACTCCGAAGGAGTGGCTCAGCACACCAGCCAGATAAGTATGTAAAGTTTATCACAAGCCTATATCAAAGACAAATAGAAAAATCCCAAATCCCAATCTCCATATCCCAAAGAAACCCAGGCGGCTTGGGATTTGCCTGTTGAGATTTGGGATTTACGCGTCAGCGCAGGCCCGCAAACAAGTCGTCTTCCTTGCCGTTGCGCGGCGCGGCCAACCGGGCCGGGCTTGCCTGCGCCAGCACGAACCGCTCGTAGCCGAAAAATTGCAGGCGCTGCTCCTCCGGCACGGTCGAGGCGAACGTCCGGGGCTGCTTCGTCTCCGGATCGAACTCAAACTGCGTGCGGTGACAGCCCAACGCCTCGAGCTTCGCCCTCATCCACTTCCGGATATCCACTTCGGTCGTGATCTTTTCGTCCTCCACGCCGACGAATTGTAATTGCTGCCCGCGGATGTCGGCGCGGCGGTCGCGAAAGCCCGGCACTTTTTCCATGAAACTGCGCGGGAACGCCGTGTAATACAGTTTGGCCGGAGCAAAGGGCGCCAGGCCGAGGTCAACCTGCGGATCGGGCGCCAGCTCGAAAGCGCGCGTGGTGAAACGGCACACGGCGATGTGGTCGGGGTGGCCGTAACCGCCCTCCGGCCCGTGCGTGATCACCACCGCCGGCTTGAGCTCGCGGATGAGGCGGGCCACGCGGCGCGCCGCCGCCTCGACGGGCGCTTGATCCACCTCGCCGTCTTGATAGCCGAGGAAGATCGGCGGGTGGATGCCCAGTTTCTCGCACGCGCACGCGAGTTCCTGCGAGCGCACCTGCCCCAGCGTTTCCGGCGTGGCGAGCGTTGGGTCCTTGATCTTGGCGTCCACTCCATCGCCGTGCGTCGCGCAAGCCACGTAGGCCCGCGCGCCCTGCTCGGCATATTGCGCGAGACACCCGCTGCAGCTGCCCTCATCATCCGGGTGAGCGAAGACGCCGAGGAGAGAAAAGTTATGACTCATCGCCGCGCAACTCCTAAAAAATCAAGCCGGGCAGTCCCGGCTTGTTCTCTATGGCATGCCCTCCATCCGTTGGGACTAGCCCAGATAATCGCGCAATTGGCGGCTCCGCGTCGGATGGCGGAGCTTGCGCAGCGCCTTGGCCTCGATTTGCCGGATGCGCTCGCGGGTGACACGGAAATACTGGCCTACTTCTTCGAGGGTGTGATCCTGGCCGTCCTTAAGCCCAAAGCGCATCTCCAACACCTCGCGCTCGCGGTCGGTGAGCACCGACAACGCGCTCCGGACATGCTCTCTGAGCAACTGATGCGAAGCCGCATCTGCCGGGGCAGGCACGGTCTCGTCCTCGATGAAATCCGACAGTTGGCTGGACTCTTCCGGGCCAACCGGGGAGTCGAGCGGCAGGGGTTCCTGCGCGACCCGGACGATGCGCCGGACTTTGGCCGCCGCCCGCTGGAGCTGCCGCTCGAGAATGGGGTCTAACCTCTCGCCGGTAGCGCGGGCCCGGCGGATCGCGGCGGTCTCTTCGGGAGTCAGCAGCTCCAGTTCGAGCGCTACCTCATCCGAGGTCGGCTCACGTCCCAACTCCTGGATCAACTGCCGCTGGATGCGCATGAGCCGGTTGATCGTCTCGACCATGTGCACCGGGATGCGGATGGTGCGCGCCTGATCGGCAATGGCGCGGGTGATGGCCTGCCTGATCCACCACGTCGCATAGGTGCTGAACTTGTAGCCTTTGGTCGGGTCAAATTTCTCGACGGCGCGCAGCAGGCCGATGTTGCCTTCCTGGATCAGGTCGAGGAAGTTGATGCCCCGTCCGATGTAGCGCTTGGCGACGCTCACGACGAGGCGCAGGTTGGCGCGGATCAGCGCTTTCTTGGCCTCCTCCGCACGCCGCATGATTGCCGCGAACTCCATCTCCAGCGCCGCCTCGCCCGGCAGCCAGGCGCGGAAGGTGCGCTTCAGCGGGAAGGATTTTTTCTTCCGCTGGAGGGCCTCGTAAAACTTGTTCTGCACAGGCTCAGGGAACAGGTACAGGATATAGAAAATGTCGAAGGCCTCCTGGGCCACCTTGTCCCAGCCCCGGTCGTGGCCCCAGTAACCGCTGTCGAGCCAGCTGCGCAGATAGGACGGCGCATCCGAGTTCCAGTTTTGGCGCAGGGCTTGCGCCTCGCGGGTGAGCAGGAGCAGGTCGAGCGGCGGATGTTTGTGTTTGCGCGCATCCTCCTGCAGGCGCTTCCAATCAAAGCCCAGTTCATCGTAGAGCGTCAGGTAGACCGCTTCCTGCGCGTTCACACCTTTGGCCTTAGGCCCGGTATCTTTATGGCGCTGGCGCTCCAGATATTGCGCGGACAGCATTTGCGTCGCCAGCCAGACCTCGCGGTCGGAATCCAGCAACTGCACCTGGCCGATCTCTTTCAGGTACATCCGCACCGGGTCGTCGGCCAGCTCCGAGATCGAAGTCGTGTCGGTATCTATCCCTTCTTCTTCGATCTCCTCGAGTTCGTCCTCGCCGGGTTCGCCCTCGTCCGCGTCGAAACTGACCTCCTCGGCCTCGAGGTCAATATCCTCCAGGCTGCTGAGGCCGTTGAACGCCTCCTCGTCCTCAGACACAGGCGCGTTCATCCCCGGCTTATCGAGCGAACCGAGCGACTCCCGCGTGTCATCGGGCTCGGGACCGAGATCCTCCAGCGCCGTTGCATCGTCGGCGTCGAGGAGGTCTTCGTCTTTTTCGCCCTGGGCTTTGAGGTCCTTCGGCGCGGCGGGCTTCTTGGGTTTCGTCATAGGGTTACCGTATGATTCTACCGCATCCCCAGGCGAGGCAAAGTCTCGCCGCGCCGGCTCTTGCGCGCCAGCGCCTGATCCAGCTGTGTTAGCGCCTTCATCTGCTGAATCTTTTCTTTCTGGTATTCGTACAAACGCGCTCGGTCACCCTGTTCCTGCGCCGCTTCTTCTAAAAATCGCAATTCGCCGACCCATTCTTTCAATGTGTCTTTTCGCAACTGCAGTACCCTCGCCATCAAGTCGTCCACCGCCCGCGCATCGGTCGCCGCTGGAACATCGCTTTCTTGAATCAGCGCAGTCAGGCGCGGCTCCAGTGCCGGGTCGAGATTCTCACGCACGTGATCGAGCGCGTCCGAGTCGAACTGTTCCAGCGCTGCCGTGAACGCGCGGAACAACAATTGAAGTTCGGTGAGTGCGAAGTCTTCCGGCGCCAGTTTGGGCAACCCCAGGTCCTGCAACTGGCGGTCGGCCTTATACAACAATTCCGGTGTCTTCAAAAGTGCGCCCAGGCAGTACGCCTCCAGCTTAGAGGCCTCCCACGGAGACTCGGGCGCGGGCTTAGCGCCTGGCTGTGATTCTGCCACAACTTGCTTAGATGTTGCAGAGGGCGGTACAGCCCGTTTGGGCGGGGCGCGCTTAACGACGAGCGAACGCTCGTCGACCTTCAGCGCCCGCGCCAGCTTTTGCCGGTAGGTGTCGCGCTCAATCGGCTGCGCCACGTCTTCGATCAGCGGCAGGACGGTCTCGGCAATCTGCGTCTTTACCTTCGGGTCGTCGAGGTTGCGATTCTTGGTGAGTACGCGGATCACGT
>DATDRS010000442.1:0-4999 GCA_035291605.1 Anaerolineales bacterium | reverse complement strand
CTTAACAGTTTCAGGAGGCGCCGCTGTACTGGCGTGAGCGGTGTGAGATGGCTTTGCTGAGAGGTGCGCGTTCGCCAGAGGGTCAGGGTGATGCCCTTGAAGGCCCGCAGGAGTTGTTCGGTCGTGGGATGCGCTGTGGCGCGCTTGGGTTGCCCGGCATACAACCCGGCCAGTTCGGCCTGGGCGGTTTGGAGACTGCGCCGCACTTGGAACTCGACCAGGGTCAGAACGCGCAGCCCGAGTGAAAGCAGGCGGATCAAGCCGGTGACGCGCTGGTCAGTGGCCAAATACACAGGCGTCAGGGCCAGGGCGCGCCCCTTAAGCCGGCCAAAGCCGCGCTCTTCGCGATATTGTTGGCGATAGGCCAGCACGGCCTGTTGTAAGGAGAGCGTGCGCGCGGGGTGATTGGTGGCGTAGACCCGCCAGCCCAGCCGCCGAATGGCGCGAGCCAGCGCCGCCGTCTGAACCCGCACGCGGAGTTGGTAATCGGTGGTCTGTTCGATGTGGGCGGGGCGTGTTCCATAGGCGCGCACTGGCCGCCGGGTGTGGTGGGCGTGATAGGTGATCTGGAGCAGACCGCCCACATCATAGGACTTGACAATGGCCTGCGCGGCTTCTTGCAGCGGGGCTAAGGTCGGATAGCGCCGATGCCCACGCCCGCGCTGGTTCAAGGCTGCCAGGGCCTGTTGCGCCTGGGCCAGGCGGGCGCGGAGCGCTTTCTCCTGCGCCGCCGCATGGTTCAGCGATTGGATCAAGAACCGGCGTTCCGTCCAGGTCGTCGGGGTGTCTTGGACCGTTGTGGACAGGGTTTCCTGCCATTCAAAGCCGACGGCGAGTTTCTCGCGCTGGCTGGCGGCGTCGCCGGGCGAATAGATCGACCTTAGGCGTTGCTGCCCGCGCCAGACCGGGGCCAAACGGGCGTCAATGTCCGCCGCCGAGACCTGAATCAGCGCCAGGGGCATCAGATAGTAATCGCCGCTGTGCTGAAGGTAGGCCCGCGTGTCCAGCGCGCCCATCTTGCTGTCCCCGATGTGGGTCAGGCCGCGTGCGTTCAAGCAGGCTTGCGCTTGCTGGATGGCCGGGACGTACAGCGGGTCATCGCTGCTGTGGCCCGGCACGACTTGGGTCACCAGCGGTAAGCCCAACGGGTCTAACGTCGCCAGTTTGATCTTGACCTGGGGCAAATCGGGACGATGGTCTTTGCTGTGGCCGAATTGGAAGAGCCCGTCGGGGGTGACCGTGCCGTAGCCACTGGCGCTGGTGCTATCCACCCGGTTGACGCGCGGAGCGAGCGCATAGGTGCGGATCAGCGTTTGGGCGCAGGCCTGTTCAAAACTCGCCCAGCGGGCATCGTCACTGAGCGAATCCAGCAAATGCGCCAGATGGTCATCGCTGGCATCCAAACGGCGCACGGCTGGAGACAGGCAACCGCGCAAGGTCAGCAGATGCTCTTGAACCCAGCCTTCGACCTGGTTGAGCCGATGATCGCCTTCCGACAAAATGTGGGTGAGCCAGAGCACGCTCAACTCGCCGGGCGTCAGACCGCGCCAATTGCCGTGCGGCCCAAAGTGCTCATTCAGCAGGGAAACCAACTGCATGTGGCGCATCTGTTCTATCAGCAACGGGATGTCGTCGACGCGTTCCGAAATGACTGAAACTCTTTTGGCCATCCCCCAAGCTTACCCAATTCTGGTTTTCCTGCCTCAGAAATGAGCGAACCGTGAGATCTGTGCTTATCTGTGGTTAATCACATGACTCAGACTTCGCCGCTCGTCATCCAAAACCTGTCCTTCAGATATCACACCCGCCCGGAGCCGGCGCTGAAAGACGTGTCGCTAGAACTTAAGCCGGGTGAAGTGCTGCTCGTCGCCGGGGTGAGCGGGTGCGGCAAGACGACGCTCATCCGGTGCATTAACGGCCTCATCCCGCGCAGTTACCGGGGCGAGTTGAGCGGCTCGGTGCTGTTGAACGGCGAAGAGGTCCGCAATTATTCGCTCGCCAAGCTCGCGCAGACGGTCGGCACATTGCTGCAGGACCCGGAGAAACAGATCCTCGGCGCGCACGTTAAATCCGAAATCGCTTTCGGCCCGGAGAACCTCGGCCTGTCCCCGGACGAAATTCGCGCCCGTGTGGACGAGGCCGTCAACCACCTGGGGTTGAGTGACCTGCGCAGCCGCGAAACGTTCCTGCTCTCCGGCGGCGAGAAGCAGAAGGTCGCGCTCGCGGGGGTGCTGGCGATGAAGCCCTCGCTCCTGCTGCTCGACGAGCCGCTGGCCTCGCTCGACCCGGCCTCGGCGCGCGAGGCGTTGGCCATCTTCCGCCGCCTCGCCGACGAGGGCAAAACGATTCTGCTTGTCGAGCATCGCGTGGAGGACGCGCTGACCGCGCGTCCCGACCGCGTGTTGTATCTCAAAGATGGGCAAATGCAATATCTGGGTTCGCCGGATGGGCTGGCTGACGTGGTGGATTGGCGACAGGTGAAGCTGCCGACCCCGCAGGTGATCCGGCGCGTCAAAGCCGATCGGGACCGTGCAGTCTCGCTCGCCCCTGCCCTGGAATCCCGCCCGGCGGTTTCGTCCGGGCAGCCGCTCATCGCCTTCGAAAACGTCTCCTTCGGCTACGGCGACGGGCCGGAGGTTCTGCACAACGTCAACCTGAAGATTTACGCCGGGGAGCGCGTGGCGCTGCTCGGCCCGAACGGCGCGGGCAAAAGCACCCTCGTCAAGCACGCCATCGGGCTGGTCAAGCCCCGCACAGGCCGCGTGTTCGTCGAGGGCCGCGATACCCGCGAACTCTCGGTCGCGCAGGTCGCGCGCACCGTAGGCTACTGCTTCCAGAGCCCCACGCAAATGCTCTTCGCGCCGACGGTCAAAGAGGAACTCGCCTTTGGCCCGCGCAACCTGGGATACAAAGAGGTCGAGATTGACCAGTTCATCAGTCAGGCCGTCAAGACGGTCAACCTATCCGGGTTGGAAACGTACCCGCCGCTTGCGCTATCGTTCGGCCAGCAGAAGCGGGTGACGATTGCGTGTGTGCTGGCCATGCGCTCGAAAGTCCTCGCGCTCGATGAGCCGACCGCCGGACAGGACTTCGGCAACTACATGGCCTTCATGGACAGCATCGTGGGCATGCAGTCGTCCGGGGAGGCGGCGTCCGAGGCGTTCAGCACTGTCGTGTTCATTACGCACGACCTGGATTTAGCTGTCACCTACGCCTCGCGCGTGATCCTGCTGGCGGAGGGCCGCCTGGCCGCCGATGGCCCGCCGGAAACGGTGTTGCGTGACGACGTCCTGCTTGACTACTGTCGCATCGTGCCGACCTCGCTCTTGCGGGAAAACCTGCGTTTGTTGTCCCGGACGGGCGGCTTCCGGCGGGCGCAGGCGCTGGCGGAGGTGGAATAGACCGGCTCTGACCACAAATCCATCCGTGCATCTTTTGCGTGCGAACGGTGTTCCTATTGTTGGCGCGAAGCATGGCCGGGGAGGCCGGAAAGGAAGGTGACGAACGGGGCCAATGTTTCAACATCCTTTATTCGTCTGTCTGCGGTCTTCACTATTCTCACAGGAGGAGATGAAATGATGGACAAGAGCAACATGTGGAAGTTCGGCACACGCGAGATTGTGTACTCGGCCATCGGCGCGGCGCTGTACGGTGTGCTCAACTGGGTCTTCAACAATCTCACGCTGCCCGGCACGACGCTGGTCTCGTTTCGCCCGCCGGTCGCCGTCCCGATGTTCATGGGCATCGTATTCGGCCCATGGGTCGGCCTCTTCTCCGGGGGCGTCGGCAACGTCATCGGCGACCTGCTCTCGGGCTACGGTTTCTTCTGGGCGTGGGACGTCGGCAACGGCCTGCTTGGTCTGATCCCGGGCCTGCTCCCCTATGTCGGCGTGACCGAAATCAAGACTGGGCGCGACTACGCCTTCGCCGCTATCGCCGCGGTCGTCGCTTCATTTGTCGGCATCGCCTTCCCCGCGCTCATCGCCGACCCGTTTATCCTCCGCAACATTGACTTCGCCGGGGCGGTTTCGACCGAGTGGCTCCCGGCCAGCATCACCGATGCGGTCAACGGCGCGATCTTGACTCCGATTCTGATTTACGCCTGGAACGCCTACCGCGCTCGCTCCGGGCGTTAACCGGCGGGGGCGTTCACCTGTGCCGCAGGCGAACGTCCCCACCATCATCCTGGCCTATGTTCGCCACCTTCAAGTATCTCCCCGGCCAGAGCTTCGTCCACCGGCTTGACCCTCGGACGAAGCTCATCGCCTCCGCGCTGGTCATGTTCAGCACGATCGTTGGGGACGACGTGCGCGTATTGCTGGCTTTGTTCGGCCTGACGCTGATCTATTACAGCCTCGCCCGCCTGCCGTGGCGCTCCACCTGGAAAGCGTGGGCGGTGGTCGTGTTTTTCGCCGTGGTCATCATCGGCCTGATCAACACTACCCTTTTTGGCCGGCCGCTAGCCTACATCACCACCGCTCATCCCTTGTTCTCCTTCCCGCCCATCACTCTGCCTTACTTCGGAACGGTTCAGCGGACGGTGACCTGGGAAATCGTCTTCATGGGCCTGGTGCGCATGCTGCGCCCCCTGGCCATCATGGCGATGATCCTGCCCTTCACCTTCACGACGGACCCGTATCTGTACGGCGTGGCCTTCCGCCGCTTTGGGCTGTCGGACGGCGTGGCCTTCGCGCTCGACCTCGCCCTGCGCTACGTGCCGACCATCGCGCGAGATTTTTTCGTCACCGTAGACGCCCAGCG
This sequence comes from Anaerolineales bacterium, assembly GCA_035291605.1. Classification (GTDB taxonomy): domain Bacteria; phylum Chloroflexota; class Anaerolineae; order Anaerolineales; family UBA6663; genus DATDRS01. Next base: position 238 of record DATDRS010000442.1, on the reverse strand, counting down.
CGCGCGCGGCTATGAGCTGGAGGCGAAGGGGGCGGGGCTGGTCAACATGATCCGCCGCTCCGCCCCGCTCATTGTCCCGGTGACGATCAACGCAATTGCGGGCGGCGAAGAGGTGGTGGAGGCGATGGAATTGCGCGCCTTTGGCGTCGGGCCGCGCACGTGGACGGCCTCAGAGTCACTCCGCTATACAGCCTCAGACTATCTGGTCATCGCTCTGTGGGCGCTCGTGCTGGTTGCG
>DATDRS010000441.1:0-4556 GCA_035291605.1 Anaerolineales bacterium | reverse complement strand
CTGGTTGAACGGGGTGACCAGGGCTACGAACGAACCCTCGATGCGCATCTTGGCCATGCTGCCTCCTGTAATGTCTATTGACTGGCGGCGTCGGACGGCGCCGGCGCCCATGGCGCGGCGCCCCGCGGCGCCGCATGGTTGCGCATTCTATTTCTCGGCCTTGCGCTCGCAGGCAGCACCGGCGAACGGCCAGCGTCAGCCGCCCGTGCGGCGGTGAAGCTGAGGCGCTGTCGGCCTGCCTGTGCTTCGCGCGCAGACAGGCGGACGCGGTGACCGTGTTCCTGTTCGGGCCTTCGTGGGGCCGACCGCTCTCGCGCAGCGGGTGACGCCGGGTCAGCCTGGGGTGACGGTCCGACGTGAGCGCTTCGCGCAGCACCCCATAGCCCTAACCGGAGAAACCGTCCCCTCCAATGCACTTAGTCTCCTGTGGCCCCCGGTATTGCGGATAAACCAACTGCTTCAATCCCAGCCAGGGCACAGATTTCATCGTTGTCGCCTAGGTCGCCGGAGATGCCGACCGCGCCTACCACTTCCCCGTCAGCGCCTACGATGAGCACGCCACCTGGCGATGGAATCATACGCCCTTGACTGGCGGCCGAAAGGGCAGCGACGAAAGTTGGGAAGTTTGCCGCACGTTCCGCTAGTTCTCGCGTGCCAAAGCCCATGCCTAGCGCCCCCCATGCCTTCCCATAGGCAATGTCGAATCGAACGAAGCCTGCCCCGTCCTCCCGCTTGAAAGCGATCAAGTGTCCGCCTGCGTCGAGCACGGCGACCGCGAGTGGAGCCAGGCTCCTCTTACGCCCCTCCGCGATCGCCGCATCAAGGATCGTGCTGGCCTGAGCCAATTTTAGTATTGCCATAACATCTCCTCGCTCGTTTCCACAGGTTTCAGCCGGGCCACCAGATCGCGTTTCTGGCGGCTGGCTAGCAATTTGAGTTCCTGGTCAATGATGCCAAGCCACATCTCTTTCGCGGGACGATACGTCCAGCCCAGTTCGCGCTGCGCCTTGGCGCTGGAAAAGTTCAGCGACACGCTGCTGGCCGCAACGGTTTCGCCCGAAATGAACGCGGGCAGACCCACGAGACGCTGCAACGGTTCCAGCGGCGCAAACATCGCCCAGGCCAGCCAGCGGGGTACGTAAAACCTGACCTTAAACCCGCCCGGTTTCGTCATCCCAATTTCAAATACCTCGCGCAGGCGCATCGGATCGCCGGCCAAGAAGTACGTCTCGCCAATGCGGCCCTTCTCCGCCGCCAACGTAATCCCTTGGCCGACATCCTTGGCGTGAACCGGAGAGATCATCATATCGGGTGAGAAGGCATAGGGCGCCATCAGCCGGTTCAAATACATCCGCAGGAAATAGCCAAAAGATGCACCCCCAATTCATACCAGGCCGCATTATGGATGACGATGTCTGCGCCGGTCATGCCGGCGCGCATGGACTCGCGGTCGGTGACATCGCCCGCCGCGCACTGCGCGCCGATCTTGATCAAGGCGCGGGCTTGTGGGCTGTCGGGCCGGCGCACGAGCGCGACGACGTTCCAGCCGCGCGCAATGAGAGACCGGGTCAATGGTTGCCCGATAAAACCTGTGCTGCCTGTGAGAAAGACTTTCACCGTCTAGCCTCCCATGTAACGAAACCCCCTGGCCCGATCTGAGATGCGCCCACGTGGGCATCAGCCGCCCGCAAGCTGCATTCTGAGCGGAGCGAAGTCGAAGGAGCCGCGAAGGGGGCGGCGGTAAGCTGCATCCTGAGCGGAGCGCAGCGAAGTCGAAGGAGCAGCGAAGGGGGCGGCGGCAAGCGATGGTTGGGCGCAAAGACAGCTAATTTACCCCACATGTGCGCGACACGTGTCACAGTCAAGCATGCATCACGCGGACCGCCACAGGCTCGCTGATGCCCTTTAATTCCAAACGGCGGGACACCAATCCAGTGTCATCGATATCTGTCTTGGCGAGGGCTGTCTCACTCACGATTATTTCACCGGCCGCGGCTTTGGAGGCAAGCCTCGCCGCCGTGTTCACTTCCTCGCCGATGGCTGAAATATCGACCAGACCATCAGCGGAGCCCATCGCACCGAAATACGCCACACCGACATGGACGCCAATCCCAACAGGGATATTCTGCCTGTGCATCAGCTGTGCGATACTTTGAGCGGCGCGAATCGTCCTTGCCGCATAATCCTTCCCGGCAAAGCCGGCGCCCCAGAATGCCGCGACGGCATCTCCGGCAAGTTTTTCAACCAAACCGTCTTCGTCTGCAATTGCCTTGGTTGACCCGACGTAAAACCGATTGATCAATTTGCTAAATTCGATGGGGGTCATTTGTTCAGAAAGCGCCGTGGAGCCGCGCACATCCGCGAACAACATGGACATTTCCACTTCCGCTCCGCCGGGGAACTTTTTGGCAAAATCCTCACATGCGTTGCAGAAGCGCGGGTTTAGGTTGGATTGTTTTCTACCGTACAACGCGCCGACCACCATTCCTCCGATTCCATGAAACGGCGAATGACAAAACTTACAGCGCGGGTCATGTGGCAGGATACGAAAAAAGCCATGTAATCGCTTTTCGACCTCGAAGGCATCGGTCATAAACCAGTCATGCCACATCTGGTCAACATTATCTTTATTCACAGCCATTGGTCACATCCTTTTGTTACCGATAGGGATCTTGCTCGCTGGTGTGATTTAATCACAAATGGACAAATCTGGCATACTGCTGAGCCGTGTTGGGCCGCGCCTTGTGATTGGAAAGCCCACACTTTGACCTTGTGCGGCCTTCGCTTTTGAATGTGACACCTGAGGGAAACCGTTTATGGGCGTGCTGACGTTGAAATATGTTCTCCGGTGCTTGCGTTGAGTATAACCCCATAATGATGATAAGGCTCTGGTGTCGGTATATCTGTTGGGCGTGGAAACTCATCCGTCCACGTTCCGTCCATCGTAATGAGCCAAACCATCATGTCAGGGCTGTATCCAGCACCAATGCTGTCACTTCCCATTAGACGCTTGGTCGCTACGATAAGTGTTGTCAGTTCCGCCTGAATATTCTCTGGCTTTGTCAAGGCACCGCTAATTTCTGGTTGGGACATTGACGAAATTTCAAGCGCGATGTCAATCGCTTCTTGCTGACTGATGAAAGGGCTGGGCGTCGATGTTCGTTGCTCCTTGCTGGCCGTTGAGCAACTTGCGAGTGACAGAACCATAAAAACAATAATCGCTTGTCGCATGTCATTCTGCACGGTTAGGGAGCGTACAGAGCCAATATGCTTAACGGGATTTGCAATTGAACAAGTATGACCGCGAACTTGCAGACCGCTTTGATTTGGCGACTCGCGGCCCAACGGTCGGCATAACCCACAGGGGCAACCGAGATCACTTTGAATTATTAGATGCCCGGCTGGTTGCCCCTGTCGGGTTCATGCCGTTGTTAGCCCGCGCCCTTTGCAGCGGAGCAAAGGGCGACGCATGATTTCCTTGAGTTTGCTTTTGACTCAGCGCTTGCCCCACCACTGCAACAAGGTGCTCCCATCAGTGAAGCCCAGTGGCAGAAACGCGCCCAGTGTAAAGACAACCAGGTTGTCCAAGAAGAAGAACACCCCCATCCACCAGAGCGCACCACCCACAGTACGCAGTACGAGTGCGGTAACTGCCGCCACTAATGAGAACAGCAGACTCCCGGTCGGCCCACCTAACGCTCGGCGGATGTGTGTTGTTGCGGGCAACGTCTGCTCATCTGGCGGGTACAGGGAAGTACCAAGCAGTCCCCACTTCCCAAGCCGAATGCCGATCATGGGATAGCCAGTCCGGCGGGCGGCCCATGCGTGACCGAGATGGTGGGCAATATCGGAGACCCAATGCAGTATGACAGCGAGCAGACTTCCTACTATGGCCTCCCCGACGGGCAAGTTGAGGACGCCAATGGCAACGCTACTCAGCAATACCAGCAACAGGATAGATCCAACGATGGCAAGAGGCTCAACGCTCAGGCTTAGGCCAGCCACTTTGCCCAGTTTGTATTCGTTCATGGCAATTACCTCCATGGATATTTGCCCTCACGAGGCTTTCGCCACATGCAGGCATAGCGCGAGACACATTGACCAGCGTGCTGCACGAAGCGGGCTAACGGTGGTGTTCACCCGCCGCGCGGTGAACTACCAGAGCCTTTGCGACTGAGTGTACTCCAAAATGACCAAACCGCCGCGAGTCCAGCGTGGAACGCGAGTCGGCTGCAAACCGTGGTTAGCCAGCCCAGCCAATTACACCAGCCTTCTCTTCATAAACACAGCGATTTCTCCGTCTGGGAAGTCGTCATTCGAGTAATACGACAGATCAATACCTTCAATCTGGAAGCCCACGCTGCGATAGAAGCGCAGCGCGGGTACGTTTGTATTTTGCGTCTCGCACACCAACGTCCTGAGGCCAACCGCGCGCGCTTTCTCGGCGAGCGCTTCCACCAGTTGCCGTCCTACCCCGCGCCGACGATGTGTTTCCGCCACATGCAGTTCCCAGACCCATAGGCTCTTGTTCCAGGAACGAGGTTCTGCGAGCGCAA
>DATDRS010000440.1:0-4845 GCA_035291605.1 Anaerolineales bacterium | reverse complement strand
GAGCCGGGGCAGATCCTTCCGGCCATGCTTGCCCGCCAGCTTGGAGCAGGGCTGGCGCGGCTGGCTGATCTGCGCCAGCGCCTCCCCAACGCGGAACGTGTCGCCGAGGCAAACCTCGGCCTCATGCACGCCGGAGAGGGTGAAGTTCTCGCTGAACGCGCCGGGGCTGAGTTTGCGCCCGAACACGGATTCCCAGTAGGCGTAATGGTCAAACGCATAAACGCAGACGGCCTTATCCGGCCCGCCGTGATTGACGAGGTCGGCCTGCCGGTCGCCGTCCAGGTTGGTGAACCGGAGCATGGCCGAGGGCGCGGGCTGCTTGTGCCCGGCGGTAGAGACGAGATGGCCCCGGTAGACTTGCGGCTCGGGCCGCCCGACGTTGAGGGAGACAAGTTTCATCGTATGGCGCGTGTCGTTGGTCTCGGAGGGCGGTGTCGGCCCCAGAGTGGGCCTCGACCGGGATTAGTTCCCTCTCCAATTTGCAACCTCCACGCTTGCGTATTTGATGGGGTCGCGCGCCACATCCAACACCGCCTCGCGGAAAGCAATCGTTGCCGCCTTGCACGCCGGCTGGTCGCCGGTGAGCATCACGCCCATGTAGTTGGTCTCGGAGGGCGGCATGGTGAGGGAGACGATGCGCACGGCAGCCGCCTTGAGCGCGGCGTCGAGCGCGTACACACCCTCCAGCGGCGGGGCGATCAGGTAGGCAATCGGGTCGCCGAGCGGGATGTTGCAGACGGTGGAGAGATACGAACCGGTGCGTGAGATGAGGTGCGAGAAGAAGGCGATGGACCCGTCTTCGTTGGCCGAATACCAGATGGCCTCCGTCTTCATGTAGTTGAGCGCGGCGTTCAGCCCGGAGCGCACCTCGGCGGGGTTCGGCCCGGCGAGCACGGCGAGGATTTCTCCGGAGAGCAGGCCGGAGGAGTGTTTAGCGCCCGCGTAGAACGAGCGCGCGTACACGACTTCGACGTCGGCCATCTTCGTCGCCTCGTCAATCGAGACGTAAGTGGCGTCGTCGTTGTCGGCGGTGAGCAGGCCGATAGACTTTTGCTCCGGCTTGAGCTTCAGGTGCTCGGCGAAGTTCGGGTCCACATTCGGGATCATCCGAACCGCGAGGGGGGTAGCGTAGATGGGGTCGAGGACAGCCATGGTGTTCTCCTCTCTATTTCGCGGCCAGTTTTAGCTTTACCCCCGACGCCTGGTGCTGCCTCATCTTCTGCGCGATCTGGATGGTGAAGGCCGCGCCTTCGAGCGGGTTGGTGCCGCCGTTTTCAAAGATATTGCAGACCACGTCCCGGTCAGCGTCGGTGTCGCCCGCTTTGGGGTGGTAGGCCATGTAGGCGCTGAGCGATTCCGCGCGCCCGAGGCCGGGCCGCTCGCCGATGAGCAGGATCACCACGTCGGGCTTGAGCAGTTCGCCGATGTCGTTGAGCACCCCGACCCGGCAGTATTTGATGAAGAAGGGCGTGCCCACGCTCAACCCGGCGGATTTCGCGCCCTGCAGGATCACCGGGAACATTTCCCGCGCGTTGGCCTCGACGGCGGCGGCGCTCAATCCGTCGCCCACCACCAGTTGAAGATTGGGCGACTTCACGCACTTTTCGCCGATCACTTTTTTGGCTTCGTCGCTCAATTGCCGCCCCAGGTCCGGGCGCAGCAGATACTCCTGCTTGCCGCCCGTGATGCGGGTCTGCACGGTGAACAGGCCGAGGTCGTCGAGCAGCTTTTGATCCACGTCCCGGTAGAGCGCGTCCTGCGTGACGGCGTGATCGGCCTGGAAGAGCAGCAGGGAATAGGTGTTGTAGTGCGGCCCGGCGCGCCCCACGCCAATGCGCGCGGTGGTGGAGGCGATGAGGGCTTTAAGCGCCTCGGGGTCTTTGGGATTTTTAACGCGCGGTTTGTAGCGGTATTCCGGCAGGATCGGGTCAGGGAGGTCAATGGTGAGGCTGGAGGTCGAAGAGGGGAGGTTGGAAGCCGGAGGTCGGACTTCGACGGTTGCCGGTTGAGCGCCGCCAACGGACGACTGCGGACTGACGACCGGCGGCTGTCCCCGGGCGGCCATCAATTCTTTGACAACGGCTTCGACAATAGCGTTGATTTTAGCTTCGTCCATCGTTCACCTCTTAAGGAAAAACGTCGGGTCGCCGGCTTTGTCGGTGAGCACGCCGTTCTGCATCAGGCCGAGGTCTTCCATCCAGCGCTCGAACTCCGGCGCGGGACGGAGGTTGAAGAGTTGGCGCAGAGTGGGCGCGTCGTGGAACGAGGTGCACTGGTAGGAGAGCATCGCGTCGTCGCCCATCGGCACCCCCATGAAGTAGTTGCACCCGGCGGCGGTGAGCATCACGGCCAGGTTCTCGATAGCGTTTTGGTCGGCGCGGGCGTGGTTGGTGTAGCAGGCGTCGCAGCCCATGGGGATGCCGGTGAGTTTGCCCATGAAGTGGTCTTCCAGGCCCGCGCGCTGGATCTGCCGCGCGTCGTAGAGATATTCCGGGCCGATGAAGCCGACGACGGTGTTGACCTGGTACGGGTTGTAGCGCTTGGCGAGGCCGTAGATGCGCGCCTCCAGCGTGAGCTGATCCCAGCCATGGTGCGCGTCGGCGGAGAGGGCCGACCCCTGCCCGGTTTCAAAGTACATGTAGTTCGGCCCGGCCGGGAAGCAGTATTTCTTCGCCAGCGCGTAAGCCTCGTCTATCATCCCCACCGAGATGCCGAACGAGTCGTTGGCTTTTTGCGACCCGGCGAGCGACTGGAACACAAGGCCGACCGGCGCGCCCGCCTCGAGGCACTTCATCTGCGTGGTGACGTGCGCGAGGACGCAGTTCTGGGTGGGGATTTCCCACGTCTTGATGATGTCGTAGGACATCTCCAGCAGGCGCATCACCGAGCCGAAGGAGTCGTCCACCGGGTTGATGCCGATGACCGAGTCGCCGGAGCCGTAGGCGAGGCCTTCGTAGATTTCGGCGCGGATGCCCTCGGGCGAGTCGGTGGGGTGGTTGGGCTGGTTGCGGCTGGAGAGCGTGCCGGGCGTGCCGATGGTGTTGTTGCAGTGCGCCGTGCGCGGGATTTTCTTGGCGCAGTAAATCAGGTCCAGGTTGGACATGAGCTTGGTCACGCCCGCGATCATCTCGGCCGTGAGGCCGCCGGAGACGCGCTTGATCATCTCGCTCGTGGTCGTGTCGGCCAGCAGCCACTCGCGGAATTCGCCCACCGTCCAGTCTTTGATCTCGCTGTAAACGGTTTCGTTCACCGCGTCCTGAATCACGCGCGTGACTTCATCTGCGTCGTAGGGGACGGCGGGGGTTTCGCGCAAGACTCGCAGAGGCACCTCAGCCAACACGAACTTGGCGGCGGCGCGCTCGGCCGTCGTCTCCGCCCCCACGCCCGCCAGCCGGTCGCCGGATTTCTCCTCGTTGGCTTTGCCCATGAGGAGGCGGATGTCGGGGAATTCGTAGGTTTTACCGAATAGTTTTGTGCGGAGGAGCATGGGTTTCCTCACAGCGTGCGGATTTGTTCTCTGCGCTTATGATGACGGCCACAAGTCTGCCAGGAACTGGATTTGTTCCACCATCTGGTACGCTTCACCGCCCTCATGGTGATTGTAGCGATAGACGCGAATGTCCTTGGGGCCGGCGTAGTGATTATACGCGGCAAAGACGGTCGAGGGCGGGCAGATTTCGTCCATCAGCCCCACGGAGAAGAGCGCGGGCGCTTTGGCGCGGACGGCGAAGTTCATCCCGTCGAAAAAAGACAGCGTGTTGAAGACTGTCTCCACTTTGTCCCGGTGCACCATGCAATATTTGGCGATCTCAAAGTAGGGCGCAGCGTCGGTGATTTCGGTAGCCCGGCGGTAGTGGCAGAGGAAAGGCACGTCCGGCATGACTGCGGCGACATCAGGGACCAGGCCGCTTACCGCCAGCGCGATGCCGCCTCCCTGACTCCCTCCGGTGACGGCCACGCGCGCGGCGTCAACCGCCGGATGGCTCCGGGCCGCCTCCACCGCGCGGACGGCATCCACAAAAACGCGGCGATAGTAGTAAGTCCTGGGGGCAAGCACCCCGTCCGTCATGAAGCCAGGGTGATGGGGGTTGGCGCTATCGGAGTGCTGGTCGGGTGTGTGGCCGGCGCGCCAGGCGCTGCCCTGCCCGCGTGTGTCCATCACCAGATGCGCATACCCGGCGGCGCTCCACCTCAGCCACTCGAAGGGAAAACCGCGCCCGCCTCCATAGCCGATATATTCGACCACGCATGGCAGCGAACCTGAGCGTTGGCGTGGCAAAAGCAGCCACCCCTTGATGGGTTGACCGCCGTAGCCGGAGAAAGTTACGTCGAAAACCTCGACGGTCTTCAGCCTATAAGCGCTCGCTTCAAAGCGGGCGTTGAGCGGATGGCGGCGCGCCTCGGCCAGAGTAGCTTGCCAGAACGAATCAAAACCCGCCGGTTCCTGGCGCGCGGGCTGGTACGTCTTCAGTTGTTCCGGGTCGAGGTCGAAAAAGGCCATGCGAGTTTTAGTGATAAAAGACGAGCGTCTTCACGCTCAACGGCACCACGCGCCCGTCCATCAGCGGCGCGCCAATGTCAATGTAATCGCCTTCGCTCAGGCCTACCTGGTCAATCACCAATAGCGGACGGTCGGGCATCATGGCTTTCACCGTCTGGCCGAGGGCCTGGGCGTAATCGCGCTCGATGATGGCGACGAGCGGGCGGCCTTCGGGCAGAGTCTTCGCAAATTCGGTCAGGCCGGAGGACAACTGTAGCAGCAAAGTGTAGTCTAAAGGGCGATTCAATTCAAGCGCGACGGCAAAGTTGTCGGCGGCGAGATTCACGTCCCAGCGGCGGACGGCG
>DATDRS010000439.1:0-3238 GCA_035291605.1 Anaerolineales bacterium | reverse complement strand
AGGAACCACGCGCCCAGGAGGTACCAGACTTCCAGCCGCTCGGCGCGGCCCTTCTCCGGGGTGAACAGCCGGGCGATCCCCGCGAAGTCCATCCCGCAGAACGCGATTGAGAGGATGACTGCCCAGCGCAGACCCAAAAAGCGCATGTCGCCGAGCAGATCGCCGAGCGCGAACTCGGTGGTCGTGTAATTGAAAAGCTCAAAGGCGAGCAGCGCGCCCATCATGATTGATCCGAAAATCATGCCGCGCGTCACCTTGTAGCTCTTGAAGAGCTGCACAACCCTCTTCCATAGGGCGTAACTGGGGCGGTTCGTGCTGGTGTACATAGGGTCTCCTTCCGAGGCTGATTTCACAGCCTACCATCGGGCGGGTACAATCTTTGCAATGATATTAGTACAAATGTTCTAATTTGTCAAGTACTTTTGTTCTAATTTTCAGGCACCACCAGATATGGCGGTTTGGCAGGTTAAAGGCGGGGCAAGTCCAGCAGTAGGACTTCCAGCGCGAGGCGGGTGTTGACGTTCTTCTCAAGCAATCCCGATGTTTTGCTGATTTCCACCAGAATCCGGCCCGCTGCGGCTGGGGGGATGGCGTTCGCGAGGGCCTGAATCTGGCTCTCCCGGTCTGGATTGTTCAGCGGGGCAGTGGCGCGGGCGGAGGCGAGGAGGACGTCACGCCAGAAGCTCAGCCACAGGTTGAGCGTCTCCTGAATCCGGTCGAGACTGCCCTCGCGTGAGAGGCGCTCGGCGTAGGCGAAGCGCTCTACACGAGAGGCGCGCAGGAGGGCGGTGAGATCGTCCAGTTTTTGGGCGCGGGCGTCGAGGGCAAACTCGTCGGCGCTCATGCGGGCGGCCCACCCCAGGCGGCCCCCCGAGAGGTGGGCGAGTAGCTCGGCGCGGTCGGCGGGGATGAGCCAGCGGGTAATGAGCGCCTCCCGGACGGCCTCCAGCGGCAGGGGGCGCAGAGTGAATATTTCGCATCGGGAGACGATAGTGGGGAGGAGGTCGTCGGCGCTTTCCGCCGTGAGCAGGATGACGACGTTCGCGGGCGGCTCTTCGAGCGTTTTGAGGAAGGCGTTCATCGTCTCGACGTTCGCGGCGTCGAATCGCAGCAGACGAGCCACGCGCCGCCGCGCCTCGACGGGCTTGAGCACGAGATCATAGATAAGCTGGCGCACCGGCTCGATCTTGATTTTTTCGGCCCGGACGCGCTTGCCGCTTTCCACGGGGGCGATGGTGAGCAGGTCGGGGTGCGCCCCCCGCGCGGCCAGCGTGCAGTTCCGGCACTCGCCGCACGGCGTGTCAGGCGATGAGCAGAGCAGGGCGCGGGCGAACTCGGCGGCGAGCGTGCGCTTGCCCACCCCCTCCGGGCCGGTGAAGAGATAGGCGTGGCGCACACGGTCCTGTGCGAGGTCGCGCTGAAGCATTTGCACGGCCCACGTGTGGCCGATGACGTCCCAGGGCATGGGGACGATTTTAATCGAAAATCCCAAAGTCCCAAACCCCAAAGCCATTGCCAAAACTCCGTGCCCTAGTTTATAATACACTCAACGGGCGGTTAGCTCAGTTGGTTAGAGTGCCGCGTTGACATCGCGGAGGTTCACAGGTTCGAGGCCTGTACCGCCCACTTGGTGGCAGTTGACTGATAGCCGATAGCCCATCGTGGATTCGCCATCAGCCATATGCCATCAGCCATTCGCTATACGCTAAACGCGACGACCGGGACGAGTAGTTGCGATGCGCGGCTTCAGGGAGGCCAGGGCCAGAGACTGTGAGCCGGGCCAGCCGAAGCGCGACGAAAACCCCCCGCGAGCGTGACCCCCAAACGGAGGACAATCTGGCAGATTGTCCCCGCGCAGTAGGGTGAACGGGACGGCCCGTTACAGCCGCCAAAGATAGTCACGTCGTCTTGTAGTCGGAATGTCCGGTGGTCAGCAGACCACTTGACTGCCTGACCACCGGACCACTTGACTAAATTGGGTGGAACCGCGTGAGTGCTTCGCAAACTCTCGCCCCAAGTTTGGGCGGGAGTTTTTTGTTAATCGGCAGGCAAGATGCCACACACCCATCTGGCGCTGGACGACGCGAAGGAGCAGGGGGCATTGTTCTGCAATAGGTTGATGGAGAGCTTGCGTCAATAGCTGGCGCGGTTCTCAGGAGGAATGATATGACCGGCGACAGCACGACCATCACTCTCAAGCGGCCCGGTTGAGACCATGTATCTCCGCCGGAGGCCGCGCTGGCGGGCAGGCAGCCGCCTGCCCCTACCGCATCGTCCGGCGGGGAGTCGGCCTGGCGGCTCCTGGCCACTGATTACGGATCACTGACAACTGGTCACTGATCACTTCTGAAAGGAGCCGACCATGAACGACAATCAAAGCCTTCCTGAACTGGAAGCCCGCGTGATCGTGGTGTTGCCGGTTGAGGACCAAATCGAACTTGAGTGGGCCGGTGTGAACGATTGCGGCGCGCTTGGCCCAAGCCGCGAAGAGCCTGAGTTGTTTTATCAGGACGTGGAAGCATGACCTTTACCCCCGACCCCTGCCCCCTCTCTTGTCCCCAAAGGACAGGAGAGGGGATGCAGGGGGTGAGGCAGGAGAAAATACAATGGCTGAGAAGAAAGCAGAACGCTACGAAGAATCCGAGTTCTACAAAATCCGCCACTCGTGCGCGCACATGATGGCGCAGGCAGTGATGGAAATGTTCCCCGGCGAGGCGCGCATCGCCATCGGCCCGCCGATTGAGGACGGTTTCTATTACGACTTTGACCTGCCGCGCTCGCTCACACCCGAAGACCTGGAGGCCATCGAGAAGCGTATGAGCGAGATCGTCGCCGGGAACCACCCGTTCGTGCGCAAGGAAGTGAGCGCGGACGAGGCGCGGGCGCAATTCAAAGACCAGCCGTACAAAATCGAGCTGATTGACGGCCTGGAGCAGGGCGGTGTGGACGAGTACGGCACGGCTTCGCCAGCGATTCAGGAAAAGCCGGTCATCTCGTTCTACACGCACGACACGTTCACCGACCTGTGCCGGGGGCCGCACGTCGAGCACACGGGGCAGGTCAACCCGGCGGCCTTCAAGCTGATGAGCGTGGCGGGGGCCTACTGGCGCGGCGATGCCAGCCGCCCACAGTTGCAGCGCATCTACGGCACGGCGTGGCAGACGAGTGAAGAACTGGAGCAGTACCTGTGGAAGCAGGAGGAGGCCAAGAAGCGCGACCATCGCAAACTGGGCAAAGA
>DATDRS010000438.1:0-5451 GCA_035291605.1 Anaerolineales bacterium | reverse complement strand
ACCCCTCAGCGCTTCCCTCAAGCCGATCTCGTCCTTGATCGCCTCGACTTCTCCCAAATCAAACTGACGCCGCAAACCTATATCGTCGTCGCCACACACGGCAACTATGATGAAGAGGCGCTGGAATGGGCGTTGAACACGAATGCGGCTTACGTCGCGCTCGTCGCCAGCCGGAAGCGGGCCGAGGCTGTGCTGCAATATTTGCGCGAAGGGGGCCTGGCCGAGGACCGGCTGTCCCGGCTCAAATGCCCCGCCGGGTTGGACATCGGCGCAAGCACGCCGGAGGAAATCGCTCTCAGCATCCTCGCCGAAATCGTGCAGACCCGCCGCCGCTCCATCATCTCCAATCCCCAATCTCCAATCTCTGGCCCCCAACCTCCAACCGAGGCCCTTGACCCGGTCTGCGGGATGACGGTGGAGATTGCTACGGCGCGCTACGTTGTTCAACATGCCGGGCAGGCGTATTACTTTTGTTCGGGGGGGTGCAAGCGGTCGTTTGAGAAAGAACCTGAAAAATATGTAACGCGTGACGTGGGACGCGACACCCATCCCGTCCCACACGACGCTCATCTTTAGGAGAGAGAATGCATCTTGAAGGCGTCACCATCATCAAAGCCCCGCGCCAGAAAGTCTGGGAGTTTCTCACCGACGCGCACCAGGTGAGCCAGTGCGCGCCTGGCGTCGAATCCGTGGAGATCATCGTGCCGGGGCGAAAATTCCGCGCTGTGGCCGCCATCGGTTTTGGAACGGTGAAGGCCAGGTTTGCTGGGGATGCAGAATTTGTGGAACTGGACGCGCCTCACCGGGCGAAGATCAAGGCGCATGGCAACGCGCCGGGCAGCGCGGCGGATGTGGCCAGCGAGATGATCCTGATGGACGGGCCGGACGGCGGGACCGAGATGAAATGGACGGCGGAGGTAGTGATCCTCGGCTCGCTGGCGAGCCTCGCCGCGCGCATGATGGGGCCGGTGACGCAAAAGCTGACAGAGCAGTTCTTTGCCTGCGTGAAGAAGAAGATCGAGGGCTAGACAGGGGTTCTGAATATCGGCGTTGCTGTATTTAAGCATACCATGCTATGAAGTTCGGCCCCGTCCCTCTTGACCGCGCCGAAGGCAAAATCCTCGGCCACAACATCGCCGGGCCGGATGGCCGGCGCCTGCTCCGCAAGGGCAGGCCGCTCACCCGCGAGGACCTCGAAACCCTGCGCGCCATCGGGCGCGCCTCCGTCTACGTAGCCGAGCTCGCGCCGGACGACGTGGACGAGGACACTGCCGCGCGCCGCGTGGCCGAGGCCGTGTGCGGCCCTGGACTGCGCCTCAGCGGCGCGGCTTCGGGCCGCGCGAACCTGCTCGCCGCGCAGCTGGGCGTGCTCCGCGTGGACACCGAGCGGCTGGCGCGCGTCAACGACTGCGAAGGCGTGACGCTCGCGACCCTGGCCTCGAATAGCGCCGTCCGCCCCCGGCAAATGGCGGCGACCGTGAAGGTGATCCCCTTCGCCGTGCCGGAGGCCATCCTCCACGCTGCCGAGCACGTCGCCCGTGGGGGCGGCCCGCTCATCCGTGTAGACGCGCTGCCCCCGCAGCCGGTCGCGCTCATTTTTTCCGGCTCGCTTTCCATCAGGGATAAACTCGCAGCGGATTTTCAACCCCTGACGGAACGGGTCGAGGCTTTAGGCTCGAGGGTTGTCAGCGCCGACTACGTGCCGCTGGAGGACGAGTCGGGCGAGACCACGTTGACTGAAGTTCTGGATCGAGTGAACAAAGCCGGTGCGCGGCTGATCCTCGTCGCGGGCGAGACGGCGACGATGGACCGGGGCGACATCGTGCCGCGCGCCGTCGAGCGGGCCGGGGGGAGCGTGGAGGTTTTGGGCGCTCCCGTGGACCCGGGCAACCTGCTCATGCTCGGTTATCTCGGCGACGTGCCCATCCTCGGCGCGCCGGGGTGCGCCCGGAGCCGCAAGGTCAACGTGATTGATTGGATCTTGCCCCGCCTCCTGGTGGGGGACCGGCTGACCCGCCGGGACATCCTGACCCTTGGGCATGGCGGCCTGCTCGAAGATGCGCCTGAGCGCCCCATGCCGCGGGGTGAGGGCAGCATTTGACTTTCTGGCCGAATCGCATAGATTATCTCTGGTTGCAACCTCTGGGATCGCAAATGTATCGGTTGCCGTTCCCTTCCGATCACCATCTGTGCGTGCCCGCTTGCGGCGGGTGGGCTGGCCTTATCTCCGCGCATCGGTGTGTCGCGTCGTCCAGCGTGTGTGTTTAGACTCCAGCCGCCTACTCTGGGCGCTGAAGTTTTCATTTCCGCCTGGGCTTGCTCCCAGCGCGCATCATAATCCGAAAAGGAGGAACCTGCTGTATGAAAGTCACCATCACTATCAATGGGGTGAAACAGACCCGCGAGGCGGAGCCTCGGCTCCTGCTCGTGCACTTCCTGCGCGACACGCTGGGGCTGACCGGCACCAATGTCGGCTGTGACACCAGCCAGTGTGGGGCGTGCACCGTGCTGATGGATGGCATGGCCGTGAAGTCGTGCACCGTGCTGGCCGCGCAGGCCGACGGGAGCGAAGTCATGACCATCGAGGGCCTGGCTCAGAACGGCCAGCTGCACCCCGTCCAGCAGGCTTTCTGGGACAATCACGGCCTGCAGTGCGGGTTCTGCACGCCGGGGATGATCCTGACGGCGGTAGACCTGCTCCAGCATAATCCCAACCCCACCGAGGCCGAAATTCGCCACGGGCTGGAGGGCAACATGTGCCGCTGCACCGGCTATCACAACATCGTCAAAGCGATCCTGGCGGCGGCAGCGCAGATGAGCTAGGAAAGAGGAGGCAGCAATGGCAACACGAGTCATAGGCTCAACAATCAAGCGCCGGGAAGACCCTCGGTTCATTACCGGCGCGGGCAAGTACACGGACAATTTCACACTTCCTGGCACGGCCTATTTGGCCATTTTGCGCAGTCCGCACGCGCACGCTCGCATCAAGGGGATTGATACGAGCAAGGCCAAGGCCCATCCTGGCGTGCTGGCGGTCTTTACCGGCAAAGATTTGAAAGAAGGCGGCGTCAATCCGCTCCCGCTCGGCTGGGTCCTGCCGGACATCAAGATCGGGCCGCACCATCCGTTGGCTGTTGACGTGGTGCATTATGCCGGCGATGGCGTGGCTGCGGTCGTAGCGACCGACCGGTTCACAGCGCGCGACGCGCTCGATTTGATCAAAGTCGAATACGAGCCGTTGCCGGTCGTGGTGGATGCGGAGAAGACGACCCAGGCCGGCGCTCCGCAGTTACATCCCGAAGCGCCTGACAACATCGCCTACTATTTCAAGATCGCCGGCGGCGATGTGGACCAGGCGCTGAAGGAAGCCGACGGCGTCGTCAAGCAGCGGCTCATCAATCAGCGGCTGATCCCCAACGCCATCGAGCCGCGCGCCGCGCTCGCGCACTATGAGCGGGGGACGGGCGACCTGACCCTGTGGAACACAAATCAAAATCCGCACATCATCCGCCTGCTCCTGGCCCTCGTGCTGGGACAGCCGGAGCACAAGTTGCGGGTCATCTCGCCGGATGTCGGCGGCGGGTTCGGCAGCAAAATCTACCTGTACGCCGATGAGGTCATCGCCTGCTTTGCCTCCAAGCAACTGGGCGTGCCGGTCAAGTGGACCGAAGACCGCACGGAGAACTACAAGGCGACGATCCATGGCCGTGACCACATTACGGACATCGAAGTCGGCTATAAGAAGGATGGGATGATCATCGCGCTCAAGGTCAAGACGTGGGCCAACCAGGGCGCCTACCTCTCCACCCTCGCGCCTCTCATCCCGACGTTTCTTTACGGCCCGATGCTTCAGGGCCCATATCAACTCCCGAACGTCTCCTGTGAGGTCTGGGGTACCTATACCAACACTACGCCGGTAGACGCGTATCGCGGCGCGGGACGGCCCGAAGCCACCTATGTCGTCGAGCGTGCGGTGGACCTGGTGGCTTACGAACTTAAGATGGACCCGGCGGATGTGCGGCGCAAGAACCTGATCCCGCCGTTCAAGGAGAATTTCAAGACGTGCATGGCCTACACTTATGACAGCGGCGACTACCCGGGCGCCTTCGAGAAGGCCCTGCAAATGGTGGGCTATGCCGACCTGCGCAGGGAGCAAGAGGCTAAACGCAAAGAGGGCAAGTACATCGGCATCGGCTTGTCCTCGTACGTAGAGATCACCGGGGCCGCGCCGGCCCAGGTGGCCGCGTCGCTGGGCGCGGGTGTCGCCCTAATCGAAAGCGCACTGGTGCGCGTCCATCCATTGGGCAAGGTGCAGGTGTTCACCGGCTCTCACTCGCACGGTCAGGGGCACGAGACGACGTTCGCCCAAATCGTCGCCGACCAACTCGGCATCCCGGTGGACGACGTAGAGATCGTCCACGGCGACACCGGCACGGTTCCCTGGGGCGCGGGCACGTATGGTAGCCGTAGCGGCCCGGTCGGCGGGGCCGCGCTGCATGTCGCCACGCAGCGCGTCATCGAAAAGGGCAAGAAGTTCGCTGTGCACATGCTCGAGGCGGCTGAGGCCGACATCGTGTTTGAAGACAGCAACTTTTTTGTCAAGGGTACGCCGGCGAAGGTGGTGAAATTTGCCGATGTCGCGCTCGAAGCCTATACGGCGAAAAAGGCGCCAGCCGAGGTCGAATCCGGCCTGGAAGCCACGGCGTTCTTCAATCCAGGTAACTTCACGTTCCCCTGTGGCACGCATATTGCCGTGGTCGAGGTGGACGCGGACACGGGCCAAGTCCAACTCAAGCGCTATGTGGCGGTGGACGATGTGGGCAAGGTGATCAACCCGATGATCGTGGACGGGCAGGTGCACGGCGGCATCGCGCAGGGCGTGGCGCAGGCGTTGTGGGAAGGCGCGGTCTACGACGAGAACGGGCAACTCTTGACCGGCTCCATGATGGACTACGCCGTCCCCAAAGCCGACTTCCTGCCCTCCTATGAAGTGGGACGCATTGAGACGCCATCACCAGTGAACCCGCTGGGCGTGAAAGGCGCTGGCGAGACTGGCACGGTTGCCTCGACCGCGGCCGTAGCGAATGCGGTCATGGACGCGCTCAAGCCGCTCGGCGTCCGGCACATTGACATGCCGCTCACGCCGGAGAAGGTATGGCGGGCAATGCAGAAGTAGAGGATAGAAGTCAGAGGTCACAAGTCGGAAGCGTGTGTAACACCCGGCCTCTGACATCCGACATCTGACTTCCAACATCCAACGGGAGAAAAGCCATGTACGCTGCAAATTTCGACTACTACCTTCCCAAAACGGTCGCCGAGGCGGTGGAACTGCTGCGCAAGAACAAAAACGCGCGGGTGCTCGCGGGAGGGCACAGCCTGCTCCCGAGCATGAAACTGCGCGTCTCCACGCCCGCAGCGCTGGTGGACATTGGCCGCCTCAAGGGCCTGGCG
>DATDRS010000437.1:0-4371 GCA_035291605.1 Anaerolineales bacterium | reverse complement strand
GTACACGTCGCACTGCATGTTGAGCACCGGCACGCGCGAGTGCCTGGCCACTTCGTTCTCGTATTGGTTGCCGAACTGCCAGTCGCACTGGCGGATGGTGATGCCGTCGAAGTAGCGCCCGAAGATTTCCCCGATCTCTTTAGCCGTGTCGCCGTGCGAGATCTGCGTTGTCTCCGAATCAATAAAGGCTGCGTGCCCGCCCAGCTGCGCCATGCCCGCTTCGAACGAGCCGCGCGTGCGCGTGCTGGTGAAGAAAAACAGCATGGCCAGGGCCTTGTCGCGCAGGTAGGCGTGCGGCTCGCCCAGCGCGCGCTTGCGCTTCAAGTCCCAGGCCACGTCCAACACCGTCTCGACTTCCTCCTTGCTGAAGTCGAGGTCGCCGATGAAGTCTCGGCCGCGCAAATTGGTTTGCATAGGCTAAAGTCTCCTTACGGAATTTTGTGCTCGGCGAGAAAGGCGATGACGAGTTTCAGCCGCCCACTCTTTCACCGTCATCGTTGGCATGGACTCAATCTCCCATCACGGTCGCCAGTATACGCAACTCCTCCCGCCTTTTCAACTTGGTCAACGGATATGGGGACGGCTCACCCCATCTCGATTCACTTCAATCCATTCCCTGCGTTGACGAACTTCCCACCAGCACGTCAATCAACTGGAACTTCGTCACGTCCACCAGCCCCAGGTCCGAAATACGCAATTCGGGGATGACGACGAGCGCGAGCAGGCTCAACTGCATGTTGGCGTTGTTCAGGCGGCAGCCGCACGCGCGGTATTCGGCGAGCACGGCCTCGGCCTTGCGGGCGACGACCTCGGCCCGCTCGTCGGACATCAAGCCGGCGATGGGGAGTTCCACCACCGCGCGGACCTGTCCCTCCCGCACGACGAGCATCCCCCCGCCCTTTTCCGCGAGCACGTTCGCCGCGAGCGCCATGGCCGCCTCGTCTGTGCCGACGACGAGCATGTGGTGCGAGTCGTGCGCCACCGTCGAGGCGATCGCGCACGGCGTGTTGAACCCAAACCCGTGCACGAAGCCTACCTGCACCCCGCCGGTGCCTTTGTGCCGTTCGACCAGCGCCACTTTGCATACGTCCTGCGCCGGGTCACAGTGAACCTGGGCGTCATTCACGGGCAAGCTGATAGTCAAATGCTTGGTCGGCGCCTGATTCTCAATGACGCCAATCACATTCGCCTTCACGCTTGAGCTTTGGGACGCTTGCACGGGGCCTGGGATTTTGAAATCCGCAGCCGTTAACGCCCGCCCCAAATGCACCGATTGCTTAACCTCGGCCGGATACTCAAATCTCGGTATCTCGACGCGAGGCGTCCAAGTTCCATCCTCCGCAATCACCTCCCCCCCCGCAATCACGACCTCCGCCCGGAAATTCGGCAGGTCCGAAGCGATCACCACATCCGCGTACCGCCCCGGCGCGATCTGCCCCACGTCGCGGCTCACGCCGAAATGCTCGGCGGTGTTCAGCGTCATCATCTGGAGCGCGGTGATGGGGCGGAGGCCCTGCGCGATGGCGTGGCGCAGCACCCGGTCCATGTGGCCGTCGTTGACGAGCGTGCCGGAATGCGAGTCGTCGGTACACAGGATGAAGCCGCGCGGGTCGAGGCCAAGCTCGGTGATGGCTTTGACCTGCGCCGCCACGTCGTACCACGCTGAGCCGAGGCGGAGCATTGCCTTCATCCCCTGCCGCACGCGGGCGACCGCATCCTCCATCCGCGTCCCCTCGTGGTCGTCCTCCGGCCCGCCCGCCGCGTAGCCGTGGAAGGGCCGACCGAGGTCGAGCGCGGCGTAATGCCCGCCGATGGTCTTGCCGGCTTTCATCGCCTCGGCCATCTCGCCGTGCATCTTCGCGTCCGAGAGAAACACGCCGTGGAAGTTCATCACCTCGCCGAGGCCGATGATGCCGGGCCACGTCATCGCCTCGCGCACCTCGTCCGGGCCGATGCTTGCGCCCGGCGTCTCCAGGCCCGGCGCGGACGGCACGCAGGAGGGCATCTGCACCCACACGTTGATCGGCAGGCCTCGCGTTTCGGCGACCATCAGCTTGACGCCTGTCAACCCGAAGACATTGGCGATCTCGTGCGGATCCACGAACATCCCGGTCGTCCCGTGAGGCGCGACGGCGCGCACAAACTCGGTCACCGTCACCATGCCGGACTCGACGTGCATGTGCGCGTCGAGCAGGCCGGGGACGAGATAACGCCCGTGCGCGTCAATCACTTGCGTGTTCTGGCCCAGCGTGTGGCTGGCGTCCGGTCCGACGTAAGCAATGCGCGAGCCTTTCACGGCAATGTCCGTGTTCGGGATGATCTCGCCGGACTGCACGCAAGCCCACTGGCCGCTGCGAATCACGAGATCGGCGGGCGCACGGCCCATTGCGCAATCCACGAGTTCGCGCGAAACGGCGTGCCAGGGTTGACGAGGGGGCATGGTTCGTCTTCCTTCACTCGCTTTTTTTCGAATCGCCCAAATCAGCTTGCGCTTTAGCCAAAAGCTCACGCCACAATTTCAAGACGGGAGCACCCATACGCGCCGCTGCCACTGAAATGATTTCCAAGTCATATGGCACATCACTCATGCCACTGAGCAGAAAAGCCAGCATATTGCGAACGTCTGATGGGTGTTTATTGGATTGCCCCTCGGCCCAAGCCTGCAACTTACCAATGATGATGTCCTCTGGCCGGGCACACCAAGCTTCAAAAGTCATGTCATCGGGATCAGTAAACCAACGGCGGATACGCCGCTCAAAAGCAACACGATATTCCGGCTCGCGCGTCAACGGAACCAGATCGGCTTTGACACCTTCTTCAGTATCAATGAGATTGAACATGATCCCTTGCCGAGTCGAATTCCGCATCATTTCAGGATCAGCATAGTAACGCGGCGGCGGGAAGCGATCGGCGAGCGCCTGAAAATCACTCTCACGCAAATCAACCAGAATATCTATGTCAAAGGTTGAGCGCGTAATGCCGAAGGCCAAACCGGCAAAGGCACCCACAAGCATATAAGGCGCCCTAACCTCATCGAGCGCCCGAACAACCTGCGCGTAGAACTTCAGCGCACTCATGACGGCAACATGCGAACAGGCGTAAAGTGAGCCAAGACCTTCATATTAAGTTCCGAGCGTGTCAGATCTGGATAGCGCCTTCGCAACGTACCGCGCAAGGCGGCCATGGCAAAGGCCTGCGCCCGCATACTTGGCACAATTCGCCGATCCGGTGGCAGGTTGGCAATTAGGCGCACCTGTACCCAGTCCACAGGGTCAAGACCGCGCACAATCTCGGCAATAGCCGCATCGTCAAGTTCGGGTTTTGTCATGCTCATCTCCACATCTCCAGGGAGGTTCAAGCTCCGAAGCAATCCGCGACTTCACGAGCCACAGTACGCCGGCGTTGACGAGGGCATGGTTAACCTTGCTTCTCCCTGGCTGCTTGCAGAAGGGTGTTGACCGACGCCTGTTCTTCGGGCGACAATTCTGGCGGCGGAGGCGGCTGCCGATAGTCCAGGCGCACATCGTACGCGCCGCGTTCGTAGACTGCCGCCACCGCTGCGCCAAGATCAAGCGGGACGTCCGGGTCAGGCTGAAGCAGGGGCACCGGCAAGAGAGGCAATGGATCGCGCAATTGGATTGGCCACACGGCGACGACCGGGCGGCGCTCGGCCCGGCTGAGCGTCACGTAATAAGGCGCGGGCGGAACCGGGTCAACGAGCGGTGGGCGCTCGCCGCCCCGGAGCAGATCAATTTCCATCAGGTGCACTTCCGATCCCAAAAGCGCCTCTCGCTTGCGTCGATAGGCTTCAAAAGCCTCGTGCCCGCGCCGCTTGTTGACGGGCGAAAGGATTTCAATACTGGTCACCAACCTGTGTTCACCCGCCGCGCGGACCTCAACCGTAAAGAGTTTGAGAGGCAGACGCACCGGGACTCGGCTCTCGACTGGCGCTGGCGCAAGCGCAACCGGTGAAGGCGCACTGCCAGGCGTCTCGGAGGCCAGCACTCCGACATCCGGTCGCCCTATCCGAGGCGCATCCACCTCAACTGACTCGTAGGTGATGGAGACCTCCAGCGCAGCATAATAGCGGGGGCGCAGACGAGCGTTGAGACGCGCGCGAACCTCGCCCGCGAAATCAGAATGAAAATCGCGCCAGATCTCCGGCGTCTCAATGTACGGGTCCATGCCCAGAAAAGGCGATGGCATAGCGCACCTCGGCTCACCCTCTACTTACCCCTGTCACGATACCCCCTCAAGAATTGCCTGGCAAAATAGCGGACGCTCTCGATCATCACCACCACCGCCAGCGGCGCGAGCACCAGCACGATCTCCCCCAGCCCAATCCGCCGGAAGAGCGCGGCGACACAAGCA
>DATDRS010000436.1:0-3398 GCA_035291605.1 Anaerolineales bacterium | reverse complement strand
CATTTGAAACCAGCCCGCGCGCTATCTTCAATCAAGGGAACAACTAAGTCCCACCAATCATCTGCGCCTTCGTAGAAAATACATCGGTGCTGGTTGAGCGGCATCGCAGGGAACCTGTGCGAAAACCTCGGAGACGCAAGCGGCAGTCATTTGCCTGGCTGCCGGCAAAGCGTCTGTGGCAAACCTGCGTTGATTATAACCCAAATCGCCCAACTAAATCGTCAGGTGCTCACTGCACGCCAGCTGATGACGCGCGTCGGCGTGACGACAATGACCAGCGCGATTGAGAGCGTCTCATACTGCGGGTACTTACGCCGCAGTTCTGTTACTCCGACCTCATACGATGGGCCTTCAGCGGCGATTTCGGCGCGGCCGTGAATCTGCACCCAGGCCAGCCGCCGCCAGTCCTCGGCGTAATCGTCAATCACCAGCGACGCGTGCGCATTCGCCTGCAGGTTGCGAATGCGCTGGAGTTGGCGCGCGCCGACGCGCTTAGGCTTGCCATCCACCGGCGTGTACAGACGGGCCCCATCGAAGGCGTAGACCACGGGGACCACGTGCGGCCGGCTCTGGGCATCCACCGTCGCCAGCCGTGCGATCCGGTGATCTGCGATGAAGGCGCGTTCCCATTCCGTCATATTATCTATTCCGCTCCACGGTCGCCATCTCCTTCTCCCAGCTCGCGCTTTGGATCGGGTTTCGTCTCTGAGAGTTTACAGGATAAACGAAATCCCAACGAATTGGGTTGCTTGTAATACGCTTGGGTCTATAATTCCCGCCTGAAAACGATGACTCTCCCTGTGTTGTTTGCATTTTCATTCGTGGTGGGTTTCGGGGCCGTGGTGACGCCCGGCCCGGTGTCCACCGCCATCGTCTCTGAGAGCGCGCGGCGCGGGTTCATCGTCGGGCCGCTGGTGGCCACCGGTCACGTGGCGTTGGAATTCATGATGGTCATGCTGCTGGCCCTCGGCCTGGCCGCCGGGTTGAACACGCCGACGGTGATTACGGTGATCGCACTCCTGGGCGGCGCGCTCCTCCTATGGATGGGTGGGAGCATGGTCTGGGGCGCGCTCAAGGGCAGGATCGTTTTGCCCCGGCCCGGCGCGGAGGTGAAGTTGCTCAACAACTGGCAACTGCTCGCCCTGGGGGTCGGCGCGACGCTCGTCAACCCGTTTTGGTATGCGTGGTGGGTCACCGTAGGCACGACCTACATGGCGTTTCCACAGGTACAGGTGCTTGGCCTCGCCGGATTACTGGTCTTCTACTTCGGCCATATCGCCGGGGATTACCTGTGGGACTGCATCCTCTCCGGGGTGGTGGGCCGCGGGCGCAAGTGGATCACCGACGCGGCATACAAGTGGATGATCGTCACTTGTGGGACGTACCTGATCTACCTCGGATTTGTCTTCGGCGCATTGCCCTTTGCGGCTCGCTAATCGCCCTCCTATATCCCTTTGTCTGAAACCAGGTTTCTCGCCCGTAAATCAATCAGGAATCTGCTCTATGACAAAAAGAACCTGCGCCGGAGGTTCTCTCTGGCGCAGGTTCGTGCTTGCGCAGCCAGGCTGGTGTGATGAGCGGCAGATCACCTCAACAGACCTGTTTGCAGGCTGGCCTCGCACTCATCACGGTTCCGCCGTCGCCAACATTTGAGCCAGGCCTGACCACCGCGCGGCGTAGGCATTCAGCGCGCGCTGAGGCTCATAGCCCGTCGGCTGCGCGAATGTTTGGGCCAATGCCTCATAGCGCGCGGCATAGGCATTCGCGGCCTGGACGTCTTTCATCGCGGCCCGGTAGGCCTGGGCCAGGCCAATCCAGCGCGCTGCCTCTGCGTCCAGGGCCCTTTGGGCAGCATGCTCTTGCGCCAGGCCCTCGTAACGCGCGGCGTAGGCCTCTGCGGCACGCGGGAGGTCCGGAACGAGCGCCTCACCGGGCAGCGCCACTTTGACCGGC
This sequence comes from Anaerolineales bacterium, assembly GCA_035291605.1. Lineage (GTDB taxonomy): Bacteria > Chloroflexota > Anaerolineae > Anaerolineales > UBA6663 > DATDRS01. The sequence goes on along the minus strand of DATDRS010000436.1, from coordinate 1,445 downwards.
TGTGGGGCGGCCAGCATGCGGGCGGCGAGCATGATGGCGACCAGCGCGGCGACGGCGGCAAGGACGGTGATCGAACGGTGTTGCGTGAGAGAACGACTGTTGAACATTTTGGACTCCTCGACCGGGTGAATGGTCGTGCTCCTGCATCCCGATCTTTGTCCCCACTTTAGCCGGACGGCGTTCCCAGCCGTGTGCGGCGGCGTTATTCAGCGTATCTTCAGAAAAATTGTTTGATTTACGCCCCCGGCGTGCTATACTGTCCATTGCCTTTGTGATCTGTCGAACAGAGTCGCCCTGGTTTGCCTCCCTGACACATCGGCCGCGGTAGTGGTTATGCTCGAAATCAGGTTGTTGGGGCAGTTCGAAGTCCGCCAGGATGGCGCGCCCATCGAGATTCCATCGCGCCCGGCGCAGGCGCTCCTGGCTTATCTGGTGCTAAGCCCCGGCATCGCCCATCGGCGCGAAAGGCTGGCCGGGCTTCTGTGGCCCGAGGCGAGTGAGGCCAACGCCCGCAGCTATCTCCGCAAGGCCCTGTGGCACGTCCGTAAGGCGCTCGAAGCCGGTGGGCGTCACTTCCTGCTGGCTGACGACATCTCCATCGCCTTTGACGCTAACTCACGATACTGGCTTGACGTATCTGCCCTGGAACATATGGGGGGGACCACTGAAGGGGCTTCGCCGTCGGTAGATGAATTAATCGGTTATCTGTCTGTCTATCAGGGCGAATTGCTGCCGGGTTTTTATGACGAATGGGCTTCCCTGGAGCGGGAACGACTGCGAGCAGCCTTTGAACGCCGGATGACGCTGCTCTTGGATCGCCTCATCCAGGAGCAGCGGTGGACGGAGGTCCTGGAGTGGGGCGAACGCTGGATCGCGCTGGGGCACATCCCCGAACCGGCCTACCGCGCGCTGATGGTCGCCCACGCCAGCCTGGGGGACATCTCCAGCACGGCGGCTGTTTTTCGGCGGTGCGCCGAAGCACTGCGGACGGAGCTCAGCGTCGAGCCAGCGGAAGAGACTCGAACTCTGTACGAGAGACTTGTCACGCAGGGAGCATTGCAGCGCCCTCCCACACCTGCAATGCCTCGTGAGGGCGCGCACCAAGTTCCAAACAACCTCCCGACTCAACCCACACCTTTCATTGGCCGAGAGCAAGAACTGGCGGCGATTGCCGCCCACCTCGAAGACACTGCCTGCCGTCTGTTGACCCTGATCGGGCCGGGCGGCATCGGAAAGACCCGCTTGGCGCTTGAGGCCGCGGCCCATCAACTGCACATCGGGGCCTTTCCCCACGGAGTCTTATTTGTCTCCCTTGCGCCGATAAGCTCGGCTGAATTTCTAGTTTCGGTGGTCAGCGGCGCGCTTCGTTTCGCCTTCTATGGGCCGCAAGATCCAAGAGTCCAACTCCTCAACTACCTGGGCGACCGGCAGATGCTCCTGGTGAT
>DATDRS010000435.1:0-6883 GCA_035291605.1 Anaerolineales bacterium | reverse complement strand
ACTTACCTGTACGTGCATTCCGCGCGCCGCGGCTTCCCCTCGAACCGCCTGTTCCTGATGGAGATCAAAGACCTGCGCCGGCCAACACCGGACTTTGCGGTCGAGAAGCGGTCGATCTCGGATCGCGAGATTGAGGTTGAGTTGTCCAGCAATCAGTTCGTGTACTTTGTCAAGCTGGGATGCCCGCTTGACGGCATGCGCTATTCCGATAATTACCTCGACCTGTTCCCAGGGTCACCAGTCGTTGTGCGCGTGTGGAATGCGCTCGGGCGCGCCATCCGGGCCGACGATATCGCCGTTTCCACTCTAGCGGTGTGAATCCTTCGGGCTGGCGGCTCGCTTTCGCCGCTTAGCCGCGACGATGAACGTTGGCGCTCTACGGGTAGGGCCGGCCGCGGACGATTTTGAACACGTAGGCGTGCTCACACGGCTGTTCAGCGGGAGTCTCAATGGTCAGACCGGCCTCGTCGAGCCTCCACTTCAGTGGTTGGCTGGAGCCCAGCAGGGTGACCGAGTCGATCTCGGCCGGGTACAAGTCTTTGAGCGTCGCAATCGTGATTTGCGCCCCCGGCCAGCCCAGACACGTGGCATACAGGGCATTGCCCTTCGTGGTGAAGCGGATGTCCTGAGCCGTGAATCCAGCAATCTCGTCTTCGTTGCCTGACCCGCCCCTTTCCATCTGAGTAGGACCTTCGCCGTAGGTCATCCAATTGGTCGTGCCATACACGGATTCGCCGTTGACGGCCAGCCAACGGCCTATGCCGCGCAACAGCTCGCAACCCTGCTCAGGGATGGTGCCATCGGGCCGCGGCCCCACGTTGAGCAGCAGGTAGCCGTTCTTGCTCACGTTGTCAATCAGGTAATGCACCAAGGCAGTCGTGGACTTGTAGGGCGCGTCCCTCAGGTATCCCCATCCCCGGCCGTCATCAATGGTCGTGTCCGTGATCCAATCGTGATAAGTCAGGGTGTGCATCCGCCCCGCCTCCAGGTCCACCACGCCTCCGGCAGGCGCCAGGTCGTACTTCTTATAAGTCACCACGACTTCGCGCCGCTGGGCATGCGCCTGGTTGTAGTAATAGGCCAGGAATTCCTGCTTATATCGGTCAGGAATGCCGCGCAGCCCGAAGTCAAACCAGAGCACATCCGGCCCGTACTTATCGATTAGCTCCAGGACTTTGTTGCGCCAGGTCTCTAGGAATTTCCGGCTGGGCCGCGCCTGATCGAAGAAATCGGGGCCGATGTTCTGGCCATCTTCGTTGTGCGGTTCCCCATACAGACCGGCGTAGTGCGGGTCGGCAGTGTCATATTCCTTCTTCCAATGCGGATAGAACCACCAGTTCTCAGCGTGGTGCAGGGCGACGAGAAACTTCAACCCTTGCCGGCGAATCGCCTTTTCAAGCTCACCGACCACATCGCGCTTGGGGCCCATCCGGGCCGCACTCCATTCGGAGTAGCGGGTATCCCACATGCAGAAGCCATCGTGGTGCTCGCCGACCGGGCCGGCATAGCGCGCGCCTGACTGCTTGAACAACTCGGCCCACTCGTCCGGGTCAAATTTCTCGGCTGTGAACATGGGGATGAAGTCTTTGTAGCCAAACTGCGACGGGTCGCCGTAGGTCTTAACGTGATAGGCGTATTGGGGTGTGCCCTCGCGGTACATGTTGGACGGATACCAGGTGACATCCTGGCCGTACGCCGGGTCGCGGTACGCCGGGACGCAGTACACGCCCCAATGGGTGTAGATGCCAAACTTAGCTTCCTGGAACCAGCGCGGGGTGTGGTGGGCCTTTAGCGAGTCCCACGTCGGCTGGTAAGGCCAGTAAGCAGAATGATCGAGAGCGGCGCGATCGTTTCTCATGGTCGGTATAGCCAGCCCTTCTGATTTTTGCAATGGCTTAATTCCGCCGTTGATCCGGAAACGCTCCGGTCAGCCGCCCGACCAACTCGCTCAGCGTCTCGGGCAAGCCGACATTTCCGGGGAAGACGACGTACGGCAGATTTTCAAAGCGTTCAGCCTGATCCAATCGCCAGACAGGGACTCCGGGTGTGATCTGGCCAAGAACCGTGGCGCGTTTGCATCCCAGCCCTTTCTGCGCCAGGTCGTGGGAAGTGATGCCTCCCTTGGCAACAATATAGGCGGGCCGGAGTGTCAGCGCGTGCAGCACCCCGCACAGCGTCTGGCTGATCAGCCGCCCCGCCTCGAGCGCGGCCTCCCTGCCGGCTGATGCGGCGAATGGGCGGGAAGTGAAGATGACGGCAACCTGGCCGGCGGACATGGCCTCAGCCGCGGCCTCCGCCAGCGGCGCGGCTGACTCTTCAGGGCGTCGCCGATCGAGCAAGCGGCCCACATCGAGCTCGATGCCGCGCACTTCTGGTCGGACCAACAGGCGCTCGAGCTGTGCCGTGGTCTGAGGCACATATGATCCGACGACGACCAGGCCGCCGTGCTTGCTGATACTTGGATCCAGGCCGAGCTCATTCGGGGAGAGCAGCGGGCGATCGGGCAGGCCGGCGCGAAGTTTTACAAAGGAAGCAGCGGTTCGCGGCAACAGCGATGGGTGCCTCAGCTCCGGCTGTAACATGGCCCACGCGACCACCTCCAGGTCGCGGTCGCAGGCTGCGTTGATGACCACTGGGACGCCGTTAGAACAACTCGCCAGGTGACGGGCGACGTGTTCCGGCCCGCCGAGCCGGATGTCGTCCAGCGAGAGCGAACGGACGTCCGCGGCTTGCCAACGGCCGCCCGATTTCTCGGCCGCCCAGTCGCGCAGGTTGGAACTCGAATAACCGAACACGGGATCCTGCGCGAATTCGGTCGTGGCTGCGGGAACAAGCTCATCGCCGCGCTGGATATAATGCACATCGTTGATGGTCAGGCGGCCGCCTTCGCCGAAGTAGGGCGCCAGCAGAATCGCGGCGAAAGGGCCAAGCCCTGCGGCCAGCCCATCGGTCTCGACTGGAAAGTGGCCGCGCAGAGTCGAGTCGCTGCGGCTGATGACCGAAAAGTCGCGGCCAGCCTTGGCAGCAGCGGCGCGCAAGTTGCCCGCCAACTCGCGGTTGACGCGATAGGCCTCCTCGGCCGGCCCGGCGCGCGTGTTGGTGAGCACATAGAGCACGGTCGGACCCGCCTTTAGCTCAGCGGTGAGGGACTCGGTGCTCCATTCGAGCAGTAAGGTTACATCCGCGACAGTCTGGCAGCCGGTTGGGTCGTCGTCGACCACCACCAGGGTTTCGGCCCGCTCCAGGTGTCGGCGGCGGATGAGTTCGCGGAGGTCATCGGCGGGCCAAGGGGCGGGCAGGCCCGCCATCATATCGGCCCGTCGCCTTTCATTAACAGGCTCTGCTTCCATTGAGATCCACCGCCGGTTGAGCAAGCGTCGCTGTCACGGGTTCATCTAAAGGTCGGCACCCACGCGCCGTGCGCGGCCAGCAGCTCGTCCACGAGGGCCCAAATCTGGTCCAGGTCAAGCTCGGCCGCCGTGTGTGGATCGAGCATCGCGGCGTGGTAAATATGCTCTCGCTTGCTGGTTAGGGCAGCCTCCACGGTCAGGGCCTGCACGTTGATGTTCGTCTGGATCAGAGCGGCCAAGTGCGGCGGCAGGGCGCCGATGTGAGTCGGCTGCACCCCGGCTCGATCCACCAGGCAGGGCACCTCCACGCAGCAGCCGGGCGGAAGATTATCAATCAATCCTGCATTGGCGACATTACCGTAGATGGTGCGCGGCTGGCCGGTCTCCAGGCTGTGGATGATGCCCGCCGCATATTCAGTGCTGCGCGTCGCCTCGATGGGCTCGGCGCTGGACTCTAATTGGGTCCGCAGGGCCTCCCATTTGGCGATCTGGCGCTCGCAGCGGCGTGGGTATTCATCCAGCGGAATGTTGAAGCGTTCGATAAGCTCGGGCCGCGCGGCCTTGATGAACCACGGCACGTATTCGCTGAAGTGCTCGCTGGATTCGGTCACGAAGTAACCCAGGCGCTCGAGCATCGCGTAGCGCACCCGGTTGGTGGGCGGCACACGCCCCTCGGCGATGACTTGCCGGATGAAGGGATAAGCATCGCGGCCATTCCACAAGTATTTCAAAAAGAAGGCCATGTGATTGATGCCAGCCACCAGGTAGCTCACCTCGTCGAGCGGCGCGCCGATGTCGGCGGCCAGCTCCTGGGCGGTGTTGGGGATGCTATGGCACAACCCCACCGTTCGGATGCGAGTGGCGCGGCTGATTGCCCAGCAGTTCATCGCCATGGGGTTAACGTACTGGAGGAAGGTGACGTCTGGGCAGACGGACTCCATATCACGGCACATCTCCAGCAACACGGGGATGGTGCGCAGGCCGCGCAGGATGCCGCCGATGCCGAGCGTGTCGGCAATCGTCTGCCGCAGGCCGTAGCGTTTTGGAATTTCAAAGTCGATCACGGTCGCCGGGCGATATCCGCCAACCTGGATCATGCAAATGGCGTAATCGGCGCCGTTCAATGCGGCGCGGCGCTCGGTGGTGGCGGTGATCGTGGGATGCGCGCCCAGCGCCTCAGCCACGCGGCCGGCGACGACCTCGGAGGTGCGCAGGCGCTCGGCGTCGATGTCGTGCAGGGCAACTTCTGATTCGGCTAATTCGGGGAAGCTCAAGATGTCAGTCAGGAGGCGGCGGGCGAACACCGTGCTGCCCGCGCCGATAAAGGTGATCTTAGCCATGCAGGGTTGCGTCCTTCCTGGCGGCCGCCCGCGGCTGGCGGCGATCGGCGCCCAGGTGTAATAGGTTGCAGGCCAGGGGCTGCTCGGCGGCCCGGTCGAAAACGCGGTATGGCAGAAGATGATTTCGCCCGTGTAGTAGGGCACAGCCTCGACGTCGCTGTACTACAACGCGCGGGGCGTTTCGTGGCGGGTCTGCGTGTCGCGCAACGAGCCGGCCAGGCCCTCGGTCGGAAGCCCATCGAACAGATCCGAGGCTGGCACCCAGTGATAACAGCCCATCCAGTTGCCGATGCCCAGGTGCAGTTGCACCGGCAGGCCGCGGGCTGCTAGCCGGCGCAGGCAGGTCCACTGGGGCGTTCTGCTCGGCCGCCTGGCTAGCCGCGAGGGCCAACTGCAACGTGCGCATGCTCTCCTCGATCAGCACGGGCTTGGGGCGATCATCACAGATCGCCGTCAGCGAATCGGACGTTTCAGCCAGATATATATCTGTGTCGGCGGGCTCGGTTTCGGCGGCCAGCCCCGCTTGGAGATGAGTACTGGCGGTACAGGCAATCAGTTCCTTCAGCCTCAATCGGCGCTCATGGCACCTCATCTCATCGCGGCACCGATCGCCGTCACGAGCGACGACGCCTGACCACCATAGCAAGCATCGGCCCGAAGGGATACAGACCCACTTTTCCAATCGTGCCGTCAGGCTTTGCGGATTGGAAAGTACACTGTGTAGCGCTCGTCCCGAACCTCGTACAGCGGAATCAGCCTAAAATTCGCGGGCTGGTCTTTCGTCGTATAACCGGGTAGCCATCTCCAGACATCGTAGGCGGCATCCCCGATGAGCATCGCCTCCGGGCAGGAGGGATCCCCGTAAAGAGTTCGTCCTTCCTCACACAGACCGGCGAGCACGACCGGTCCGTCCATAAAGGCTACCATGCTAGACTCCCCTGGCAGTGGTTCAGCCTTGAGCCGCTTCGGCAGCACGAAACGCACCGCCTCATGTCTCCAGGTCCGGCGGAGCGAGACGAACCTCGAAGACCCCTCCACAACCTCCTGCCGCTCGCCCTCCACCTCGATGATCGGCTCGCCACTTACCCACCACGGTATCCGGAACTTCAGCGCGAAGTCACTCGGCTGCATGCAGTCGACACGCAACTGGTAGGCAATGCCCTCGGGCAGACCCCGTGCTTCAATCTGTTTGTCAATTGACAGTGACACTTTCACTTCCACTCCCCTCCACTCCCATGTCAGCTCACTCGGAATGGTCTGGCAAACAATGAGACCTTCGTGGTCTTCAAAAAAGATGTTGAAGACGTAGGTGGTCTGGGCTTGCACGAGTGTTCCGTGGCAACACCAGAAGTCTTCCGTCGGCGTCCCCCACTTCTTGACCGAGCCGCCTCGCAGGGGCAGAAAATAGGCCACCATGCCGGTATCCGGATTTTGCTGGGCCAGCATTCCGTTGTAAAGATTACGCTCCCAGTAGTCCGCATAGGCCGAGTCACCCGTCCAGCGCAACAAATATTCCGCGAGGCGCATCATATTGTAGACCGTGCAGTGTTCCTGGTTGTTGTGACCGAGCCGGGCAGAGAGTCTGCCGGGCGGGATCCACATCTCACCGCAGGTCTGGCCACCCGTGCAGAAGTGGCCTCGATCGATCACCGCCGAAGCCCAGTAGGCTTCGACGATCCGGCGCCAGCGTGCTTCCCCGGTAACCTCCCAGGCGCGGGCAGGGCCATGCACCTCCGGAATCGTGGTATTGGCATGTTGGTTCGACAGAACATCCTGGCCGTCCAGGAGCGGATCGAAGAGGCGGCGACGCGCATAGCGCCGCATAAGCTCCAAGTGTTCTGGCCGCCCGGTGAGACTGTACAGGTTGGCCCACAACTCCATCATGGCGCCCGGTTCCCAATCGAGGACGTCGTCCATTTGTTCTGGCGTGAACTGTCCAGTCCAGCGATCGAACCATTTCGCCGCCCGGATTAGAATCTCCAGCGCCTGGTCGTTGCCAGTATAGGCGGCCATCTCGTACAGCCCCATCAGGGGTTTATGAAGCGTATAGGGGACGGAGAGCGGCAATCCCCTCGACTTCCAACCCAGGGCCTTCTCAGGGACTGAACCAACCCACTCGCCACCGTTGGCGGCCTGGCAGCGTCCAAGTTCGGAGACGATCCAGTCGGCCTTGGCCTTAATCTCGGCGTCCCC
>DATDRS010000434.1:0-2897 GCA_035291605.1 Anaerolineales bacterium | reverse complement strand
ACGTAAGATAATCCCGCAGTTGGCGGGAGCGGCGCGGGTGGCGCAGGCGGCGCAGCGCCTTGCCCTCGATCTGCCGGATGCGCTCGCGGGTGAGGCCGAACTTCTGCCCGACCTCCTCCAGCGTGTACGGGCGCCCGTTTTGCAGGCCGAAGCGCAGGCGGAGGATGCGCGCCTCGCGCGGGGTGAGCGTCGCCAGCACTTCTTCCACCTTCTCTTTCAGCAGGTTCTGGTACGCGCTCTGGGTCGGGGTGGGGGTGGTGTCGTCCTCGATGAATGAACCGAGCTCGGCGTCTTCTTCCTCGCCCACCGGGCGCTCGAGGGAGAGCGGCCGCCAACTGACTTTGAGCATCCACTGCACTTTGCGCGGCTCGACGCCCAATTCGACGGCGATCTCCTCGGGGGTGGCCTTGCGCCCGTACGTCTGCTCCAGATCGCGCGCCACTTTGTAGAGGCGGCGGATGCGGTCGCTCATGTGCACCGGCACGCGGATGGTGCGGCCCTGGTCGGCGATGGCGCGCGTGATGGTCTGCCGGATCCACCACGTGGCGTAGGTCGAGAAGCGAAAGCCCCGGCGATAGTCAAATTTCTCGACGGCTTTCATCAGGCCCAGGTTGCCCTCCTGGATCAGGTCGAGGAAGGGCACGCCCCGCCCGATGTATTTCTTGGCGATGGAGACGACCAGGCGGGTATTCGCCTTGATCAGGTGCTCGCGCGCGCCGCGCGCGTCTTCGACGTGGCCCTGCAGATCGGCGCGCTTCTTGTACCCCCCGGCGCCGTTCAGCCGGTCCAGCTTCTTCTGGGCGTTGAGGCCGCGCTCGAGGCGTTTGGCCAGGTCCACTTCCTGCTGGGTGGTCAGCAGGGGCACGCGGGCCATCTCTTTCAGGTACAGCCCGACGGTATCGTCGGTGGAGATGGTGCTCAGGTCGAACTCTTCCTCCTCCACGCGGCGGCGGGCCTGCGTGCGGACCTGCGTGGGCACGTCGCCGATGTCCTCGTACACGTCAATGCCCGCGCCGTGCAGGAAAGCGAATAACTCCGCTAATTGCGCGCCCGCTTCCTCCGCCTTGGGGAAGGCGTTCATAATATCGTCGGTCAGCAGATACCCCTGGGCATCTGCTTTGTCCATCAAAACTGCTAGGGTTTCTGCATCTTTACCGCGGTCATCTGTGTACTTCATTCCACCTGTCTCCTGGCCTAGCAAAAGCATGGGGATGATGAACTGCAACGTGTGAACAACGGGAGGCTGCGCTGTCGTCAGGCGGCTTTCAGTGATCTCCTTTGAGCAGTTGGGCTAAGGCCGCCATGCGCGGATCCAACTCGTCGTCGCGGCAGGCGCAGGGGCCTTCGTTCCAGTTCTGGCCGCACTGCGGGCACAGGCCCTGGCAGTCCGGGCGGCAGAGGGTCTGCATGGGGACGGAGAGCAGCAAGTCCTCGCGCACGAGCGGGGCGAGGTCCACGTGGATGTCGTCGCCCACCGTGAAAGCGCCCTCCGGCGCGTTGTCCGGCGGGTAGACGAACAGTTCCGAAAAACGGCAGGTCACGGGGAGGTCGAAGGCCTCCAGGCAGCGGACGCACGCGCTATGCAGTTTCGCAAACAGGCGGCCTTTCGCGTACAATCCCTGGGGCGTGCGCGTGAAATTCACGACGCCGCGCAGGTCGCTGACCAGAAGATCGTCGGCGATCTGCACCGCAGACTCATCGAAGGGGAAATCCCGGCTGAACCCGATGCCCTCTTTAAGAATGAATCCAACGTTCAGCCGGAGGATTTGGTGACCAGTCTTGTACAGAGGCGTTACTCGGGCAGGCGAAATTTTTGGGGAGACGTTGGCATTATAGCACGCTCCGAATCGTAAAGTCAATAATTTCTTAAAACTGCACGTACATAAGATTCAAACTTAACCTCTTTTATTGCATATATTTGGCGATTAGAACATATGATCTCCAACAAATACGGGTAACTGGTATTGCGGATAGAATTTATGGCAATCGTGATCATCGCCTCCAATAATCGCGGCAAGGTTCGCGAATACTACGACATCCTCCCACACCTGGACGCGGAGTTGCTGACGCCGGCCGATATTGGATTGATGCTCGAGGTCGTCGAGGATGGGGCGACCTACGCCGAGAACGCGCGCCTGAAAGCCGTTGCGTGCGCTCGCGCGTCGGGCCTCATTTCCATTGGGGATGACTCCGGCCTCGAGGTGGACGCGCTCGCGGGCGCGCCGGGCCTGTACTCGGCCCGCTACGCGGGACGCGGCGCGAGCGACGCCGACCGCCGCGCGAAACTCGTGCAAGAGCTGCGCCAGACGCCGGCGCCGAGGCCCGCGCGGTTTCGCTGCGCGATCGCGGTCGCCCGGCCGGCCGGGGAAGTGGCGTCCTTCGAGGGGACGTGCGAGGGGGAGATTATCCTGGAAGAGCGCGGCTCAAACGGCTTTGGCTACGACCCGGTCTTCTACCTGCCCGCCTACGGGTGCACCATGGCCGAGCTACCGCCCGAAACGAAGAACCGGGTCAGCCACCGCGCCCGCGCGGCGCAGGCGGCGCTGCCGTATCTGAAGAAGATCCTGGCGGAGGGCGGATGAGAATCGCCGGGCGATAAAATCGCCCGGCTAAAGCCATGGAAGCCGGGTAAACCCGGCTATGAGCCAATAGGCTTCAGCCGATTTTCACCTGCCCGCCTGACGCCTGCCCGTCTGACGGCGGAAGGCGGGTCGGAAGGCGGGCGCGTTCAGCCGGGGAAATCCATTCCCCGGCGGCCTTTACCGCGCCGATAATTCCTTATCGTGGAGCGACTCCAGGTAGCGCTCTACCGAAATCGCCGCCTGGCAGCCGTGTCCCGCGGATGAGATGGCCTGTTTATAGATCGGGTCCATGATCTCGCCGGCCGCAAACACGCC
>DATDRS010000433.1:0-5088 GCA_035291605.1 Anaerolineales bacterium | reverse complement strand
CCGCCGCGCGCCAAGGATGGGGATGACGAGGCCGGGCTGCTGCCGCACCCAGTTGATGGCGACTTGCGAGGGCGTCCGGCCGATCTCCTGCGCGAGTTTCATCACTTCGTCCGCCAGCGCCAGGTTTCTTTCACTGGGCTGTTGGTTGCGCTTGGGCTCGTCAGTGGGGCGGTTGTATTTACCGGTGAGTTCCCCGGCTTCGAGCAAACCCCACGGCAGGATCGCCATGTCGAAGGCGCGCGCCATCGGCAGCAGGTCGCGCTCCACCGCGCGGTCGGCGAGGCTGTACGGAACTTGCAGGGCGACGAAGCGCGCCCAGCCGCGCAGCTCGGCCAGGGTGTTCGCCTGTGAGACGATCCAGGCGGGCGTGTCAGAGATGCCCACGTAAAGCACCTTGCCCTGCCGCACCAGGTCGTCGAAGGCGCGCATGACTTCCTCGACGGGCGTGGTGTAGTCCCACATGTGCAGGTAGTAGAGGTCAAGGTAATCGGTGTTCAGCCGTTTGAGGCTGGCCTCCACAGCCTGCAGCATGTTCTTGCGCGCGTTGCCGCCCGCGTTCGGGTCGTCCTTGCGCTTGCTCAGCGTGTACTTGGTCGCCGCGACGAAATACTCGCGCTCCGCGCCGATGAACTCGCCGACGTACTTCTCGCTCGTCCCGTCGGTGTAGTTATTGGCGGTGTCAATGAAGTTGCCCCCGGCGGCGGCGAAGGCGTCGAAGATTTTCCGGCTTTCTTCTTTCGACGCGCCCCAGCCCCAGTCCTCGCCGAAAGTCATCGTCCCCAGGCACAGCTCCGAAACCCGCAGCCCGCTTTTTCCGAGAAGTTTGTAGCGCATGGTTACACTTATCCCGCGTACTTGAAGCCCGCTTCCTTGAGGGTGAGCGGCGCGCCCTCGCGGTTAAGCCCGACCTCTACCACTTCGGCGACGAACAGGACATGGTCCCCGGAGGGGACGCTCCCCACGACTTTGCACTCGACCCAGCCCAGGGCCGCGTCCAGGAGCGGGCTGCCGGTGGCCGGGCCGGGTCGCGTGGCGACGCCGTCAAACTTCTCGTGGTGCTTGGCCCAGGTCTTCCCCAGTTGTCCGGCCAACTCGCGCTGGCCCGTCTCGTAAATGTTCACGGCGAACATGCCGCTGGCTTCGATGACTTTGCGGGTGTGGCTGTCGGCCTCCACCGCCAGGGCGATCAGCGGCGGCTCAAACGACGATTGCGTGACCCAGTTGGCGGTCATCGCGCTCGCCTCGTCGCCGTGTCTGGCGGTGACGGCGTACAGGCCGTACGTGAACATGCGCAAAACAGTTTTCTTGGTCGCGGTATCCATGCGTGAGCCTCCTGTGTGGCGCTGCCGGGTCTAGTCTCCCGCCGCCGCGGCTTCGGCCTCTGCGGCGACGCTGACGGACGCCAGCTGCCTCTCGCGCCCGGCGAAGAACTGCCAGAACAGCGCGGTCGCCAGCAGGTAGCACCCGGCCATGATGAAGAACGGGGTGCGGAAGTCGCCGGCGTCCATGAGCCGCGCGCCAAAATAGCTGGCCGCGCCGGAGAGCGCCGACGAGATTGCCAGTTGGATCCCAACCTGCGTGCCGCGTTCGGCGGGATCGAGAATCTCCATCCCAAAGGCCGAGCGCACCGGTCCGGCCATGTTCATCAGCGTGATGCGCGCGATGTAGGCCAGCCCTGCCACGGTGAGCACCGACCCGAAGGCGCTCCCCACGTCCGACGAAAAAGCGATCAGCAGGATGAAGGGAATAGAAGCTAACCGGGTGAGCGCGATGGACTTCACTTTGCCCAGCCGGGCTGCGAGCAGAGGCGCGAGGAACGACCCGACGACGAGAAACGCCTGCCCGGCGGCGAACGTCGCGCCGATCTCCACCTCGGGGCTGCCCAGGTTTTGCTTGAAGAAGACGTTCAGCAAGGGTAGCGTGAACCCTGCCCCAAGGCCGATGATCACTTCCGGGGCGGTCAATTGCCAGATGCGCTCAGGGTGCTTGACGTTGCCAAAGAGTCGAGTGGTGAGTGAAGCGTGAGGCGTGAGGCGCGGCGCGTGCGCGGCGGTTTGCTGCAAGAGGATCGCCGGGATAAGCGAGGCGACCCAGCCGCCGATGCCGACATAGGCCACCGTCTGGTACAGCCCGACCTTGGCCGCGGCGTCTACCCCAGTAAACATGAGCGACGCCAGCCCGGCCAGCGCCGAGCCGATGATGGCCGCCGCCGTGCGCGTCCCGTCGGAGACGCTGAAGAGATGCACGCGCTCGTAGTTCTCCGAGTTCTCGGCCATGAAGGCGGGTTCGGCCACGCCGTGCAGCGCGCCAAACGCCCCGCCGACGACCGCCGTGACCAGCAGGAGCGTCGGGTCCTGGGTCGAGATGGCGATGAGCGACGTGGCCGCGCCGATGCCGTCGCCGAGGATGAACGAGAGTTTGCGCCCAATGCGGTCGGAGATGAGTCCCGCCGGGACCGAGGCGACCGCCGAGGCGATGGAGGCCAGCAGGATGCGCAGCCCCACGAAGGCCACATCAAAGCCTACCGCCAGCAGGTAGAGGTTGAACACCACCATCCACGTCCCGTAAATCACGTCCATCCCCACGACGTGAACCATGAAGAGGCGCGCGTTGCGGCTGAACAGGCGCATCTTGGCGAGGTAGCCGCCGACGCCAGTGAGTTTTTCGAAGTCGGAGGCCGTGACGCTTTTCGGGCGTCCGCCGGTGAAGAGGATGAGCGAGACCGCGGCGATGACGACGGCGCCGAAGGTGAGGAAGCCCCACGAGAGCGGCCCGGCCAGCGGCGAGGCTTCATGTCCCCCGTGATCGTGGTGGCCCCCACCGCCTTCCTGAGCGAGCGCGGCGTGGGGGAAGGCCAGCAGGGCGGAGAGCAGAAGCGCCGAGACAGCGAGTTTGAACGCGGACGGGAATTTAGGCATGGCAGACCTCCTGAGCGGTGAGATGATCTGCGCTTATTACACTACAAAACGAAGGCCTGCCACACCGGGCGACGGACGGGCTTCGGAACTGTACGAAAGGACAGGTCTTCGACGGATGGACTTCAACGGATGGAACGGATGACACGAAGGGGGGAGAGGCGGCGTCAGTGGCTCAGCCTCACCAGCCCTCTCTGCGCGGCGATGGTCACCGCCTCGGTGCGGTTGCTCGCGCCGAGCTTGCCCAGGATAGAACTGACGTGGAACTTGACGGTGCGCTCGCTGATGACGAGCGCCGCCGCAATTTCCTTGTTGCTCCGGCCCTGCGCTATCCACCGCAGGACTTCCATCTCGCGGTCGGTCAACGGCTCAGGCCCGGCCTGCGCCGCCTGGTGCTGGCTGGTGATGTGCTCGATGAGTTTCGACGCGACGACCGGCTGGAGGAGCGAGCCGCCTTCGCTGACCACGCGGATGGCCTTGAATAACTCGTCGCGGGGCGCGCCTTTCAGCAGGTAGCCCTTCGCCCCAGAGCGCACGGCGCTGAGGATGCGCTCGTCGGCGTCGAAAGCCGTGAAGACGATGACCCGCGCGTCGGCGCGGGCTGCGCGGATCCGGCGTAGGGCCTCCACGCCGTCCATCTCCGGCATCTCCAGATCGAGCAGGATCACGTCCGGGTTGAGCGCGGCGGCGAGCCGCACGGCCTCCGCGCCTGTGGCGGCCTGCCCCACGATGGCAAAGTCCGGCTGCGTGCTGAGGATGGCGACCAGGCCGTCGCGCACAACGGGATGATCGTCGGCCAGGAGGAGGCGGATGGGGGTAGGCATCATTGGTCAGGCCATCTGGTTCGTGATGCGTGATGGGTGATACGTGAGTCACTTATCAGGCATCACGCATCGGGTCTCACGTCCTCCGCTCCAACGGGAGCGTCACCTCGATGCGCGTCCCCTGGCCCGGGCTGCTCTCCAGCGAGAGTTTGCCGCCGAGCAGGCGCACGCGCTCGTTCAACCCCACCAGCCCGAAACGGCCCTGGGGGATCTGGGAGGAGTCGAAGCCGCGCCCGTCGTCTTTGATGACCAGGCGGACCTGATCGGGCGCGGTATCCAACTGGATGGCGGCGCGCCGGGCGCGGGCGTGGCGCGCAATGTTGCTCAGGCCTTCCTGCGCGGCCCGGAACAGGCTGGCCTCGACGCGCAAGGGCAGGCGGCGGTCAACCCCCGTCGCGCCGAACTGCGCGGGCACGGACGACTTCTGCGACCATTCGGCGGCGAGCGCGGCCAGCGCCTCGGCGAGGGTGCGGCCTTCGAGCGGCGCGGCGCGCAAATCGAGCACCGAGCGGCGGGCCTCCTCCAGGTTGAGCCGGGCGAGGGCCAGCGCGTGCTGGACAGCCTCGCGGGCGCGCGCCGCGTCCGCCCTGGCTTCGAGCAATGTGTCGGCGGTCTCCAACTGCAGGGTGATGGCCGTCAGCCCCTGCGCGAGGGTGTCGTGAATTTCGCGCGCCAGCCGGTTGCGCTCCTCCGCCGCGCCGAGTTCCACGCTCTCGGCGAACAGCCGCGCCCGCTCCATGGCCACCGAGGCCTGCGCGCCCACCGCCGACAGCAGCTGCAGATCCGCTGCGCTGAGGAACTGCCATTCGTCCGTCGCGACGTTGAGGATGCCGACCGGCTCGTCCTGCACGACGAGCGGGACGGTGGCGTGGAAGAGCAGGCCCCGGTTATCCCCGGCGGCTTCGGCGGAATCCTGCAAGCGTGTGCATTCGACGACGTTGACGGCGCGCCTCAATTGTTTCTCGCGCCAAAGATACTGGCAGTGGCAATCAGGGGGCTGGCACAGGTGATAATAGTCGTCGTCCGTCAGGCCGGGCGGCAGGCCGCGGTGCGCGGCCAGCATCAGATCGTGCGGCCCGCGCGCGTGGGGGAGGTATTTGGTCAGGCCGGTCTCGGCCCCCAGGAAGATCCACGCCGTTTGCAGGCCCATGATCTCGACCAGGGTTTCGAGCGTCACGTCGAGCGCGGTCTGCAAGTCGGTGGAGCGGTTGAGGCGCTCGGCCAGGCGGTTGAGCGCGCGCAGCCGGGCGTTTTCGCGCTCCTGCGGGTCGGCGCCGAGGTTGTCCTGCCGCCGCCGGATCTGGTCCCGGCTGAGGAGCGGGCGGTCGAAGTTGAATTCGTCGAAGGGG
>DATDRS010000432.1:0-14489 GCA_035291605.1 Anaerolineales bacterium | reverse complement strand
GGAGACGATGCCGATGTTGACGAACTTCTGTCTGCCGTCGGTCTGCACGACGAAGGGCATCCGTTCGGCGACGGCGGTGGCCGGGTTATCCACGCCGAAGTAGTTCACGTCGTAGTTGACCTTGTAGTCGGTCATCGGCATGTCGTCGGCGAAGTTATTGTTCTGGTTGGTGTCAACCCAGACCGTGTTGCTGTCAGTGTCCCACAGCACAGCAAAGACATCGGCCGTATCGCTATCACGGTTGACGTTGCGGCCGACCTCGCCGCCGAGGCGAGAGTCGCCTTCGACAAACAATCCGATGCGGTAGGAGCCGGCCGCGGGCGCAGTGTAAGTCACGCCGTTGAAGGTGAACGTGCCGCCGCTGACCTGATTCTGCATGTTCACCCAGGTCGGGTCGCCAGAGCCTCCCCCTTGTAACGGGTCCGTGAAGGTCACCCAATCAACGATCTTGCGCTCGCCGGTGCTGGTCGTCAGCAGGCTCGGGTGGTCAAGCGAGACGCCCAAGTCGAGAATGCCGATCGTGACGCCGCGGCCATCCCATGTCGGGTTGGCAGCCATGAACTGCGAGGCGCCCGTATCGCCGATGGGCATATAAGGGTTGTTATTGGGGGTGCCAGGGCCGGGGGGAGGTTGTGGAATAACGCCAACGACCCCGTCCGGATCAGGCCGTGGATCTTCGAGCGGGATCACTTCGTTGAGATCAACGGACTGCACGCCGTTCAGCCGCGCGGCGGCCTCAACATGGTCAATCGGGACAATTGCCCGGATGTAGCTTACGTCGTCGTCGCGGTAGCGCACAGTGCCGCCCAACCCCTGGATACCGCTTACGACTTTCCTGTTGGCGCCGGGCTGGGAGGCGATTAGGAGCGTCACCGTGGAATCTCCCTGCGCGCGGGCTTCGGCCAGTAATTCGCCGTCGTGTTTGGACAGCCACCCTGAGCCTGGGCTGCCATTCTCGGCAAGCACGGCGCCGGTCGAGGCAATCACGGACAGCACAAGCAGGAAAGAAACAGCCAAACGCAAAGCTTTGGTTCCCAAGATCGGTTCCTTCTCCTCAGATGTGGTGATTATGATGGTGTTCGCGACGCGTATGTGATCTGAAAGGTAAACGTCTCCTGGCAGGCTATCACCTCCTTATTTTTTTGACTCTCCCGATGTTATCGGGGCTGGAAAGTATACCGACTCCGCGAAATAGTCAAATGACCAGAAGGTCATCATTCGTCAAAAAAGGGTTGCCAGCCGGCAACCCTTGAACTGTTATGACGATGTCGCCTTTTACTGCAAATCCAGCTACGGATTCAAGTAATCGTTGACAAAATCCTGGACATTCTGCCTGTCCATACGGAATACGCCGCCGGTGCCGGCGCAGTTGCCATTTATACCGTAAGACGTAACACCGGCAACGACGTTGCTGTCACCCAGGAAATTCGGGCCACCTGAGTCGCCAAAGCAAGTGCCGCCGGTAGCATGGTTGTTTGACAGCAGCATGGAAAAATCGCCCGTAAAGCCGGGCACATTGATTTGAAGCAGGCGAGGATGAGCTACATAACGTGTTCTAGTGTTGTTCGCCAGGAAGGATGCTGGAGTCGGAAAGCTTTCCTGCAAGCCATAGCCAACGGAAGTAAAGGTGACGTCCTGCAGGCCGCGCTTTGTCTTAAATGAGTCGAATTGGTCTACAGAAGGAAGTTCGCCATACTCATCCAAAACAACGCCGGGTTCTTCGAGGATCACAACACCTACATCATGGAAGTAGAATGGAGCGGTCTCATAGTCTGGATGAGCATGCCATTCAACTGCTTCTACACTGTTCGGGCCGGCATCTGGATAATCATTGGTGGTGCCTATGCCGGCTTGAACATCCGATTCTGTGAAGACTCTCATGCCAGTATATGGAGCGTCTGGAAAGTTATTGGTGCAATGTCCAGCGGTTAAGAGAACTGTTGCAGAAAGCAACGTTCCGCTGCACCGAAATGCCGGTTCACCGCCAACCTCCATCAGCAGGAGGACGACGTGTGGATGACCCTCTCCGTCCAGCTCCCCATCAGTGACTGCGCCCGCGCTGCCAGCGGTGCTAAATACCAGGGCCAGCGCGAGCACAAGGGCCATAAGGGCATGAGTTGCTTTTTTCATTTTAATCTCCTTTGAATTTGTTATTCGGAAATCCTCTGTCGCCAGTCAGCTACGGTTCGATGTGAAGGGATATCACCTCCTCGCCCATCGCAACAAAAAAAGGCCACAGGCTTTTCACTATGGCCGGTTTCGCTACTCGCTCCCCGAGGGCCTGCCCATCCGCCGGATGAGCAAGCGACCAGTTACGGCCCTCAGATCGTTGCCCCAATAACTCAAATTCAGTTTCATCGAGTATTTTCGACATATGCCGCCCCAGACTACGTGTCTGGGGCGGCGGTAAGCATCCAGGCCAGAGCAGAGTTGTTACGGCAAGTAATCGCCAAACTCAGAATAGAGCCAGTCCAGGTCGTCAGCCTTGTCCACACGGTACACACCGCCCGTGCCGGCGCAGTTGCCGTTAAGGGCAAACGATGTCACGCCGCCAACAACATTCGTATCATCAATGAAGTTGGGACCACCCGAATCGCCAAAGCAGATGCCGCCTGTTGCATGGTTGTTAGACAACAGCACGGAGAAATCGCCTACGAGGCCTCCATTAATTTGGATCAGGTGGGGATGGGCCACCATGCGCACTCTCACGTTGTGTTCCTTCCAGGAGGCCGCATCAGGGAAGCTTTCCTGCAGGCCATAGCCCACAGCCGTAAAGGTGACGTCTTGCGTGCCGCGACTCGTGGCCAGCTGGTCCAGGACATCCTGTTCAGGCAAGGCGCCATACGTTCTCATTCTGACCCTTCTGTCAAGCACGACGACGCCCAGGTCAAAGAGGTAGAAGGCGTTGGGATCATAGTTGGGGTGCGTGTACGGCGTCCCACCGACATCGCCGTCGAACGGATAGCCGTTGGCGGGAATGCCTGCTTCGACGTCGGCGTCGAACCAGATCTCGACATGCGCCGCAGGGGCTTCCGTGCAGTGACCCGCGGTGAGAAAGAGTTTGGAGGAAAGCAGCGTGCCGCTGCAACGCCAGAGCGGTACGCCGTCGGCATCCTGGGCCACCATCAGCCCCACGTAGGGATGGCCATTGCCATCTAACTCACCATCGGTGATAGCGCCGGCTGAGGTGACGCCAATCGCCAGGATCGCGATCGCAGCGACCAGGGCAAAAAGCATTTTCTTGCGCATGAGTTTCTTCTCCTGTGACATGTGCTGATTTGTTGGATTATCTTGGTCGATAGATAGAGTTGTTTTTAGCTACGGTGAGCACCTCCCAAATATCGGGACAAGAAGCTGTGACTTCTAATGTTCCCGTTAGAGCACTTCGTGGCGTGCTGAAGCCGGTTTGAACAGCACGATCTCAAGCAACAAAAAACCGGCCACGAGTTGCTCAGACGGTGGCCGGTTTCGCTACTCGCTCCCTGAGGGCCTGCCCATCCACCGGATGAGCAAGCGACCAGTTACGGCCCTCAGATCATTGCTTCCACTAGGTATTATGTTCGAGTGACAGACGACTGATTTCTGCTTCCCTGGCGCTTCTCCAGGAGATGGTAAACGACGACTATTCTTTACATAAAATTCAACAGCGAGACAGGTGTGCTTAACAAGGCCTAGCCGTTAACTAGACCGCAAAATATTGAGAAAAGTTACGCTTAACCTGGAATAACCAGGGGAGCGGGAAGCCGGGGGTCAGGCAGAGGTGAGCAGGTTGAGCACTTCGGTGAGCACAGTGATTGCCTGTTGGTACTCAGAAATCAAGATGTTCTCCTCAGGCGTGTGGTCAAGCGACGAGTCGCCTGGCCCATAGGCCAGGATGGGCGTGCCCCACGCAGGCGCGACGAGGTTCATGTCCGAGGTGCCGCTCTTGATTGTGAATCCTGGCGCGCCGCCCGCCTTGCGGATAGCCATGAGGAAAGCACGGACGAGTGGGGTGCTTTTCTCGCCCCTATACGCATTCACGCCGTCCAGCCGCGTTAACTCGGCCCCTGCCATGTGCGAAGTCGAAGTGCCTGCGAGCAGGCTGCGCAGGGCTGCCTCCAGGGCCTCCACGCTCAGGCCGGGCGGGAGGCGTACGCCAAACCCCAGCCGCGCGCTCTCGACAAACCCATCGGAGTCTGATGTCATTTCGCGCAGCGTCGGGCTGACCTGCTCGAAGACCTTCTGCGCCCCCGTGTTCTGTTCACCGGCCCACGCCGTCACCCGATTCCAGAAACCCACCGCCGCCTCACATGCGCTCTCCTGCCGCGCCGAGGTGTGCGCCAGCGTGCGCTTCACGCGATACTCGAACCACGCGCTGCCCTTGTACCCCAGCGTGATTTTCTCCCAGCCGCTTGGTTCGCCGATGATGGTGAAGGCGGGACGATGCTTGTCTATGAGATAGCGCGCGCCCCGGCTGTCCCCTTCCTCCCCGACTGCGCCGACGACGATCAACGGCCGCCGCTGTTGGGGCGAACCTGCGTGTTCGCCCGCCGCCCGCCCGGCCGCGGCGACGAAGCACGCGAGCGGCCCTTTGGCGTCCACCGCGCCCCGGCCTGAGAGCCGGTCGCCTTCCCGATGGACCGGGATGAAGCCGGGCACGGTGTCAATGTGACCCAGCAGCATAACAGGTCCTTCGGCTTCGCTCAGGACAAGCCCTTCGGCTTCGCTTCGCGTAGTACCCCCGTGGGGCAGGACATGTTCTGGCCCGCTGCCAAGCACCCCCACCGCGTTCCCGGCCTCGTCCACGAACGCCTCGAACCCGGCCAGCCGCATCTGCGCGACCAGGTAATCCACCGCCTCGGCTTCCTGCCCGGTGGGGCTGTAGATTTTCAGCAGGCCTTCCAGGAGGGCGATTTCGTCCATGACCGCACTACTGATTGTGGATTTCTGATTGCCGATTGAAGCGCAGGGGATCGCCAATCAGCAGTCCTCGATCAAAAATCAGCCATGGCCGTTTCTCGCGCGGGTTGGGCCAGAACTTGCTCCACTGCGTCGGCGGCGCGGGCGAGCTGCGCCTGGGTGACGACGAGCGGGGGGAGAAAGCGCAGCACGGTGAGGCCGGCGGGCAGCGCGAGGACGCCCTGGCGCATGAGCGCCTGCAAATACGGCGTGGCCTTTTGCTTAAGCTCAATGCCGACCATTAATCCAAGTCCGCGCACCTCGCGGATGAGCGGCGACTGGATCTGCCTGAGCCGGGCGAGGAACCACGCGCCCAGCTCGGCGGCGTGGTCGGCCAGGTGGTGCGCCTCCAGGTAATCCATCGCGGCGAGGGAGGCGGCGCAGGCGAGCGGGTTCCCCCCGAACGTGGAGCCGTGAATCTGGGCCGGGAGCAGGCCCACGCGCTCGCCGAACAGGACAGCGCCCATCGGCAGTCCGCCCGCCAGGGACTTGGCCAGGCACAGCAGGTCAGGCTGCAGGCCATAGTGCTGACAGGCGAACATTGCGCCCGTGCGCCCGAAGCCGGTTTGCACTTCGTCAACGATCAACAGCGCCCCGCGCTCACGGCAGAGCCTCTGCGCGCCGAGCAGAAACTCCGGCGCGCCGGGCCGCACGCCGCCCTCGCCCTGCACGACCTCCAGGATCACGGCGGCCGTTTGATCGCCCACGGCGGCCTCCAGAGCGGCCAGGTCGTTGTAAGGAATATGCCGGAAGCCGGAGACGAGCGGCTCGAACGGCTCGCGGTATTTCTTCTCCCACGTGGCCGACAAAGCGCCCATCGTCCGGCCGTGAAAACCGCGCATGGCGGCGACGATCCCCCGGCGTCTGGTCGCCGCCCAGGCAAACTTGAACGCGGCCTCGACGGCTTCGGTCCCGGAGTTACACAGGTAGACGCGCGTGAGTCCGGCCGGCGCAAGGCCGACGAGCCTCTCCATCAATTGCGCCCGCTTGTCGTTGTAAAACATTTCCGGGCAGGAGATCAGCGCCCGGGCCTGCGCGGCAATCGCTTCGGCGACCGCCGGGTTGCCGTGCCCGAGGTTGGCCGCGCCCTGGCCGCCCACGCAGTCAAGGTATTCATTTCCGTCGCTGTCCCACAGCCGCGCGCCCTCCCCGCGCACGATGGCGATGGGGCGTTTGGTGTAGAGGCCGCTGGTGTGGAGGGATTCGAGGTCGAGGAGGTTCATTGATGGGTGATGGGTAATTTCTGAAATCACGAGATAACCGTTCCCTTTCCGGCCAATGCGTTCGCGATGGGGTCGTCAGTTCTTCCGTCGGCAAAAATGACTTGCGCCACGCCGAGTTGGAGGGCCTCGCTCGCGCCGAGGACTTTCTTTTTCATGCGGCCCTCGGCAAACTCCAGCGATTGCTCGACGCGGGCCTTGTCAATGTGCGGGATGAGCGTGCTCTCGTCGGGGAACTGGCGCAGGAGGCCGGGGACGTTCGAGAGGAGGATGAGCCGCTCGGCTTCCACCGCGCCCGCAACCATCGCCGCGGCCCGGTCGGCGTCCACGTTGAGCGCCTCGCCTTCAGGCGAGAGGGCGAGCGGCGCAATCACGGGCGTATAACCGGCCTCGATCAGCAGCCATAACAAATGGCCATTGACTGTTTCAATCTTGCCCGTGTAATCATCCCGCAACATGCGCTGCTTGCCCGTCGCCGGGTCAATGATGCGGATAGCCTCTTTGCGCCGGGCGACCATCAGCCGCCCATCCAGGCCCGACAGCCCCAGCGCGTTCACGCCGAGCTTTTGCAGCCGCTCGACGATGAGCGTGTTGATCTTCCCTGAGGTGACCATGGCAAAGATTTCGAGCGTGGCCCGGTCGGTGTAGCGGGAGGTGAAGCCGGAGGGCGAGGTGACAAACTGCGGCGGGTGGCCCAGGCGCTCAGAGATCGCGTTCGTCTCGCCCGACCCGCCGTGGACGACGATCAACTTCTGCCCGGCCTGCACGTGCGCGGCGACGTCGGCGCAGACCGCGCCGAAGTTTATTCCGTTAGTGCCGCCAATTTTTACGACAATCATTCGGCCATCAAATTGGGTGCAGCCCCGGGAACTCCAATCCCGTCGTTTCCTCGAAGCCGCACATGACATTCATCGCCTGTACCGCGCTCCCGGCTGCGCCTTTCATGAGGTTGTCAATCGCGGCCAGCGAGACCACGCGGCCCGAGTTGGGGTCAAGATCAAAACCCACGTCCACATAGTTGGAGCCAGCCAGGATCTTTGGGTCGGGGACGCGGTGGATGCCGCCCTTGTCCTTGACAATGCGGACAAATGGCTCGGCGCTGTAGGCGGCGCGGTAGGCCTTCCATAGATCTTTTTCTGTGACGCCGGGTTTGACGAAGGCGTGCGCCGCCGCCAGCACCCCGCGCACCAGGTCCACGGCCGTCATGCTCAGATGCACATTGCACAGACCTAATTCTTGAACGACTTCGGCGGTGTGGCGGTGGCCAGTAGGGGCATAGGCGCGGACGGAATGACTTTTTTCAGGGTGGTGCGAGCCGGGGTTCACGGTCGCGCCGCCCTCGGAGGAGCCGGTCTTCACGTCCACGATAACCGGCTTGTCGAGGTCGAGCAGATCAGCCCGGACGAGCGGCAGGAGCGCGAGGATGGAGGCGGCGGCGTTGCACCCCACGCCGCTGATGTAACTCGCCGTCTTCATCGCCTCGCGTTGAAGCTCCGGCAGGCCGTACACGAACCGGCTTAAATACTGCGGGGCCGTGTGATCGCCGCCGTACCACTGCCTGTACCGCGCGGCGTCTCGCAGCCGGAAGTCCGCCGAGAGGTCAACGATCTTGGGGGCCAGGCTCAGGTAGCGTTCGATCTGCTTCTGCGCCTCGCCGTGGGGGAGGGCGAGGAAGAGGAGATCGCAGGGCTGGAGCGCCTGCTGGCTGACGAACTGCAAGGGTGTCTGTCCAGCAAGCTGGATCTTCGATTTGCGAAGGTTGGGGTGTTGCTGGTAAACGTACTCGCCCGCGTGGCTTTCGGAAGTGACCTGCGCCATCTCGACCTGCGGATGGAACAGCAGCAACCGTAGGAGTTCTCCGCCCGTGTAGCCGGAGGCGCCGACGATAGAGACGCGCAGTTTGCTCACGCGCCCTCCGGGAGGGACGTGACCCGTGACCCGTGATGCGTGGCGCCGTTTCCTCCCTCCTCCCTCCTTCTTCCTACTTCCACGATGTAATCAATGACCTTTCCCGGAATGTCAATCCCGGTCGTGGGCAGGGAGGTATGAAACTCCATCGTGTGATTGACTTCGTTGACGAGATACCCCCGGTCGTCCGTCTCGAAGAGATCAATCGCCAGCACGCCTCCGCCGACGGCCTTGGCCGCCGCCGCGCAGACGGCGTTGAGTTCGGGCGTGATCGGGCAATTGGCCCCCACGCCGCCCCGCGCGGTATTCGTGATCCAGTGAGGGGCGGTGCGATAGATGGCGGCGATGGTTTCGTCGCCGACGACGAAAGCGCGGATATCGCGCCCCTGGGACTTGGGGATGTATTCCTGGAGGTAATAAATCTGCTGCTGGTAGCTGCCCAGCACCTCGCGGTGCTCCAGGATCGCTTCCGCCGCCTCGCGGTCGTTGACTTTCGAGACGAGCCGCCCCCACGAGCCGACGACCGGCTTGATCACCACGGGGTAGCCCATGGCCTCGATGACTTCCAGAGCTGACTCCGGAGTAAAGGCGAGGCGGACGTTGGGCTGAGGCGCGCCGGCGGCTTGCAGCGCCGCCGAGGTCGCAAGCTTGTCGCCGCAGACAGCCGCCACGCGCGCGGTATTGACGGTCGGGATGCCCCAACTGTTGAGCACCTGGCAGGCATACAGCCCGCGCCCGAACGAGAGGCTGCGCTCGAGGATGACGTCGTATTTCAGCCAGGGCGTGGGATCGGCCAGGTCGAATTTCACCCCGCGGTCGTCGAGGCGGTCGTAGTCGACGCCGCGCTTCTCCAGCGCATCGAAGAGCCACTTCTCCTCGACGCGCACGCGAGAGAGGAGGACGCCGATTTTCAACTGATTTATTCTCCCCAATCTTCGGCTTCCTGGGGGGCGAGGGCGAGCTGGACGGCCGGTTCTACCGCCATGACCTCAAGATCAACCCCGCAATCGGGGCAGACGACGATCTCGCCGGTCAGCACCTCATTGAGCGACAGGCTGGCTTCGCATTCGGGACAGAGAGCGGACATGGGAGTGGTCTCCTTTGGAAAAATAAAGAGGGCCTCCCAAAATTGAGAGGCCCTCGGGTTTGCAGACTGAGCAGTGTGCAGGCTATGCGCGCCGCGTCTCCAAGCCAAAACCGCCGAAGGCCTCAATAGGCTTCTTCGGGAAACGCGGGAAACGCTTCGCGAACGGCTTGGCAAACATCGCGGTGAAAAATATCACACGCAGGTCAATCTGTCATCGTATAGTTCGCACGAGATTCGAGCAGGGACGTTGGGCAGATTGTTTATTCTCGCTTTCAGGCTCGGAACGCTTTCCGTCCCGCATACACGGCGCGGCTGCCCAGCTCTTCCTCGATGCGCAGGAGTTGATTGTATTTCTCCACCCGGTCGCTGCGCGCGGGCGCGCCGGTCTTGATCTGCCCGGTGTTCAGGCCCACGGCGAGATCGGAGATGAAGGTGTCGCCGGTCTCGCCGCTGCGATGCGACGTAACAGCCGTCCATCCGGCGCGGTGCGCCAGGTTGATGGCGCTGAGCGTTTCCGTCACCGAGCCGATCTGGTTGAGCTTGATCAGGACAGAGTTGCTCACGCCCGAGGCAATGCCGCGCTGGATGCGCTCGACGTTGGTGACGAACAGGTCGTCGCCGACGAGCTGGGTGCTGCCGCCGAGGCGCTGGGTGAGGTGTCTCCACCCCTCCCAGTCATCTTCGGCCAGGCCGTCTTCTATCGAGAGCAGGGGATAGCTCGCGCGCCAGCTGGCCCACAGGTCAACCATCTCGGCGGAGGTCAGGACCTGATCCTGGCCGAGGTGGTAGCGCCGGTCGTCCTTGTACAGTTCGCTGGTGGCCGGGTCGAGGGTGAGCGCGATATCCTCGCCGGGGCGGTATCCGGCTTTTTCAATCGCTGCGACGAGCAGTTTCATCACGTCCTCGAGCACGGTGATGGCCGGGGCAAAGCCGCCCTCGTCGCCCACGCCGGTGTTCAACCCCTTTTCCTTGAGCAGGCCCTTGAGGGCATGATAGGTTTCCACGCCCCAACGTAGCGCCTCGCGGAAAGAGGGCGCGCCGACGGGGGCGACCATGAACTCCTGCATGGGGACGGTCGTCCAGTTGGTGTGCGCGCCGCCGTTGAGGACGTTCATCATCGGCACAGGGAGGACGCCGGCGTTGACGCCCCCCAGGTAGCGGTAGAGCGGCAGGCCGTAAGCCGCCGCGGCCGCACGGGCCGCCGCCATCGAAACGGCGAGGATGGCGTTTGCGCCCAGTTTGCTTTTATTGTGTGTGCCGTCGAGGTCAAGCATCCGTTGGTCGAGGGCGGCCTGGTCGGCGGCGTCCTGACCTATGAGCGCCGGGGCGATGTGATCCCGGATGTTGGCGACGGCCTTCTGTGCGCCCTTGCCGAGGTAGCGTTTTTTGTCCCCGTCGCGGAGTTCGAGGGCCTCGTGGGCGCCGGTGGAGGCCCCCGAGGGGACGGCGGCCCGGCCCGCGGCCCCCCCGGCGAGGCTGACTTCGGCTTCGACGGTCGGGTTGCCGCGCGAGTCGAGGATTTCGCGGGCGCGGATAGAGGAGATGGAAGTGGTAGCCATGGTGCTCCTTATGGAGATAGTGAGTGATGCGTGACGAGTGATGAAGGATGGAGCTCAGGGAACCTGGGTGTCCTTTTGCTCTTTGGGCAGCGATAGTTCTTTCAACCGGGCGGCGGCTTGTGCGGCGCGGCTCGCTTCGTCGCGCGAGGGCGGCTCAGCCGCATAGCGGGCCAGGATGTAGGCGTCCGTCAGCGCGGCGACGGCGTCTTGGCCCGCTGGCGCGGCGCTTAGTGGAACACTTCGGCTCAGCGCCTCGGCATACGTCCTCGGCGTCTGCCCGGCGGCGCGGGGCTGGCCGAGAGCCGAGGCCCATTCTAGCATGACCTGGTAAGCCCGGCGGACGATCAGGCGCGGATCGTCCGGCGCGCCGCTCAGGGCAAGGTAGGGCGGAGGGGGCGGGGCAGGCCGCGCCGGCCGGGGACGCGCGAACAGGTTCTTCAACTGGCTCAGCAGCAGCTCGCGCGAGATGATGCTCTCGCGGGTTTCGTCAACCTCCTGGCCGGGCAGCCGGAGAAAGCGCCGCAGGGCCAGGACGAACAGCAGGCTGAAGAAGGCGACGAGGAGGAGGACGACCAGGCTGTGGCTGGTCGTTTGAAAGAGGCGCGACTGCAAAAAGTCGTTGATCGCCCGCTCGACCTGCTGGCTGAATGGCGCCGGCTGCGGCAGTCGCGGAAATCGCAGCGTTTCGAGCAAACGCCGGGCGAGCCATTCCGCAAACATGAAAATCGGCGTGGTGATCCAGACCAGGAACAGCGCCAGCGCGACGAGCAGGACTTGCAGGCCAGGGGTGAGGAAGTCAATCAGCGGGCTGACGAAGAGGCGCAGGCGGGCGAGCGTCTCGGGGGCGACGAGACTGGCGAGCAGCAATCCGCCGAAGAGGATGGCGCCGATGACTCCGGCGACGACGGCCAGCCAGTGGCGATTGAAGGCCAGCCAGGCGCCGCTCGTTTCCCGCTGCTGGCGGCGCGCACGCTCGAAACTTCCGAGAGCCAGCGCCCCCAGGCCGATGGCAAAGAAAGTCAGGACCGGCGGAGTGATCTCAGCCGGAGCGAGAAGTGACGTGGCCCGATTAAGCCCCAGCACCAGGGCCAAGCCGAGGATGCCGCCATAAAACGCGCGCTCCAGATCGTCGTATGGAATCCGGCTTCGGCCAATGGTGATGCCGCGATGCCACAAGTACAACGCGGCGATGAGCGCGATGAACTCCGCGGAGATGAACTCTCCCCAGTCCAGCAGGCCGCGCAGGTATTGAAAAGGGAAGCGCGCGCCGAAGGTCAGCCACAAAGTAACGACCACGGCTGCGAAGCCAGCATTGAGGACGATCCGCCGCGCGCGTGGGCCGGGGTCCCACGGGAATCGGAACGCGGAGTCGGTTTGATCGGCCGCCCGGCTCAAGGCAAAGCGCGTGATGAAGACCCCCGTCAGGATCAGCAGAACCATCAGGAGCGGCGAAAGTAGGGGCGGATGTCCCTCCGCCCCGACGGGTTGATTGGTCTGCCCCAGGCGCACGAACCAGCGCAGCCACAGGGTAAGCCAGGCGGAGGTCAGCACGGCCATGGCGAAGGGAAGGACGAGGGCTTCGATCCAGTTGATGCGTTTCATTACCTGAGGCTCTCCATCTCCGTCCAATTTCTGGTCACAAAATAGGTCGGCAGTTCTTGAAGCGCCGCCGGGAAGGTAGTGTATTCCTCCGGCGATTGGCCGATCAGGATGAGCGCGGCCGGGTGGCCGGCGGCGCGCAGGTCCAGCACCTTGGAAAGGATGGCCTCGTTGACGATGGCCGAGACGGCGATCACCGTCGCGCCGTAGGGAAGCAAGGCGGCTTCGATCGCCAGCAGGGTTTCGAACGGCAAGAAGGTGAAGGGGGTCAACTGCGCCAGCGTCTCCAGGATGCGCGTGGACTGGGCCGTGTGACGCGAGGCGGGCAGGCGCACGCGCCGCTCGGCTTCTTTGACCCCGCCGTTGGTGAACAGCCCCACCGGCAGACGCGCTTCCAGCCCCGCGTGCGCGAGCGAGGCCGCGACGACGATCGCCGTTTCAAAATACTCGCTGATCACGCCCTCGTGCGCGCGCGCCATGGTCTGGCTGTTCAGGAAGATGACCTGCGCCTGATGGGCGCTGGGGTCGAAGACTTTGGTCTGCAGCGCCCCGCGCCGGGCGGTGGCTTTCCAGTGGACGTGGCGGATGCTCTCGCCCGGCTGGTAGTCGCGCGCCCCGGCCAGGCGCAGCGGGTCCGCGTTCACGCGCCGCAACGCCCCAAATTCGCCCAGCGGGCGCGCCGGGCGCAGGCCCAGCTCCTCCAGCCGGACGAGCTTGGGATACACGAGCAGTTTATGATGATAGTTCAGGTCCAGGTACCGTGTGCGGAAGCCGAAGATGTCTCCTGACGAGACCTGCACAGGGCCGAAGTCAAAAGCGCCGCGCTTGTCGGCGGTCAACCGGTAGTGACGCCGGACCAGCTCGTACCAGCGCACGCTGATCAGGTTGTTAAGGAGGCGGCGATTGTGGTCGCTGGCCCGGCCCAGTTCGGCGCGCTGGACGGTGACCTCGGCGGGAAACTCGTCGGCGGTTTTGAGCCAGGCGAGGGGCAGGGGCTTGGCGTTGACGATTTCCACCCACAGGTCGGTCGCCTCGCCGCAAAACAGGCGCTCGACCCCGAGGCGGCGGGCGTAGCTCACGCCCGCCAGGCAATAGCGCCCCCACAGCGCCGAGGCGCCCGCGACGAGGAGCACCAGAGCATCCAGCAGAAAGAGCAGGGGGCTGCGGACGAGCAGGCTCAGCAGGAGAAGGAAGACGATGAGCGCGCGGCCGAGGCGGTCTGTCATATGCGATCCAGTCGTCAGTAATCAGTCGCCAGTAGTCAGACGCTCATAGCTGTCTACTGACCTCTGACGATTGACTACCGATTTCCGACCAGCTCTCCTCCACTGGCACGGGGACCTTTGTGACGAGGTCGCGCAGGATGTCGGCGACAGCTTTGCCCCGCAGGCGCGACTGGCTGGAGGGGATGAGGCGGTGCGCTAGCACGGGCGCGACCAGAGTCTGGACGTCGTCAGGGCTGACGAACGCCCGCCCCCGGATGGCCGCCAGGACCTGCGCGGTGTGATACAGGGCCAGCGCCCCACGCGGACTGGCGCCCAGCGCAAGCGCCGGTTCATCCCGCGTCGTGCGCGTTAACCGCAGGATGTAGGTCTCCATCGCCTCGCTCACATGCACGCGGCGGCCGGCCTGCGCCATGGCCAGGATGTCCTCGCCCGAGGCGACCGGCGCCAGCTCGTCGAGCGGGTCGCTTTCGCGGAAGCGGCGCAGGATGGCCCGCTCCTCCTCGGTCTCGGGGTAACCGATGGCGAGGCGGAGCAGGAAGCGGTCGAGCTGCGCCTCGGGCAGGGGGAACGTGCCTTCGAGTTCAATCGGGTTCTGCGTGGCGAGGACGAGGAAGGGGCGCGGCAGCGGGCGGGTGACGCCGTCTACGGTGATCTGCCGTTCTTCCATCGCTTCGAGCAGGGCCGACTGGGTGCGCGGCCCCGCGCGGTTGATCTCGTCCGCGAGGACGATCTGGGCCACGACCGGGCCGGGGCGGAAGTCGAACTCGCCCGTTTTCTGATTGAACACGCTCACGCCCGTGATGTCTGAGGGCAGGAGGTCGGGCGTGAATTGCAGGCGCTGGAACGAGCAGCCCAGCGAACGGGCGAGGGCCTTCGCCAGTTTGGTCTTACCCAGGCCGGGCACGTCTTCGAGCAGGACGTGCCCCTCGGTGAGCAGCGCGGCGAGCAGCAG
>DATDRS010000431.1:0-7403 GCA_035291605.1 Anaerolineales bacterium | reverse complement strand
CGGAATTCGGAGACCTTCCCATGGCCTTCCTCGAGCTCACCAATGTGCGCAAGCAATTTGGCGGCGGCGCGGCCCCGGCGGTGGAAGACTTTAATCTGGCGGTGGAGCGCGGCGAATTCGTCTCATTCCTCGGTCCGAGCGGGTGCGGCAAGACCACCACACTGCGCATGATCGCCGGTTTCGAGCAGCCCAGCGCGGGCACGATTCGGTTGGACGGCGTGGAGATCACGAATCGTCCGCCGAATCAGCGCAATGTCGGCATGGTGTTTCAGTCCTACGCACTGTTTCCCAACATGACGATTGCCGAGAATATCGGCTTTGGGCTGCGCATCAAGCGGGCACCGGCCGACAAGGTCCGCCAACGCGCCGACGAGCTTCTGAATCTGATTCACATGCCCGAGAAAGGCAAGAACTACCCCTACCAGCTCTCCGGCGGCCAGCAGCAGCGCGTGGCCCTGGCCCGCGCGCTCGCCATCGAGCCGCAGGTGC
Source organism: Anaerolineales bacterium (assembly GCA_035291605.1). Classification (GTDB taxonomy): domain Bacteria; phylum Chloroflexota; class Anaerolineae; order Anaerolineales; family UBA6663; genus DATDRS01. The sequence goes on along the minus strand of DATDRS010000431.1, from coordinate 6,914 downwards.
TTCTGCTCGACGAGCCGCTCTCGGCCCTCGACGCCAAGATCCGCGACGAACTGCGCTCGGAAATCCGGCGCATCCAGCAGCAGTTGGGCATCACCACTATTTACGTCACCCACGACCAGCAGGAGGCCATGGCCCTTTCCGACCGCGTGGTCGTCATGAGCCGGGGTGTGATCGAGCAGATCGGCGCGCCGTTCGAAATCTACAATTACCCGCAGACCATGTTCGTGGCCTCGTTCGTCGGCACGCTCAATCAACTGCGCTGCCAGGTCGTGGATGCGACGAGTGGGCGGCTGGCTTACGATGGTCAGTCCATCACGACGGGGACGGCTATCGGCCCCTCCAACGGCGCGACGGTGACGCTCATGCTGCGGCCCGAGGAGCTTCGTTTTGGCGCCGATGGCGGCGATAACCGGTTGACCGGCCAGGTGGAGGCGGTGAACTTCTTAGGCTCGACGGTCCGGGTGTTGGTCAGGTTAGGCGAGTCCACGCTCACGCTGGATGTCTTCAACGAGCGCAAGCTCGAATTGCCGAAGGTTGGGCAAAACTACACCGTGTCGTTCCCGCCGCACGCCTGTTGGGTGATGCCCGAACCCTAGGAGCACGTTGCACGCGCGGTAGTGTCGCGGCTGCAAGCCGCTCTTAGGGGGGCGGATGGGCCACCCCCTCGTGAGTTTCAATTTTATGAAAAGAGGATATAATCTCAGGGCATTCGGATGCTGGGAGGATGCCCATGGACCAATATCTCGACAAGTTTCTGGCGACGCTGGCTTCTCAGAGGGGCTATTCTGAGAACACTATTGCCGCTTACCGCAACGACATCAGCCAGTTCTCAAAGTTCATCCGTAGCCAGCGCGGTATGCCGTCTGGACCGGGTGACGTATCCCCAGAGTTGGTTGAGGCTTATGTAGAAAACCTTCAGAATGGGCCGGAGCGGTACGCAGCTTCGACAGTAGCCCGCAAGATCGCCGCGGTCAAATCCTTTTTCCACTACCTCGACGAGCAAGAGATCATCTCCACCGATCCGGCGTCGAGGCTGAACTCCCCCAAGGTCAAGAAAGCTGCCCCTAAGACGCTGTCCAATTTAGAGATCGAGAAGCTGCTGGCGGTGCCGGTTCGTGTGGGCGGTTCCAAAGGTTTGCGGGACAGGGCTTTGCTGGAACTGCTGTGCTCGACCGGGATGCGCGTGACGGAAGTGGTCAACCTGCGCCTGGAAGACGTGGACTGGGGACAGGATCTGGTCATCTGTCGTGGAAAAGGGGAGCGGCAGCGCAAGATTCCGTTGGGGTCGGCGCTGGAGCCTCTGCGCGACTATCTGGACAAGGCCCGCCCCACGGTGGCGCGGCCCAGTTCCCCCGCCGTGCTGTTCCTCAACCATCGCGGTCAGAAGCTCACGCGTCAGGGCGTCTGGCTCATCCTCAAAGAGGCCGCCGGGGCGGCTGGCATCGGGGGCGACGTGACGCCGCATACGCTGCGGCACTCCTTCGCCAAGTATCTCGTGAGCAAGGGTGAAGACCTGCGCAAAGTTCAAGAGCTGCTCGGCCATGCCAATCTTTCGACGACGCAGGTTTACCGGCAGGTGAGCGTTCCGGGCGGGGAGGACTCCGGCGGATGACCGAATTTTTCACCCGCGTCCAGTTTGAAGAGGCGGCGCAAGCCATCCGTTCCCAGACCCGGCAGGCGCCGACGGTCGGGCTGGTGCTGGGTTCGGGCCTCGGCTCGCTCGCCGACGCGGTCGAGGACGCCGACGTCATCCCGGCGGCGAGTATCCCGCACTGGCCGCCCTCCACCGTCGAGGGACACGCCGGGCGGCTGGTCGTCGGCCGGCTGGAGGGCCAGAGGGTGCTCGTCCAGCAGGGCCGGGCGCACTATTACGAGGGCCACAGCATGCAGCAGGTCACGCTTCCGATCCGGGCGATGCACCTGCTCGGCATTAAAACGCTCGTCGTGACTAATGCCGCCGGGGCCATCAACCCCGACTTCCGCCCCGGTGACCTGATGCTGATCACCGACCACATTAACTTTATGGGCATGGCGGGCGTCTCGCCGCTGCGCGGCCCGAACGATCACTCGTTTGGTCCGCGTTTCCCGGATATGAGCCAGGCCTATGACCGGGAACTGTGTGCCTTAGCCCTCCGAGCAGCTGAAGAAGCGGCCGTTCAGCTGCATCAGGGCGTGTACGTCTGTCTGGGCGGCCCCTCGTTTGAAACGCCTGCCGATCTGCGCTTCCTCCGCGCCGTCGGGGCCGACGCGGTTGGCATGTCCACGGTCGCCGAGGTGACTGTCGCTCGCCACGGCGGCCTGCGCGTCCTGGGATTGTCCGGCATCAGCAACAAGGCCAACCTCGACGGGAGCACGGTCACCACGCACGAAGAGGTGCTGGCGGCAGGCTGGGCCATCGCGCCTAAGCTCGTAACCATCGTGCGCGGCGTGTTGCGGCGTCTTTAGAAAGCATCTTCAGATCGTCACCGCGAGCGAAGCGGTCTCCCCGCGGGGCGCGAAGCGGCTTCGTCGCCCGGCTGGGGCTCCTGGCAATGACTTCACAGACGGTCTCCTAGGTGTGAATGACGGACGAAGTTTTTCTGATTGCCAGGTATCAAATCTGGATTTACGGCCTGCTGGGCCTGGCGGCGCTGCTCTACCTCAACCGGCTGCGACAGGCCCGCCACATTCTGGGGCATACTCCCTTCGGACTTGAGAAGGAGGCAGCCCTCCGCAAGCAAAATACCGCGCTGGCGATGCTGGGGGTGCTCACCGCCATCGGCTTCGGCGTTTCGTTCGTCCGCAGTTACGTCGCTCCGACCCTGGCCGCACGCCCGACCACGGACCCGAACTCGCAGCCCACGCCGCGCCCGTCGCCCACGCCAATCTCGGAAAGCGCCGGCCCGCTCGTCGTTGACACCAGCGGGTGCAGCAACCCCACCGCCACGCTGACCGATCCTCAATCAGGCACACGCATTTCCGGCTCGTACGAGGTGCGTGGAACAGCCAACATAGACAACTTCGCGTTCTACAAGTTTGAGATCAGCGGCGGCGCCACGAATGGCGTGTGGGTGCCGTTGTACGTGGGCAGCCAACCGGTCGTGGATGGCTCATTGGGCATCTTTGACGCCAGCGCCTACGAGGCCGGGAGTTATGCCTTTCGCCTGGTGGTGATGGACAACGCCGGCAACTCCCCGCCGCCGTGCGTGGTGCCGGTGACGCTGGTGGCGCTGGGGGGCGGCCCGGCCATGGTGGAGACGCCGGCGCCGTAGGCCGCCTGCGCAGCCGCGCAGATAGGGAGGCCCACCGGCCAGTTTTCGGTATAAAATGGTCATATGGCTCAAGTCACCGTTCGCCCCGCGCTCAGCGCCGACCTCCAGAATCTCATCGCGCTCGATCATGGTTACAGCACCGAGTACGTCTGGCAGATGGACCTGCGCGAAGAGTCCGGCCAGAACACCATCACCTTCCGACCGGTGCGCCTGCCGCGCCCCATGCGCGTCTCCTTTTCGCGCGACTCGCAGCGCCTCATTGAAGAGTGGAACCGCCGGGTGTGCTTTCTGGTCGCGGAGGAGGACGGCCACCTCAAGGGGTATATCAATCTGACGCTGGCGGCTGCCCCACAAACCGGCTGGGTGGCCGATTTTTGCGTGGAGCGGCGTTTTCGCCGGAGCGGGATTGGCCGCGTCCTGCTGGCTTCGGCGGCCCAGTGGGCGCGGGAGAACGGCCTCAAACGCGTCATCCTCGAACTCCAATCCAAGAATTATCCGGCGATCTGTTTCGCGCAGAAGCTCGGCTTCGCCTTTTGTGGATATAACGACCGCTACTATCCCAATCAGGATGTGGCAGTATTCTTCGGGATGGCGCTCAAGTGACGTGTGACGCGTGACGCGATGCACTGTCGCGTCGCCCATCACGGGTCCCGCCTCACTCTGCCTCGGTATGTTGCTCGTCAACGGTCTCGCCACGCTCAACCAGATCCTCACCGCGGGCATCGTCATCACGGCCTTCGCGCTCCTGCTCTATGCCCTGACCTTCAACCTGCGCGAACGGACGGCGCGCGCCTTTGCGGCGCTGCTGACTTTCGTCACGATCGTCTATTTCTGCGACGTGGTGGTGAGCACGCTCATGACGCTCGAACAGGCGGAGATCTGGTTGCGTTTGCAGTGGGTCGGCATCGCCTTCGTCCCGGTGGGCTATCTGCACTTCTCCGACGCGCTGCTGGCGACCACGGGCCGGCCCTCGCGCGGGCGCCGGCGCATGGCCATTCGGATCTTGTACCTCACCGCCGGCGTCTTCCTCATCGCCGCCACCTTCACCAATATCCTGGTCTACGACGGCGCGATTGAAAATAACGCCGCCCACCTCCGCGCGGGGCCGCTCTTCGCGGTGTTTGTGACCTACTTCATCGGCAGCCTGACGTGGGCCGGATGGAACTTTCTCCGCGCCTACCGCCGGTGCCAGACGTCCACCACCCGCCGCCGCATGATGTACCTGATGACTTCCGCCGCCGCGCCCGCGATTGGCGCGTTCCCCTTTTTGCTGATCGCGGGCGGCACGGCCTCGCTCCACCCGCTCATCTTCTGGTCGTTGACGCTGACGACGAACTTTGCCGTGTCGGTGCTGCTGGTCGTCATGGCCTACACCGTCGCTTATTTCGGCGTGGCGCAGCCCGACCGCGTGGTCAAAGCGCGCTTCTTCCAGTGGCTGCTGCGCGGGCCGGTCGTCGTCTCCACCGTGCTGGCGGTGTACCTCGTCGTCAGCCGCTACGGCCCGCGCCTGCCGTTCTATGACTCCCGCGCGCTCCCATTTTTCGTCGTTGGCGCGCTCCTGCTGGCGCAGTTTGTGATCACGCTCGTGCGTCTGCCGATTGAGCGCGCGCTGTTCTATGGCGCCGACCGTTCGGAAGTGCGCCGGCTGCAGATGCTCGAGGAACGCCTGCTCACCTCGGGCGACCTGCGCCAATTTCTTGAGTCGGCTCTCGCGGGGTTATGTGACGCTCTGCGCGTCCCCTCCGCCTTCATCGCGGCTTTAGGCGCAGATGGCCGGCTGGAATATGAAGTGAGTCTGGGGGCGGAGGCGCCCCTGCGCACCCAAGCGGAACCGCCGCCCTTCGCGGCGCTGCGCCCGGCGCCGGTCGCCCTCACGCCGCCTGAGGCGAGCCTGGCGCCGGCGCTCGCCGGGGGTCTGTTTGAATGGGGCGACTATTGGATTGTCCCTCTCAAGAGTCAGTCGTCCGGGGAGCCGCTCGGCCTGCTGGGGGTCAAGGCGCGCGCCGAAGCCCGGCAACTCACCGTGGACGAAGCGGCGGCGTTCAATCTGGTGGCGGTGCGGGCCGCCTCCGCGCTTGAAGACCGTCGTTTGCAGCGGGATGTCTTTCAGGCCCTCGACCGTCTGCTCCCGCAGATCGAGGCGATCCAGCGTCTGCGCGCCTCGTCCACGTTCTCCGGCGCCGACGCGATCATCTCCAGCCCCGACCTGGCGCAGTGGGTCAAAGAGGCGCTCAACCATTATTGGGGCGGCCCCAAACTGACCAACAGCCCATTGATGCGCCTCCGGGTGGTGGAACAGGCCCTGCGCGAGCACGATGGCAACCCGGTGAATGCGCTGCGCGCCGTGCTCCAACGGGCCATCGAACGCCTTAAGCCGGAGGGCCAGCGCAAGTTCACGGGCGAATGGCTGCTGTACAACATTCTCGAAATGAAATTCTTGCAAGGCCGCCGCGTGCGCGAGATCGCCGGGCGGCTGGCCGTGAGCGAAGCCGATTTGTACCGCAAGCAGCGCGTCGCGCTCGAAGAAGTCGCCCGCGCCATCTCTCAGATGGAGCGCGAAGCCGTCGAGCGGGCGACCGATTATGAAGTGGCGGGGTGAGTCAAAAGGGGTGTTTGCGCCGTTTGCGTTTCCGCGCGTTTTGAGTATGCTAATCCCCCGAAAGTACTATTCTTTGATTGAGAGGGCAGTGGCATGACAAGGGATTGGCAGACAGACGCGGGCGGACCACCTCCTTTAGACGAGAGCTGGTGGGCAGCAGTTTTGCAGGAAGAGTCTCAGTGGCATGGGCAGGGGAATGGGCGTTCGCCCAAACCCGGCAGGGGGACGGACCTTGTTCCAGCGTCGGCAAACCCGGCGGCCGACTGGGAGGCGGCGCGCAGGTTGTACGAGGCCGACGAGCCGGTCGAGCTGGAGGTCATGGGCTACAACCGCGGCGGCCTGATCGTCGGGCTGAAATCGCTGCGCGGGTTCGTCCCAGCCTCCCATCTCCTCGACTTTCCCGCGCAGGCCTCCGAAGAGGAACGCAAGACGACCCTGGCCCACAAGATGGGCCAGCGGCTGCGCCTGAAAGTGATCGAGTACGATCCGGCCAAGGGACGGGTGGTTTTTTCCGAGCGCGCGGCGCAGGCCCGCCCCGGCTCGCGCAAACAGGTCCTGGAGAATCTCAATCCCGGCGATGTCGTCACTGGCGTGGTGACGAATGTGTGCGATTTCGGCGTCTTCGTGGACCTCGGCGGCCTCGAGGGGTTGGTCCATGTCTCGGAGGTCTCGTGGAACCGGGTGGCGCATCCGCGCGACGTGCTGGTCTGTAATCAGGAGGTGCGGGTGTCGGTCATCTCGGTGGACCGGGAGCAGGCCCGCGTGGCGCTCAGCCTCAAGCGCCTGCGTCCCGACCCGTGGACGGGGATTGAGGAGCGCTACCGCATCGGCCAGGTCATCGAGGGGGTGGTGACGAACGTCGTCAGCTTCGGCGCGTTTGTGTGTCTGGAAGACGGCCTCGAAGGCCTCATCCATGTTTCCGAGCTGGCCGACGGCAACTTCCTGCATCCCCGAAGCATTGTGCGCGAGGGCGAGCGGGTGCGGGTGCGCATCGTGAGCATTGACAGCCTGGGCCGCCGCCTGGGCCTCAGCCTCCGGCGCGCGGAGGCCGACCCGCTTTCGGC
>DATDRS010000430.1:0-2777 GCA_035291605.1 Anaerolineales bacterium | reverse complement strand
CGCGCCCGTGCCGCCGCGCCCCGAGGCCCGGTCGTTCTCGTTCATGATGCAGGCGAAGGCGACTCTGTTCTCGCCCGCCTGGCCGACGCACATGACGGAGACGTCTTTGCCGGGATATTTCTTCTGGAGAGCCTTCACGGTTTCATGGGTGCTCTTGCCCCACAGGCTGGTCGCGCTATAGAGTTTGACCTCGCCGTCGCTCACCAGCGCGTACATGGGCTTCTCGGCCTTGCCGGAGAAGACGAGGCCGTCCAGCCCCGCCCACTTGAGGCGCGAGCCGCTCCACCCGCCGTGGTGCGAGTCCGTGATCGTCCCGGTGAGCGGCGATTTGGCGCACACGGCGATGCGCCCGCTCAGGTTCACGTCCGTGCCGGAGAGCGGCCCGGTCATGAAGACGAGGATATTCTTAGGCGAAAGGGGTTCGACGTCCGGCCCGTTATCGAAGACGTACTTCGCGCCCAACCCGCGCCCGCCGATATACTTGCGCAGATCATCCTGATGGAGGGGTTCGTAAGTTACTTTCCCGTGCGTCAGGTCCACACGGGCCACACGGTTGCGATAGCCGCCGAGGTTCATACTGGGCTCCTTTCTTGAAACGTGAAAATGGAGACGGGTTTGTGAACGGACTGAGTGAGATGACGATGCTTGGTTAACCTCCTGCTCCATGGTCTGGCATTAAAGGAACCAGCGTTGTGATTAAGAATCACAACGCTGGTTATCCCGCAAGACGAGCTGATCAGCCGCGGCGTTCAGAAGGACGAGAAGCCGCCAAATTTTCATTGCGCGTCCAGAGACCGATAGGGTTCGTGTATATCTTATTCCAGGAGGCAGGTGGCGTATGGGTACAAAAGTCACTTTCCGTTCGGAAGACTGTCACATTGGCAATTTTGAGATTCCCGTCCCAAATACTCTGCTATGGGAAGAACCGATTTTGTGAACTACAGCCTCCCCTATGGCCTCGCGCGACACAGTATAATTTGCCCCGATGGACTTCCTTGCCTCTGGCGCGCGTTCCCTGCTCAACCTTGAGTTGAGCCGGGCGCAGCTGGCCGCCTTCCAAATCTACGCGGACGAACTCCAGGCCTGGAACGCGAAGTTCAACCTGACGGCGATCAAGGATTCGGAGGGGATCCAGATCAAGCATTTCCTGGACTCGCTCTCCCTCCTCAAGGCGCTCTGCCCGGCGGCGGCCGGGGAGGAGGATGGGCGGCTGCGCGCGGCCGACCCGGGACTGCGCGCCAGGCTGGTGGACGTGGGAACGGGCGCGGGGTTCCCCGGCCTCCCGCTCAAGATCGTCTGCCCTCAGCTGCAACTCACGCTCGTGGAGGCGACCGGCAAAAAAGCGACCTTCTGCGAAGCCGTGGTGGAGAAGCTGAACTTGAGCGGCGTGCTGGTGGTCAAAGCGCGGGCGGAGGAGGTCGGCCGTGACCCGAGCCACCGCGAGCAGTACGACTGGGCGGTGGCGCGGGCCGTCGCGGAAATGCCCGTGCTGGCCGAATACCTGCTGCCGCTGGTGAAGCGCGGCGGGCGCGCGCTGGCGCAGAAGGGCGAAGGCGCGCCCGCCGAAACGCAGGCCGCCGAGGGCGCGGTCAAACGGTTGGGCGGCGAGCTGGAGCAGATGATCCCCGTGGAGCTGCCGGGGATCGTCGAGACGCGCTATCTGGTCGTCTTCAAAAAAATCGCGGCCACGCCGCCCACGTATCCCCGGCGATCCGGCGTGCCCTCCAAAGAGCCGTTGAAGTGATTTTGAAACTGGAAGCTAGAGGTTGGAAGTTGGAGGCGCGCCGTTGGGAATGCGGCTCATCCAACCTCCAACTTCTAACCTCCAAACTCTACCGCATGGACATCTCTCAAATCACCGACTACCTGTTCGTCGGTGCTCGACCTGAAGCGCAGCACGCCGGGCAATTGGGCGCGCTCGACGTGCGCTTGATCATCTCGATGTGCGGCGAACAGCGCCCGCCCGAGGCCTTTTCCCGTCCGCCCCTGAGCGTGTTGTGGCTGAGGACGTACGATACGTTTCTGACGCCGATTCCCGTCCGCAAGTTGATGGAAGGCGTGCGGGCCGCCCTGCCGGTGATCGAAGACGGCGGGCGGGTGCTGGCGCACTGCCACCGGGGGCGGCACCGGAGCGCGGCGATGGGCGCGGCCATCCTCATCGCCATGGGCCACTCGGCTGAAGAGGCCATGCAACTGCTGCGAGACCGCCGCGAGGCCGCCGAGCCGCAAGCCTGGTACATCCGGCGGCAGATCAAGAAGTTCGAGAAACACTGGCAAATGCAATGACCGGTCTATAACAACGTAAAGCGTGATCGAGTTGCCGCGAAGCACGCGCACCTCGCAGGAGGCGGCTGACGCGGTGGGGTGCGCCCTCGGCCAGATCGCCAAGTCCATCATCTTCCGCGCCGCCCGGAGTGACCGCGCGGTGCTGGTGCTCACCTCCGGCGCGAACCGCGTGAGCGAAAGCGCGGTGGCCGAACTGCTCGGCGAGCCGTTGGGCAAGGCCGACGCCGGTTTCGTCCGCGCGCGCACGGGCTTCGTCATCGGCGGCTTGCCGCCCGTGGGCCACGCCGAGCCGCTCGTCACCTTCATTGACGAAGACCTGCTGCAATACGCCGAAATCTGGGCCGCCGCCGGGACGCCGAACGCGCTCTTCAAACTCACCCCGGCAGAGTTAGCGGCGATGACGGGCGGCAAGGTGGCCCAGGTGAAAGCGCCAATCGGCTAAAACCCAGACCGCGAAGGCAGTCTTTGCCCGCTTCGCGTGTTGCCGCCGC
>DATDRS010000429.1:0-5193 GCA_035291605.1 Anaerolineales bacterium | reverse complement strand
CGGATGCGACAGGTCTGCGCGTGCGCATGCCGGGCGACATTGGTCAGCGCCTCCAGCACGATGCGGTACGCGGCCACCTCGACGGCGGCAGGCAGGGGCGGCAAACGCTCGGGCGCGTCAATCGAAACGTGGAGCCCGTTGGGCTGGTCATAGTGCGCGATGTGTTCGCGGATGGCCGAGACCAGGCCGAGTTCGTCCAGCGCGGGTGGGCGCAGTGCATAGACCAATTGGCGAATGTCCGTGATCGTCGCCTTCACCTGCGCTTTGAGGTCGCCCAGCAATGCGACGGCGGCATCCGGGTCGCGCGGGACCAGAATGCGGGCGGTGTCCAGCCGTTGGGCCAGGCTGGCGAGGGTCGGACCAAGGCCATCGTGCAGGTCACGGCGCAGCCGGCGACGCTCCTCTTCCCGTGTCGTCACCAGACTCTCGCGGGAACGCTGCAAGTCCGCCGCCAGGCGCTGCAGATCTGTGGTCAGGCGCACAGCGTGGACGGCGACACCCGCCTGGTGAGCGAGGTCGTCGAGCAGGCGCTGGTCGGCAGCGGAGAAGGCCTCGCCGGGAGCGCGCGGCGCCAGGAGCAACTGGCCGACCGTCTCGTTCTGATAAACCAGCGGCAGGTGCAGCACATCGTCCACGGGTATCCCGGACGCGGCGGCGACAGCGAACGCATCCGCGTCCGCGTGTTTGAGGGCGATGGCCGTGTAAGGCAGTTTGAGGGATTCTTTGACGGTCGCCACAATCGTGGGCAGCACGGCCTCGGGCGCGAGCGTCGCTTCCAGGCGCTGGCCCAGGCGCGAGAGCACCGCGTAGGGATCGTCGCGCCCTGGGCCGTACATCAGCCGGTTGACGCCGCGCTGGAGGCGGCCCCGCAGGGGTTGAAAGAGCAGCGCGACCAGGCCCGTCGCCAGCACCGAGATGGCGAGGTTGGCTTGGCCTCCGGCCATCCGAAACAACGCGCCAAGATAACCCACGACCAGCACATAGATGCCCACAACGCTGACGGTCAGCGCGCCGTACACTAGCGTGCGGTTGATGAGGATGTCAATATCAAACAGGTGATGGCGCAAGATGGCGATCCCGATTGACAGCGGGATGAGCAGCAGAGCGCCGTACATCAGCGCCGCCCCGACCATGAGCGTGGCTAACACGCCGGCCGAGGCGGGCGCCGGCAGCCCGACGGCGGACACCACCACGTTGACGCTAAGAAATCCCGTGAGCGCCATGCCGATCCCGAAGACCACCCACTTGGTCTGCTGCCGCTGCACCCGGTTCGATACACGCCGATAGCGGTAGACCTGCGCATACACGGCCGTACCCAGAGCGCCCAACCAGACGGCTGAGTTAGGCCAGGCAAGCCATGTGTCGGAACCGGAGGGGGGCCAGTCGGGGAACCAGTAGCGCGGCAAGAGCCAGGCGATCCAAACGAGCGCCACCCAGCGCGTCCAGCGCGGTACGAAGCGCCCATCTGGGAAGAGATACAAGAACAGGCTGAAGGAGGCCGAGCCGACAAAATGGAGGGCGGCGACGGGTAGCCGCCAGACCGGATACGCCGCGGTCAGATGATTCATAGTGCTGGGATGGGTCGCCGTCCCAAAGGCCAGCAGCGCCAGGGCGACGAACAGCGCCAGCCGGTCGGTGGACTTGCGCCAGAAGATCAGCGCGGCGACCGCAGCGTACACCCCGGCAAAGACGACCTCGAGAGCCACGCCATAGGCCGCGAAGAAGTTGCGGGAGAGGCCGAGGTCCTCCACCAGGCGCAGCTCAACCGGCGTCATTTGCCCGCTGCTCGCGCACGCCGGGGTCGGACACCCAAGCTGAAGCTGCGCGAACTCCACCGGGATGCCAGCGACGAAGAGGCCCACAGTTAGCAGTGCCACGGCCACCCATACCGCCCGTGCGAGGACGAGCCGCTGGCCATGCAAGGTGGTGTTCGGGGCGTTCTCGGGGCGCATGGGCGTATGGAGGGTTGCCTCTTGCGACTGAGATAGTTCGGTTGTAGGCAACTTGGGCGCCGCCGATGAGTCGGCGGGCGGGCTCCGTTCGGGGCGGATCAGTCGGTTGGCACCGCGCTGCAGGCCACGGCGCAAGGGTCGAATGAGTGCGGCGACGATGAGCAGCGCGAGGATCGAGACCGCGAGGTTGCTCTGCGTCTGCAACAACCGGCTCAGCGCCCCGACGCCGAGCACGTACAGGCCAATGATGCTGACGGTCAGAGCGCCATAGACCAGCGCGCGATTGATGAGGAGGTCAATGTCGAAAAGCTGAGAGCGCAGGATCGCGATGCCAATCGAGACAGGGAGAAGTAGAAGTGAGAAGACGGCGACACTTCCGCTGATCAGTTCATACAACGACTGCTGCACACCAGATCGGTGGAGCGATGGGAAGAGTTCACTCATCAAGCCAGATACTAACAACCCCAGGCTCATCGCCGTCAGGCCGAATACTACCCACTTGGTCTGCTGGCGCTGTACTGGGCCGGAGATGCGCCGATAGCGGTAAATCTGGGCTGCTACTCCGGCAACTAGGAAGCCGACCCACAATATAAACGAGAGCGGATCGGGCAGCATCAAGGGACCGAACGGCTTGGCGACTACCATAAGCGCAATCAAAGCAACTACCAGCGTACGTGTCCAGCGCGGCACAAATCGTCCGTCAGGAAACAAATACAAGAAGAGTAAAAACGAGAGCGGCCCGAGTGATCTCAACAGGCTGACCGGCAAGTGCCATGAGGATTCACTCTCTACCAGCGCATCCCAAGACGGAGAAAGAGTCGCTCCCCACATTACAAGGAAGAGCGAGACGAACAACGCCATCCCATCCTTTGATTTGCGCCAGAAGATCACTGCTGCGATCCCAACATAGACCGACAGCAGAGCGACCTCGATCACGATGTCGTCGGTCTGGTGCTGCACAAATCGCGCGGGGGCGCTGGTGATGAAGACCCCTAAGGTCAGGACCACCAGCACAAGCCATGTGGTCCGCGCGATGAGAAGCCAGCGGCCATGCAGGGTGGTGATCGAGGCGCTTTCGGGGTTCACGAGCGGGCGCTTTCTGGCGATGAGATGCTTGACCGGAATGGAGAAAATAACTTGGGCACTTGCCTCACGTTCTCCCTCCATTATGGCACAAATAGGCCGAGTCCGATCTATCTTTCGGGAACGGGCTGGCGCAACAACCAGACGAGCGCCGCGCCTGTAATGGCCCCAACCACGATCCCGTGTATAGTTCCGCCTACGGGCCAGCCCACAGCCCCACCCACGGCAAAGCCCACTGCTTCGCCCGCAGAAAGGCCCACGGCAAAGCCTGCGATACTTATCAACACCCATACATAGGCCTGCGAGACCCGGTGCCGCAGGACAAGCCACTGCGGTATCCCCAGCGAGGCCCCGATTACCGCCCCGCCTAGTGGTCCGCCCACAGGCCCACCCGTGGCAAAGCCCAAGACACCTAACACGGCCCCGCCCAAGGCACTGGCCAACACCCACATGTAGGCCCGCGAAACCTGTTGCCGTAGGACAACCCATTGTGTTATTCCAAGTGAAGCTCCAATCACCAACCCGAACACGGCCCAGACCACGGCTGCGTTCAGGCTGCCGGCTCTGACCATGGCCCCAGTCACTGTCAGGGTTATGGCGACACTGGCAACACTTGCCAACACCCACCCGAGCCAGACGCGCCAGCCCACCTTTGCGCGTTCAATTCGCATTGTCGCCATGGCTTTCCTCCTCAGGGCTTAATTCACTCTCACGGCAGCGCCTCGATCACCTGCACCGCGAGATGAGAGCCTCCCTCGGTTGAAATTTGATGGGCGCCCGACAGGGCGCTCGTCGGCACGATCAACTCCCCCTCACACCAGTTCACGTAGCACCCCACCACACTCACCTCCTGACCGTCGAAGTACAGCGCGAACGTTCGATAGGACTCGTTGTATCCACCCTGAGAGTCGACGAGATACCCTCCTGAACCCATGACCCGGACCTGCTCGCCAGGCAGGGCCTGGGCCGGCTGGAGTTCGGTTAAGATCGGCCAGACCACGGTGGCGGCGGGCGAGGCCGGAGATGAGGAAGTGCCCGTGGGAGAGGGCGACGGCGCTGGCGGGGTTTCAGCGCAAGCGGCCGTCAATGTCAGAAGTATGAGTGAGAGAGGGAAAAGTGCTGGTTTCATTTGGGAAATTCGCAGTGCGAATGGTCACCCACTCATCCCGCACCACGCTAGAGTTTAATCTTTGGTCGGCGTCGCGTCTGCTGTTTGAGATACCTGATTCGGTTTGTAGGACAGGCGGCCCCTGGTGAGGACGACCATGAGCACGGCAGCCACAGCGACGACGCCGCTGGCGATCAAGAGCACAGACCCATCGGACCAGCCGGGGATGAATGTGCGGCCAAACGCTCCAGTCGTTGTGTTAAAGCTAGCGTGGAACAGCCCCACCAGCAGCACGCTGTGCTTGGTGTTGTTGTACAGCCACATGATGACGACCCGTCCGAACAGCTGAGATATCGCCAAAACGCCCAGCAATCCGAGGGCGAGGGGGAGCTGTGCGAGGCCTGATCCGGTTTCGATCATCACGTCGGGCAGATGCCACAGCGCAAAGGGGACCTCGACGATGACGCAGGCCTTCAACGGCCCGTGCCGATCTTGCAACCTGGCTTGCGAGAACCCCGTCCAGCCGATCTCCTCGGCAAGATTGAAGAGCACAATACGGACCAGTAGCTCTGGCGCCACCACCGTGAACAGCAGCGGCCACTTGTCCACCAGCGCGTTCAGCGGCGCCAGACCAAAGATCACGCTGGCGCACACCACCACCCCGGTGGGCAACCCGAGCAATGTCAAGAGGTACCAGCGGGCGCCGATGCGCCACCGGAGGCACCGGCGCGCCAGGTCTCGCACACCGGCCTGGCCATGCATGGCTGCGATCACGAGGAAGGCCGGCAGCGCCACCCCGAAGATGGTGCCGAGCGACCCCCAAAGGGGCAATTCTGGTGGCAAGATGTCAAGCTGTGCCCGAATCGGCGTCAGCGTGAACGCGAAGGAAACGGTGTAGGCCATGACCAAGAAGGCCGCCACCGGATGGCGGGCCAACAGCCGCCGGATGATTGAGAGGGGAGCGGGTTGCTGTGTCGCAGTAGATGTAGACATCATCAGTTTCCTTTTTAGTCACAGCGGCCTAACGACAAGCATCAACCGCCGCGCCAA
>DATDRS010000428.1:0-14590 GCA_035291605.1 Anaerolineales bacterium | reverse complement strand
GGGGGTGCGCCTGGCCCCCTTCGGGCGGGTCAAACCGGCTCAGGCCTACGCCGCGTTCCGGGAGCAGATTGAGGCGCTCGTCGCCGCGGGCGCCGATCTCATCGTCGTCGAGACGATGAGCGACCTGTACGAAATCGCCGAGGCGGTGCGCGCGGCAAAAGATATTGGCAAAACCCCGGTCATCGCGACGATGACGTTCACGCGTGACGACCGTACGCTATTGGGCGACAGTCCGACCAAAGTTGGAACGGAGATGGCGAAGCTCGGCGCGGACTTCATCGGCGTGAACTGCTCCGGCGGCCCGGCGCAGGTGCTGCGAATTCTCAATGCGATGAAGCCGGTCGCGCCGGAAGCCCGCTTCGCCGCCAAGCCCAACGCGGGCTGGCCGGAACAGGTGAGCGGGCGCATCATGTACCCGGCGACGCCCGAGTACTTTGCCGAGTATGCGCTGGCATTTGCCGAGGCCGGGGCGAAGATCATCGGCGGTTGCTGCGGGACGACGCCGGAACACATCGCCGCCATGCGGGCCGCGCTCGACGCGCCGCCGGGCAAACCCCGGGAACGTCGCATCTTCTTCGCCGCCGACCATGAGGAGCGGGTCGCGCCCGCTGACCGGCCCACACAATTCGCGGAGAAACTGGCGTCAGGCAAGTTCGTGATCGGCGTGGAGATGGACCCGCCGCGCGGATTCAGCACGCACAAGCTGCTCGCCGGGGCGCACCTGCTGGCCGAGGCTGGGGCGGACGTGATCAACGTGGCCGACTCGCCGATGGCCCGGATGCGGATGTCCGCCTGGGCCGTGTGTCACCTCGTCCAGCAGGAGGTGAAGATCGAGGCGGTGCTGCACTTCCCCACGCGGGGGCGCAACCTCCTGCGGGTGCAGGGCGACTTGCTCGCCGCGCACGCGCTCGGGGTGCGCAACGTCTTCGTCGTGATGGGCGACCCCACCTCCGTCGGCGATTACCCTGAGGCGATGGATAACTACGACGTGGTGCCCTCGGGACTGATCAAGCTCATCAAGCAGGGCTTCAACGCGGGTGTGGATCATTCGGGAGCGGACATCGGCCAGCCGACCTCGTTTCTGGCAGGATGCGCGGTGAACCTGAGCGCGCCAGATATGGACAAAGAGATCAGGGCCTTGCGCAAGAAGATCGTCGCCGGGGCCGACTTTGCCCTGACGCAGCCCGTGTACGACATTGCGCCCATGCGGGAGCTCATCCGCCGTTACGAGGCGCGGCATGGCCTGCTGACTTTGCCGCTTTTGGTCGGGGTGCTGCCCCTCTACAGCGCACGTCACGCCAACTTTTTGCACAACGAAGTGCCGGGCATCTCGATCCCTGAGCTGCTGCGCCAACGCATCGCCGGGGCCGAGAACGGGGCGGAAGAGGGGGTGCGCATCGCCCAGGAGTTGCTGGCCGAGCTGCAAGACGTCCCAGCGGTGCGCGGCGCATATCTCATGCCGCCGTTCGGACGCTACGACCTGGCGGCGGAGATCATTGAGCGGGTGAGGGGGAAAGTCGCCTCTTCCGTAACTGGATAAAGAACAGGGGATTATTCACTATCCTTCTGACGGCAGTTACGCTGCCGCCAGAGCAACTCATGCACAATCAGCGGTGATAGTTGGACTATTCATAATAGGGAGAACCTCGCTGTGTTTGTGCGAGATCAAAACGGTCAGGCAGCTGGCTTCCTCTCAGCGTACTCCACGAGGTCTTACTATGTTTCCAGGACCGGGGCCGTCAGGGCCGGACCTGCACGTCCGGGACCCAGACGTAACCATCAGCGTCCATCAGAAACGCCTCGCGCAGGCCGTGTCCGGTGTCGGCCGCGCCCGCCAGGACGGTGAACCCCAATCGCCGCGCGGCGGCTTCGGCTTCGTCCGGGTCGCGCCCGTGCAGGCGCAATTCGATGCCTGCGCCGCGCCGGGCGACGCCCGTGACGACGCCTTCCATGACGTGGCCCTGATAAGTGTGGTCGGCGTGGAGCATCCATTCGCCGCCGAAGGCCTGCACGACGGCGAAGTCCGGGTCGCTGTAAACCACCTTCGCGTCCAGCACCTCGCGCTGAAAGACGAGCGCCTTTTCGATGTCGCGCACGAGCAGATTGATCGTCAACGCGATGAGTGAGCGGCCATAGTCATTCGCTGACATCCAGGGGTCTCCTGTGCGGAGTTTCATTCTTTCAGTTTACCCTCCTGCTGCATTGACTTGTAAAAATGGTATTGCTATTCAAGAAGGGAAGGCGCTGGCTGGAACTCTTGGGGGTAACCGCGGCGTTCGGGCGCGACGCTGGAGCGACGCAGAGCGACGTCAGGGGCGCGCAGGATTGGCGCACACCCCTGTCATTCTTCTGAGTTCGTTTCTGTGCAATTGCTCTCCGCATAAAGTCTTTCGCGCAATTTATCAATGACTACTCTCTCGCCTGTGCTCTCATCAATGTAATACCAGTGCTCCCATCCGTTGCAAGGAGCCTTTTGAATCTCCCGGCCAACTTGATGGATTGAGCCAGTTGTACCATTGTGTTTTATCGTGCCGTTAGCCAAAACCCTGGTTGTAATCTCCCCTGTTTTTCCAAAGTAAAGTTTCTGTCCGGGCTTGAGCCAACCGTTTTCGAGAAGTGCGCCGAACGGAATGCGGGGGCGGTTGCGCTTGCTCGGAAACACATAGACCTCATCCGAAGGCATATCCGCCTGGATAGCGGCAATTCTTGCCTGTGCTACCTTGATGTAATCTTTATCCCTTTCAATACCTATCCAGTGCCTTTTTAGTTTCTTGGCAACCGCGCCAGTAGTTCCAGTTCCGAAAAATGGGTCCAGCACTATGTCGCCGCCATTAGAACTGGACAGGATGACGCGATAGAGCAGGGCTTCAGGCTTTTGTGTCGTGTGCGCCTTCTCTCCATTTACCTTTATCCGCTCTCTGCCGGTACACAGCGGGATTTCCCAATCACTTCGCATTTGCAAGTCGTCATTCAACGACTTCATCGTGTGATAGTTGAACGTATACCGCGCGCCCTTTATCTTCTGCGCCCAAAGCAGAGTCTCGTGAGCGTTGGTGAACCGAACGCCCCTGAAGTTGGGCATGGGATTGGTCTTTATCCAGACAATATCATTGAGTATCCAGTAACCCAAGTCCATCAAGATAGTTCCTACCCGATAGATGTTGTGGTAGGAACCCATCACCCAAATCGTCCCTGTATCCTTGAGTACGCGCCGACAGCCCATTAGCCAATCGCGTGTAAACTGGTCGTACTCTGCAAATCCGCCGAACTTATCCCACTCGTCATCTACGGCGTCCACTTTAGTCATATTGGGCCGCCAGAGTTCTTGTGAGAGTTGCAGGTTATAAGGAGGGTCGGCAAAAATCAGGTCAACTGATTTCTCTGGCAGAGTGTCCAAAACCTGAATACAGTCCCCTTTTAATATCTGATCTAAAGGTGGTTTCTCATCGTTCATCATTCTCACCCTTGTCTGACTTGGCCAGCATTTCTCGACCCACGCGGCGTATTTCTGAGATTTTCAGAAGTTCGGTCAGGAAGTAAGTCGGGTTCGCTGACTGTTCGCGTTGTCGCTTTTTCCGAGTGCTCCTGCTCTCGTACTACCCCAACCCAATGCTCTGCCAGAACTCCGGGGGCGCGTTCCACAGGTAAACGCCAAGCGCAATCGCGCCAGCCAGGCAGGCCAGCGCGGTGAGGCAGCCACAGCCAACCGCCAGCCAGAACATCGGGCCGCGTTTCTTGGGTTCCGGCTCGGGCGCGCCCTCCGAGATCGGCGGGGGCGCCGGCATCGCCTGGCCGGACGGCGGGTAGTCCGGGGTGGGCATGGAGAACATCGCCGGGGCAGGGGAAGACTGCGCGACCGTCGGCGCTGCGCCCGGTTCGGGCACAAGCTCAAACTGCAGCGTGACCGTCTCGCCGAGGCCAAGAATATCGCCGGGGCGCAGCAGTTTGGGCGCGGTGAGGCGCTGGCCGTTCACGTACGTGCCGTTCGTGCTCATTAAGTCCTCCACCAGGTAGCCGTCGGCCTGCGCGGCGAGCCGCGCGTGCGTGCGCGAGACCTCCGCGTCGTTCACCGCAATATCGCTCCGCAGGTCGCGGCCAATCGTGCTGACCTCCTTCGTCAGTTCGTAAACCTTGCCGGGCATTGGCCCCAACTGCGCTACCAGCCGATAACTGCCTTTTGATTGCATCACGTTGCCTCCAGGGTTTTTATGCTTGGTATAGGCTGTCAGAACGCTCAAATTTACCACAGAGACACGGAGTTCACAGAGATTTCCACAAAGATCTATTCTCCGCGCCTCAGCCGGCTTTATCCGAAATAAGTCGGGCGTCGTTTTTCTGCCACCGTTGCCTACCTCTTCCTCACCACCACCTTCAGCCCCTTCACAGCCGTCACGATGACCCTTTGCCCTGCCTCCAGCGCGCCTTCCTCCGCCTCGGCGGACCACAGTTCCCCGGCCACCTGCACCGAGTTCGGGCCGCGCGCCTCCCCCTCCTGCCCGATCAGGCTTTCCACGCCGACGACCACCGGGCGATACTGGGCGCGCAGCGCGAAGATGAGGAGCGCCGCGAAACCGGCGGCGAGGACGAGCGAGGTCCCGACGACCAGCGGCACGCTGACTCGAAAGTAATCCGGGGTGCTGGACGAGTTGAACAGCACGAGCGCGCCGACGATGAGCGACCCCGCGCCCGCAGCCGTCAGCGCGCCGTGCGTCGGCGCGTTGATATCCAGGATGAACAGCGCAAAGGCGATGACGATAAAGATAATGCCGAACCAGTTCACGGGCAGCACGCCGAGGCCGTAGAATGCGAGCGCCAGGGACACCGCGCCGATAAACCCGGCCACCCACCCGCCGGGTTGGGAGATTTCAATCAAAATCGCCTGCGCGCCCAGCGCCAGCAGCAGGAAGACGACGTTCGGATTGGTCAGCAGGTTCAGCACGATCTCCAGCAGGTTCATCTGAACCTCGACCACGGTGAGGCCGCGCGTTGCGAGCACCCGCGCCTCCCCATTCACCTCCACCGTGAAGCCATCCATTTGATTCAACAAATCCGGTACATCGGCGGCGAGGAAATCCACCAGCCCGACCGCGTGGGCCTCCTCGGCGGTGGCGGCTTCGGCGGTCTCGATAGTGGCCTCGGCGAGGGCGATGGCCTCCGGCGGGCGATTGGCGGCGAGCGCGCGCACTTTAGCCTTGAGCACTTCCTTGAGTTTGGATTCAAGCGTGGAGCCTAAGTTTTCGCCCTGGCCTCCCACCGGGCTGGCTGCGCCGATGGCCGTCTCGGGCGCCATGGCGCTGGCGTGCCCCGCCAGCGTGATCACCGTCCCCGCGCTCCCGGCGATGGCCCCGCGCGGCGCGACGAACACCACCACCGGCGTGCGGCTGTTGCGGATCACCGCCACCATGTCTTCCATCAAATCGAGCTGCCCGCCGGGCGTGTTGAGCTGCAGGATGACGAGCGCGGCCTCCTCCCGCTGGGCCTGCGCCATGCTGCGCTCGATGTAGGTCGTGAGCGCGGGCGTCAGCGGGCCGTCCACGGTGAGCACCACGGCCTCGCCGCCGGTCTGGGCAGAGACCGGACGGCCCCACCCGCCCGCCGCAATCGCCAGCGCCGCAATCCACAAGACCCAGAGTTTGCCGAGCCTTTCCATCTTTGGCCTCACTCAGATTATACTCTGCTTGCGGCCGCTTCGCGTGGCTTATTGCGTATCGCATATCGCCTATCGCGTATGGCATAGCGCACGCCAAGTCGCTATCCGCCATCTGCCACCTGCCATCCGCTACCCACCATGCCCACCCCCTTCACGCATCTCGTCATCGCGCGGGAAATGCTGGCTCGGCCTGAGCTGGCGCCAGGTGTGCGGGCGGCCCTGAGCGCCGAACTCCCGGCCTTTCTCTTCGGCAACATCGCGCCGGATGCGCAGACCGTGTCGGGGCAGAGCCGCGAGGCCACGCACTTCTTCCCCGTCCCGCTCGGGAATGCGCCGCCCGCACATCGGCGGCTGTTCGCGCGCCACCCGGAACTCGCCCACGTCCGGCAACTCCCGGCGGCCCAGGCCGCCTTCCTCGCGGGCTACCTGGCCCACCTCGCGCTCGACCAGTTGTGGGTCAGCGACATCTTCGACCCCGTGTTTGGCGAGCGGCAAACGTGGAGCACATTCCCCAAGCGCATCTATCTGCACAACGCCCTGCGTGCTTACCTGGACGCCGACGACCTGCGCCGGCTGCCGGAGAAGGTGGCTGTTTCGGTGAGCGCGGCGCAGCCCCAGGACTGGCTGCCGTTCCTCGCGGACAAGCCCCTGCGAGGGTGGCGCGACCTTGTGGCCGGGCAGTTGCACACGGGCGAAGTCCGCACGGCGGAGGTGTTTGCCGGGCGGATGGGCGCTGACCCGCGCGCCTTCGCCGCCCTGGTGGAGTCGCCGAACGAAATGCGCCGCCGCGTCTTCAGCCGCCTGCCGCGTGAGCGGCTCGATCGTTACCGGGCCGATGGCCTCGCCCTGTGTTTGCAACTGATCGAGGCCTACTGGGAGGGCACACTCTGAGCGCGCGGCGCTCCCGCTTCGGCTATAATTTCGTGCACTCACTCCTTTCGGGGCGACGACGGTCGCCTCGTTGCATGAGGTGACTCCTTGCGGATTCTCATCACCGGGCACAAAGGACAACTGGGACAGGCGCTGATGGCGCGGCTGCCGGAAGCGGCCGGCCTCGACCTGCCCGAAGTAGACATCACCGACCCGGCTTCGGTGGGCGCGGCGATAGAGGCGGCCCGGCCCGAGATAATCATTCACTGCGCGGCGATGACCGACGTGGACGGCGCGGCGCGCCATCCCGAGGCAGCCTATCGCATCAACGGGATGGGGACGCAGAACGTGGCGTTGACCGCCGAGCGCGTCGGGGCTGCGCTCGCTTACATCACCACCAACGAGGTCTTCGATGGGGCAAAGCGCGAACCCTATTTTGAGTTCGACCCGCCGCATGCGATCAACCCCTACGGCCAGTCCAAACTCGCGGGCGAGTGGTTCGTCACCCACCTCACCGCGCGTTTCTACGTCATCCGCATCGCCTGGCTTGCGGCGCCGGGCGGGCGCAACTTTGTCCACCGCATCCAGCAGCTGGCGGACGAACGCGGCCCACTCAAAGTCGTCACCGACGAGGTCGCCAACCCCACCTTTGTCGGCGATTTGGCCGAGGCCATCGTCCAGCTGATCAGCACTGGGCGCTTCGGCCTTTACCACCTGACCAATTCCGGGTATTGCTCACGCTACGACTATGCCAAGAAGATTCTGGAACTCACCGGGCGAGGCCACCTCCGCGTGGAGCCAATCACCCTCGCGGAGTTTCCGCGCCCATCCACGCCGCCCAAGTTCACCCCGCTCGCCAACACCACTGCCGCCGCGCTGGGCATCACCTTGAGGCCGTGGGAAGAGGCGCTGGCAGAGTTCCTGAAGGAAACATCTGACAAGGTGAAGGGATGACACGGTAACGTTCACCCTGTCACCCTGTCATCGGTCACCCTGTTATGCTCGTCTCGATCATCATCCCCAACTGGAATGGCGCGGCGCACCTGCCCACCTGCCTGATTGCGCTTCGCGCGCAGACACTCAGGGATTTCGAAGTTATCGTCGCCGACAACGCCTCCACCGATGATTCGCTCTCGCTGTTGGCGCGCGATTATCCCGAAGTCCGCGTGATCCGTCTTGATCGGAATCTGGGCTTCACCGGGGCGTGCAACGCGGGGCTGCGCGCCGCGCGCGGCGACTATCTGATCCTGCTCAACAACGATACCGAGGCCGCGCCCGACTGGTTGGCCGAGGTCGCGGCCGCCTTCGAGCGGCATCCCGAAGCCGGGATCGTGGCCTCGAAGATGCTGCTCTTTGACCGGCGGGACGTCCTGCACACGGCGGGCGACATCTTCAAAACGGACGGCACGCCGGGCAACCGGGGCGTGTGGCAGGAAGATCGCGGCCAGTTCACAGAGGGCTACGTGTTTTCGGCGAACGGAGGCAGCGCGGCCTACCGCCGGATGATGCTCGACCAGATCGGCCTGCTGGACGACGACTTCTACTTCTCATGCGAAGATGTGGACCTGGCCTGGCGGGCGCAGCTCACGGGCTGGAAGGCCGTGTACACGCCGCGCGCGGCGGTATATCACAAACTCTCGGCCAGCGGCGGGGGCGTCACCGCCAGTTTTCACGACGGGCGCAATTTCATTTACTTGCTGGTGAAAGATGTCCCGGCTTCGGTCTGGCGCAAATATTGGGCTAAAATCATCGGCGCGCAACTGCGGATCACGTTCGAGGCGTTGCGGGCCTGGCGCGGGGCGGCGGCGCGGGCGCGGCTGCGCGGTCAGCTCGCCGGACTCCTGGGCGTTCCCAAAATGCTCCGCAAACGCCGTGTGGTGCAGGCCGCTAGAAAAGTAGCGGATGAATATATTGAATCGCTCTTGAGCGCGGACTCAGAATAGGCGTGGTCCGTGGTGCGCATTCCGGTTGACGGCCGTTCTCACGCGCCACGCCTCACGCCTCACGTCTCAACATGTCATTTTTCCTCTCGATGATCATCCCCGCCCACAACGAAGAGCGCCGCCTGCCGCCCACGTTGACAGCGGTGAACGCCTATCTCGGCCGGCAGGCGTATACCAGCGAAATCATCGTCGTCGAGAACGGCAGCCAGGACCTCACCGCCGTCGTCGCCGAGGCCTTTGCCGCCGACCATCCGCGCGTGCGGCTCATCCGCGAGAGCGCGCGGGGCAAGGGGTTGGCCGTGCGCCGGGGGATGCTCGAAGCGCGGGGCGCGTACCGCTTCATCTGCGACGCCGACCTCTCGATGCCGATTGAAGAGGTCGCCAAGTTTTTGCCGCCGCAGTTGAGCGGTTATGACGTCGCCATCGGCTCGCGCGAAGCGCCCGGCGCGCGCCGCTACAACGAGCCGATCTACCGCCACATCCAGGGCCGCGTGTTCAGCAACCTGGTCAAAATCTTCGCCCTGCCGGGCTTTGAGGACACCCAGTGCGGCTTCAAATGTTTCCGGGGCGAAATCGCCGAAGACGTGTTCCGCGTTCAAAGGTTCGACGGCATGAGTTTCGACGTCGAAGCGCTGTACATCGCGCACAAACGCGGCTACCAGATCGTCGAAGTGCCCATTGACTGGTACTACCGCTCCGAGAGCCGCGTGCACCCCATCCTCGATCCGCTGCGCATGTTACGTGACATCATGGCCATCCGGCGCAACTGGGCGCAGGGGCGTTATACGAAAAGGATACAGGACGAGGGCAGGGACGTGAGGCGTGAGGCGTGAGGCGTCTTCTGTTATCTGCCCTCATCCTTTCGCCATGCCTTCCCTGAAATATGAAAAACAGTTCCTCAAGCAGGGCTGCGCGCTGGTGGCCGGCGTTGACGAGGCCGGGCGGGGGGCGTGGGCCGGACCGGTCGTCGCCGCGGCCGTCATCCTCCCGCTCCATCGCCCGGATTTGCTCAAAGCGCTCAAGGGCGTGAACGACTCCAAACAACTGACGCCGCGCCAGCGCGAGAGGCTCTTCGACGTGATTCTGTCCGTTGCACTGGCGGTCGGAGTGGGCGGGTCCGGGCCGGGCGAGATTGACCGCGAGGGCATCGTTCCTGCGACCCGCGCCGCGATGCAGCGCGCGCTGGCGATGCTCCACCCGCCGCCCGAGGCCCTCCTCGTTGACGCCGTCAATCTCCGGTCTCTAATCTCTCTCCCTCAGCGCGCCCTCATTCACGGCGATTCGCGCTCCCTCAGCATCGCCGCTGCTTCGATCATCGCCAAAGTCAGCCGGGACCGGGCGATGGCCGCGCTCGACGCATTGCATCCGGGCTACGGCTTTGCGCGGCACAAAGGCTACGGCACGGCAGTGCACCAGGCTGCGTTGGCGCGGCTGGGCGCGTGCACGGCGCATCGCGAAAGTTATGCGCCGATTGCGCAGTTGATGCAGAGACCAATGCTATAATCATGACGGAAAGGGGATATACCCATGACAACCCAAACGCTCGGAAACTCTCCCACCATCCCCTCTGACGCGCGAGAAACTCCTGTTCGCTCTGCAATAGGCCGTGCTTCGGCGACTGAGAATGATCCTAACACCTCAGAAAAATTCTCTTTCTGGCTGGCAGAAGATGTGCTGGTTAATCCCTTTGACATTGTTGAGGCAGAGCACTTCAACAACAGCCACACATTTGGCTTGGTTACACTGCTTGAGCATCGAACTGACGCCGGCAGCCACCTTGCCAACTGGTTCTCAAACTCCTTCGGGGACTTAACTGCCGAGCCAAACACAGTTCGTCAAGGCACGACCATTGCCCGCGCCTCCGTTCTCAGCAACAGCGGCGACATTTATATGCCGGTGCAGAACGAAGCCCGCATCCGGTTTGCCGATGCGGCAGGGGTTCATCAGGCGCTTGGCATTACCGACGAGACCATGCCGCCGGAGCGCCGCATTCCGGCAGGGCTGGTCGTGATGAGCAACGGCACTGAGGCTGTGGCCTCCATTGACCGCAACTATGTCCTCGGCCCAGAGGGGGCACACATCAATATCAGTGGCGTTTCAGGCCTTGCTACGAAAACATCCTACGCCATGTTTCTCCTCCAGTCTATCTTTCAGACTATGCGCGATAAAAACGAGGTCGCCGCAATTCTGCTTAATGTAAAGCACGGCGACTTGTTGCAGGTGGATCAACAGCGTGATTTGCCTGAGGAAGAGCGCGCCCGCTGGCACGCGCTGGGTCTAGCGCCAAAGCCGTTTGATACGGTGCGCTATCTGCTCCCTGCCGGAAAAGACTACCACTCCACCTATCGGCCCAATAGCCACGTTCTTCCCCCGTCTTACAACACCTACGCCTACGCGGTCGAAGACGCGGCTGATAAACTTGACCTGCTTTTCTCGAACATCCCCGACCCTTCCGATACAATTGACAGTCTTGTGGGTGAAATTAGCAACGGGCTTGCCAACCGTGAGGCCAAATGGAAGTCTGTCACCGATTGGAATTCCTTACTCAACGGTCCTCCGCTCTTTGACCCCGCCTCTGGGAAGGCGCAAGCCCTGGGCGATATCCGCAATATCTCGGTGGGACGATTCCGCCGCCAATTGCGGCGCATGGTACAGACCCGCTCATCTGGATTATTTGTCCGACAACGCGACCGCTCGCTTGTCAACCTTAGCGACGAAATTGCCAAACTGCGCGGAGGTGAGGTTACGGTAGTGGATATTGCCCGTCTTCAGGATTGGGAGCAGACGCTTGTCTTTGGGGATATTTTGCGGACGGTATATAGCTTGTACGTCGAATCCGACGAAGAAACCTCTGACCTCCCGCGCAAGGTGATTATTTTTGTGGACGAGTTGAATAAGTATGCGCCTGCCGGGAGCAAGGCCTCAGCCATCGTGGAGCAAATCTTAGATGTCGCTGAACGCGGACGCTCCATCGGGATTGTGCTTTTCTCGGCCCAGCAGTTCCTCAGCGCCGTTCACCCGCGCATCCCGGGTAATGCCTCGACGCTGGTCATCGGGCGCAACGGCTCGGCTGAACTCGCCAATCCCGAATACCGCTTTCTCGATCCGGATGTGAAGATGAACGTCACGCGCCTCGGTCAGGGTGAATTGTTGCTGGCTCATGCCGTCTACCGCCAGCCAGTTCGCATTCAGTTCCCGCGCCCGGCCTACCGCCAGCCGCAGGATCGTTACTGAAGCCATGCCTCAGCCTTCCCTTGACCAACCCTTGCTCGACGCAATTGCCCCGCAAGCCACGCGAATGGCGGAGACCATTCGCCGCGAAATGGCTCATGCGCAAACCGAAGCCGATGTGGTCTCCCTGTTTGACCGTTTGTTGGGTGAGTTTGCGCAGAAAAGCAGTCTGCGTTGGGAGCCTCAGGGGGAGCGCCGGGTCATTTGGCAGGCAGAAACGAAAAAACGCGCGGGACGGATTGACCGCTTGTTTGCGCGGGTTATCGTCGAATTTGAAGCGCCGAACTCGCTCTATGATAACAATACCGCCGCGAAAAATCGCGCCTCGCTCAAACAAGTGCGCGAATACATGGGTGCGCTCGTCAAGCAGGAGGGTTGGAAAGCTCCTTCTTTGGCAGGCGTCGTCGCTGACGGGCGATATTTTATTTTCTGCCGCCAAGTTGGCGGCGAATGGGTAGAAGAAGCTCCCCGCCCTGTAGATGCGGCTACGATTGCCCGTTTTTTGCGTCTGCTGCTGACTTTCCAGCGCCCGCCGCTGTTAGCAGATACGCTGGTGAATTTGTTTGGCGCGAAAAGCGAGCGGACAACCATTCCCACCGTGCGCGCGTTTTACGAGGCGCTGGCAACGCCGCAAGACCCGCTGACCCCCTGCCTCTATCAGCAATGGCAAGATTTCTTCTCTGACGTGGCCGGGTTAGACCCCCAACGACTCAAAGACAAAAAAGAAGTGATGGAATTTGCCCGCCGGGTGGTGGGGCGGCAGAACGTGGACGCACCACGCTTGCTGTTTGCGCTTTACACCTATGCGGCGCTTCTCATTAAACTACTGGCGGCGACGACGGTCGCGCCCTTCGTCGGCGGCACGCGCGGCGACTTGATGGAAGAATGGACACAACTTGACGATGCACAACTGCGTGAGCGCCTCGACGACGTAGAAGAAGGCCGTTTCTTTCGCGCGCTTGGCATCGCCAACTTCACCGAAGGCGATTTCTTCCGCTGGTATCACAACGAGTGGACGCCTGCCGTAGCCCGGCAAGTGCGGCAGATGATGATCGAACTGGCCGCCTTTGATCCAAACGCCGTCGAGCAAGCGCCCGAACGGATTCGGGACCTGCTCAAGCGGCTGTATCACGGCCTGTTTCCCAAAGAGCTTAGGCACGACCTCGGCGAATACTACACCCCGGACTGGCTGGCCGAACGCTTGCTGGTTCAACTGGACAACGAACTGTTTGGTGAACTCCGCATGGGGGCGGATCGCCGGGCCGCGTTCGTTAAAAACGACATCAGGCCGCGCCTGACCAAAACGCGCTTTCTCGATCCGGCTTGTGGCAGTGGCACTCTGCCGGTGCTGATCATCCGCCGTTTCCGGCAATGGGCACGCGAGGCCGGGTTGTCGGAACAAAAGTTGCTGGCCGCGTTGCTGAGCAACGTCATCGGTTTTGATCTCAACCCGCTGGCTGTCATTTCGGCCCGCGCTAACTTCCTGCTCGCTATTGCCGATTTGCTGGCCGATCCGGAAATTGCTCAGAAGATAAAATACGAACCCATCGAACTGCCCATCTACCTGGCCGACTCGGTCGTCCTCCCTGCCGAAGAATCGGCAGATTTGTTCAGCGATGGGACGTATCGCCTCCCCTTGCGCGGCGTGGGCAAAGAATTTCTCGTCCCGAAGCCGCTCGCTACCCGTGCACATCTGCGCACTTTGGCTGAACTGTTGCGCCGTGACGTGCCTGCCGACGTAGGCACGGATGCCTTCCTCCGCGCCGCCGAAAAGGAATTCGCCCTCCCCAGGCCGCAATGGCAACGCAGTGAGCCGATCCTGCGCGCCTTGTACGAAACGCTGAGCGAACTGCACCGTGACGGCAAAAACGGCCTATGGGCCGACATCGCCAAAAATATGTTCATGCCCCTGTTTATCGAACAAGTGGATTTTGTGGTCGGCAATCCGCCCTGGGTCATCTTTGACCACTTGCCGCAGGATTACCGTGACCGGAGCAAAGAACTGTGGAAGAAGTACGGCCTGTTCGTTCACGGCGGCATGGAGGCCATCCTCGGCAAGGGCAAGAAGGACATCTCCACACTCTTGACACTGGTTGCCGCCGACTTGTACCTCAAGCCTTCCGGCAAACTCGGCTTTGTGATTGACTTGCGCGTCTTCAAGTCCAGCGGCGCGGCACAGGGCTTTCGCCGTTTCCGCCTCGGCGCGGAGGGTGATGCCACGCCCGTCAAATGCCTGGCTGTGGATGATTTCTCTGCGCTCCAACCCTTTGAGGGCGCGACCACCCGCACATCCGTCTTCGTTCTGGAAAAAGGTCGCTCCACTACCTATCCTGTGAAATACAACAAGTGGCGCAAACGCGGCAGGGCCAGCGTGCCTTTTACGGCGACGCTCGCCGAAGCCCTGGCACTCCTCACCCATTCCCAACTCGACGCCACTTACGTGGACGAGAACGACCGCACCAGCGCGTGGCTTACAAGCAAGCGAGGTGGCATTGACGCTATTCGCAAAGTGTTGGGAGAGAGTGACTACGAGGCTCATTTAGGGGCAAATACGGGCGGCGCGAATGCGGTGTACTGGCTGGAGATTTTGCACGAGAATAAAGATGGAACGGTTCAAGTGCGGAACATGACGGAGGGCGCAAAGCGGGAAGTACAGGCTAAGGTTCACACTTTAGAGCCGGATTTGCTCTACCATCTCTTGCGTGGCGGAGAAGTCGGCAAATGGCACTCTGCGCCTGATCCTCGTGCGCGGATCTTGATGGCGCAAGACCCTCAGACACGGCAAGGTATTTCAAAAGAAGCATTCGTCGAGGCGAAACGGGCGCGTACTCTCAAGTATTTGGAGCAATACGATGAAATGTTGTTAGGACGCGCCGCGTTCAAACGCTACTTCCGT
>DATDRS010000427.1:0-6531 GCA_035291605.1 Anaerolineales bacterium | reverse complement strand
CGGATCTGGGCCGAGAGCAAAGCCGGACAGGGGACGACGCTGTATTTTTCGCTTCCCCGCGCGGGGTTAAGCTCAGAAGCGCGTGAGTAGCCGTCTGGCCGCCCCGCCAGCCGGGGCCCAGGAAGCTATAGATAGATAAGGATCACCACATGACCGAAGCGCGTATCCTTGTCGTTGATGATGAACCCAAGCTCGTCCGGCTGGTGCGCGAGGTTCTCACTGCCGCCGGCTTCAGCGTGCTCTCCATCGGCAATGGGGAGGCCGCGATTGAAATGGTCTCCCTCGAACAGCCCGACCTCATTCTGCTGGACATTGTCCTCACCGGCAAGACGGATGGGTACGAAGTCGCCCGGCGCGTGCGCGAGTATTCCGACGTGCCGATCATTATGCTCACAGCCAAGGCCCGCGAGTCCGACCTGCTGCGCGGCTTCGACGCGGGCGCAGATGATTACCTCACCAAGCCTTTCAGTTCTAAAGAATTGCTCGCGCGCGTGCGGGCGGTGCTCAAGCGGGCGCGCCATGAGCCGATTGCGCCCACCGAATCGGAAATCGTCTGCGGCGAGTTGCGGATTGACCTGGCCCGCCGTCGCGTTACGGTGCAGGGCCGTGAAATCCAGCTGACCCGCACCGAATATAACCTGCTGCGCGAACTCGCTACGCACCTCAATCAAGTCTTGCTCCACGAACAGCTGCTCACGACCGTGTGGGGCGCGGAATACCGCGATGATCTGGACTACCTGCGCGCCTACATCCGTTACCTCCGCAAGAAACTCGAAGCCGACCCGGCCAATCCCAAGTGGATCGTCACGAGTTCAGGGGTCGGTTATATGCTAGCCTGCCCAGAAAGCTAGGCCTGACCGGCGCTTTCCCTCGTTGTAAAACCATGACGACCTTCCGGGGCGTCTGATCCCGGACTTTTTCATGCGTTTTTCATTTCCGTCAGCCCGTCTTGTATGCGTCTTTCATGGTTCTTGGAGTAGAGTGTTCTTGGCACAAGGAATCCTGAGCGAAGGAGGCTGAACATGACTACCACGATTCGAACCCATGAAGTCACCGTGCCAGAGGCCGATTTCCGGGTATCGCCTCTGGATGAGGCGGTCGAGAAGATTCGGGATGACGCGCTCACGCAGGCTCGCAAGAAACTCCACATCCGCTATCGAGGTTTAGACCTGGAAAGCCTGCTCCGCCATCCCCACTTCGTCGGGCAATTCATGCATGGTCTGATATCTGGCGTGGCCGAGGCGTTGGCCGTGAATGATCAACGGGTGCAGATAATCTATACCTACGATCCTGCGCTCAACACCGATAGCGAGTCGGGTGAGGCGTCGCCCCTGGACACAACGCTCCACCTGCTCGTGCGGGTCGCAACGTCTTCCGCCGCCCTGGAGGCCTTCATCGCCGCTCTGGATCGCGCGCTGACCGATAGCCTGAAGGGACTGCCCTCGCCGCTGTTCGCGGAGCGCAAGTTCACGCTCGACGTGAGTCTGATCACCGAGAAAGACGTGCGGCTGGGTCTTGGCCCAGCGGGGTTACTCTCGGCCATCTTCACGCCGCCGATCAAAGTCTGGCAGCGCAGGGCATAAGTCCGCCCTATCCAGAAAAAAGAGGTCACGCTTGAAGCGTGACCTACTCTGGCCCTCTCCTGCGGATTCCTCACTCCCCACACGCCGCAAGAGGGGTGCTCCACGGAGCGACCCGCGTTCCCGCGCGGGTCGTTCCTATGCCCAGCCGCGCAGGCGCACCGCATCGGCCACGCGACTGACGGCCACGAGATAAGCGGCCAGCCGGTTGTGGACTTTATGCTCCTGGGCCGCGCGATGCACTGCGTGAAACGCGGCGGTCATCTTCTTATCCAGCCGCTCATGCACGAGAGCCTCGTCCCAGTAATAGTCGTAGGCATTCTGCACCATCTCGAAGTAGGAAACCGTCACCCCGCCGGCGTTGCACAGGAAATCCGGGATCACGTACACATCGTTCTGATACAGAATTCTGTCGGCCTCGGGGGTAGTCGGTCCGTTCGCCAGTTCGGCGCTGAACTTGGCCTTGATGCGGCCCGCGTTGGCCTCGGTGATCACATTCTCTAAAGCTGCGGGGAACAAAACGGTCACGTCCAGTTCGAGCAATTCCTCATTGGTGATGGCCTGGCTGCCAGGGAAGCCGACCACCGAACCGGTCTTCTCCTTGTGCGCTATCACCTTCTCGTAGTCCAGGCCCTCGGGGTTGTGGATGCCGCCCCTTGAGTCAGACACTGCGACGACCTTGAGTCCGAGCAACTCCGTTCCTAGCTTGTGGGCGAAGGCGCCGGCATTCCCATATCCCTGGATGGCGGTCGTGGCGCCCTTCAGGTCAATGCCCAAAACCCTGCTCGCCTCGCGCAGGCAGTACAGGCCGCCCCGGGCTGTGGCGTCGCCCCGCCCGGCTGACCCGCCGAGCGCCAGCGGTTTGCCGGTGATCACGCCGAACTCGTTATAACCCCTCAGGAAGGAAAACTCGTCGGCCATCCAGGCCATGATTTGCGGGGTGGTGTAGACGTCAGGCGCGGGCACGTCTTTCTCCAGGCCGAGGATGCGTCCCACCTGGCGGATGTAGGCCCGGCTGAGGCGCTCGATCTCACCCGGCGACATTTCTTTAGGGTTGCAGATAATGCCGCCCTTGGCGCCGCCCAACGGGATATCCACCACCGCGGTCTTCCACGTCATCCAGGCTGCCAACGCCCGCACGGTGTCAATCGTCTCCGCCGGGTGATAGCGGATGCCCCCCTTCGTCGGGCCGCGCGCATCGTTATACTGGACGCGGAAGCCATGAAAGATTTTGGTCGCGCCGTCGTCCATCTTGACCGGCAGCGTGACGTGCAACTCGCGCATGGGCCAGCGCAGGAATTCGTGCAGGGCCGGGTCGAGCTTGAGCAGAGCGGCCGCCTCATCGAGTTGACGTTGGGCAATCTCGAAGGGGTTGAGCCTCCTCCCATCAGACGAAACAGTCGGGGTCATAGTCGGTGCGGAAGTTTCCATAGCATTCTCCTTGAGTAAAGGACGAATTGGGTCCCCAAGCACAGCGCCGGAGACCGGGGACAATAGGGATAGCGGACAGATCGCTCCCGGCGTAGAACATCCCGTCGAGAGCCGTCAAGCGCCAGCGCCAGTTTATTACCGAAAGGCGGAATCTTTTAGAGCGCAATATCATTCTATGCCGGGGATAGATGTCATCACCTCCTTCAAAGCGCCCGGCGCCGGGACATCTGCGCGCCGTTGTCGCCGGCCCGCAGAAAAAGCAGCCCCTGTAAGTAGGGGCTTCTTTGTCATTATTCCCATTTACACCCAGCCGCGCAACTCCATCGCCTTGACCACCCGATCAATGGCGACGATATAGGCCGCATCGCGCATATATACGCCCTGTTCAACGGACACGCCGAGCACACCGCGGAACGCTCGCGTCAGCTTTTGATCCAGGCGGCGCAACACGTTATCGTGTTCCCAGTAGTAGTTGGCGTCATTCTGGACGCTTTCGAAGTACGAGACCGTTACCCCGCCTGCGTTGCACAGAAAATCCGGGACGAGGAAGACGCCGCGCGCCTTGAGCACCTCGTCGGCCTCGGGAGAAGTGGGGCCGTTCGCGCCCTCGGCCACGATCTTGACCTGGGGGCTGATCTGCTCCACCGTCTCTTGGGTGATCTGCCCCTCGATGGCGGCCGGGATCAATACATCCACGTCTTTGCACAGCCAGGCTCCGCCGTCTTCAAGCAGATAACCAGCCTCTTTGGCCTTCGTCTTGTCAATCGTACCGTACTGGTCAGTGATGGATTGCAGGAAACGCGGATTGATGCCGTCAGGCCGGAAGTAGGTGTACGAAGTCTTGTCGTTCCGATCGTAACACGAGACGCACAACACCTTGCCGCCCAACTGCTCGATAAAGCCGATGGCCGCATACTGGGCCACGTTGCCAAAGCCCTGGACGGAGGCCGTGCAGGTCTTGGAATCCAATCTCAGATGTTTCATCGCCTCGCGCACGGTATAGATCACGCCGAATCCGGTGGCTTCCGTGCGCCCCATCGAACCGCCGCTGCCCACCGGTTTGCCGGTGATCACGCCGGGCGTGTAATTGCCGGTAAGCTTGGAATACTCGTCCATCATCCAGCCCATCATCTGTGGGGTGGTGCCCACGTCCGGGGCGGGCACGTCAATGCGCGGCCCCAGGTTCTTCCAGATGCCGTCAATCCAGCCCCGGCACAGGCGCTCCTTCTCGCCGACCGAGAGCGTCGCGGGGTCCACCACCACGCCGCCCTTGCCGCCGCCCAGCGGAATATCGGCCACCGCACACTTCCACGTCATCCACATCGCCAGCGCGCGCACCGTGTCGGGCGTTTCGTCGGGATGGAAGCGGATGCCGCCTTTGGCCGGGCCGCGTGCATCACTGTGCTGCACACGATAGCCAAAGAACACGCGCATGCTCCCGTCGTCCATACGCACCGGGATCTGGAAGCGAAACTCGCGGAGCGGCCAGCGCAGAATCGACCGCGCCTCCTCATTCAGCTGGAGTTGATCGGCCACGGCGTCGAACTGCCCCTGCGCGACATCGAAGGGATTGAAATCGATGGTCATTATTTTCCTCCAAGGGATGCTTGCTGAGTGTGACGTATTGCGTCGCGCGTATTCCGTTACGCAATACGGACTACGCACTATGTTTCAGTTTCTCCAAAGCCTCCGCGAGCGTCTGGCGTATCACCTGGGGGTTGCCGCGCCCTTGCAGTTTCTTCATCACCTGGCCGAAGAACCACTGCTCGACCGTGGCCTTGCCCCCCAGGTAAGCCGCCGCCTGATCGGGGCTGCTCCGCAGGACCTCGGCGATGAGCGCTTCGATCTCGCCGACGTCGCTGACCTGCCCCAGGCCTTTTTCCTCCACGATGGCCTGCGGCGCGCGGCCCGTGCGGTACATCTCCTCGAAAACGGCTTTCGCCGTGTTCAGGTTGATCGCGTTCCCGGCGATCATTTCCGTCAGAGCGGCGAGGTTCACGGGCGTGAGGCGCGTGCGCGCTGCGCTGATGTCCTCCCCCGACTCCTTCATGAGCCTGAACAACTCGCCCGTGATCCAGTTGGCGATGGCTTTCGGGTTCCGGGCTTCGAGTCTTTGGGCGATCACCACCTGCTCGAAATAAGCGGCGACTGTCTGCTCTTCGACCAACAACTCGGCGTCGTAGCGCGTCAGGCCGTATTCCGCTTCAAAGCGGGCGCGTTTGGCGTTGGGCAGTTCCGGCAGTCGGGCGCGGACGCGGGCGACGCGCTCCGGCTCGATCGCCAGCGGCGGCAGGTCGGGTTCGGGGAAATAGCGGTAGTCGTGCGCGTGCTCCTTGCCGCGCTGGGGCACGGTCACCCCTTCGGGCTCGCTCCAGCCCACCGTCTGCTGGGTCACCGTCCCGCCGCTCTCCCAGACCTGGGTCTGCCGCGCGATCTCGTAGGCCACCGCCCGCTCCATCGCGCGGAACGAGTTGAGGTTCTTCACCTCCGTGCGGGCGCGCAGCTCGCCGCTTCCCGCCGGGCGCACCGACACGTTCGCCTCGAAGCGGATAACGCCCTTCTCCATGTCGCCGGAGTTGACGCCGAGGTAACGCAAAATCGCGCGCAGCTGCGCAGCGTAAGCCTTCACTTCCTCCACCGAGCGCATGTCCGGCTCGGTGACGATCTCCAGCAGCGGCACGCCGGAGCGGTTGAGATCCACGAGGGAGTGCTCGGGCAGGCCGTCGTGCGGGTCGTGGTGGAACAGTTTACCGGTATCCTCTTCCAGATGCACGCGGTGGATGCGGATGCGCCTGGTTGCCTGTGAAGTCTCCACGTCCATCCAGCCGTTCACCGCCAGCGGCAGCTCGTATTGCGAAATTTGAAAGCCTTTGGGCAGATCGGGGTAAAAATAATTCTTGCGCGCGAAGATGTTGACGGGCCGCGCCTCGCAGTTCAGCGCGAGCGCCACGCGCAGGCCATACTCCAGCGCGCGCTCGTTGATCACCGGCAATGCCCCCGGCATTCCCGCGCACACGGGGCAGACCACGGTGTTCGGCAGCGCTTCGGTCGAATCCACCACCGCACAGCCGCAGAACATCTTGGATTGCGTGAGCAATTCGGCGTGAACTTCCAGGCCGATTACTGGTTCATAGGTCATCGTCACATTTTCAACCGGCGCAAAACTTTAACCGCAAAGGGCGCAAAGGAGGCGCGAAGAGCGCAAAATTTTCTTGGCGTCCCTTGCGTGTTCTTCGCGTTCTTTGCGGTTCAAGGTTTTCGGTCTGCTTTCCGAATCACAAACCGCATCCCGCTCTCCGTTTCCGACACCGAGCACGTCTTGTTATCCACTAACCCGGCGGCGAGGCCGAGCGGGATCAGGTCGGTCTGGTTGAGGTACTCCATCCCGCTCGCGCTCTTGCGTCCTTTCTTGGCCGTCATCACCCAGATGCCGCCATTTTGAACGATGGTTGCGCGCAGTTCCGTCAGCGTGGGCGTGATCTCCTCGACGGTCTTCGGCCAGTAGAGAATCACGTCGGCG
>DATDRS010000426.1:0-4063 GCA_035291605.1 Anaerolineales bacterium | reverse complement strand
GGAGCGAGAGAGGATTCGGCGGGGGTTGGATCAGCGGCGGCGTGGTTGATGACGGCCGGGGAGGGTTTAGTTTGTGCCCCATGATCGGCAGTGAAAGAACTGAGCTGGGCAAAAAGAGCGCCGTCGCCAATCACGGCGGCTTTGACGACTTCGGCGAGGCCGCAGCGGGTTTCGACTGCGGGCAAAGTAGAGAGGGTGTCAAAATCTGCGAGGATGAGCGAGGGCGGATGAAACGCGCCGACCAGGTTCTTGCCTTCGGGCAGATCCACGCCCACTTTGCCGCCCAGGCTGGCGTCAGCCATCGCCAGCACCGTGGTGGGGAGATTGACCCACTGCACACCGCGCATAAAGGTGGCGGCGATAAACCCGGCCACGTCACCCACGACGCCCCCGCCCAACGCCAGGATCGTCCCGCCGCGCTCGAGGCCGCCGGCGAGGCAGGCGGAATATAACTCGCGGACGGTATCGAGGTTTTTGTGCGCTTCGCCGGCCGGGAAATGGATGACCTCACCCCCCGATCCCCTCTCCTGTCGCCCCTTCGACTTCACTCCGTTCCGCCCCGGGTGCGCGACAGGGGCGGGGGCGTCAAGCGCACGGCAAACTGCGTTGCCATGCAAAGGAGCGACGCTGGAATCGGAGATGACGAGGAACGGTGGACGGAGGCCTTTGGCGGCGAGAAATTCAGGGAGGCGCACGAGGAGGCCATGTCCTATGAGCGCAGAGCTCTCACCCAATTCAAAGCGCGCGACGCCCTCGGAGGCGCGGAATTGCGCGATGACTTCCTCGGCCACAGACTCGACGGCGCGGCCATCGGTGCTCACCTGCATGGCAAAAGAGCGATAGAGGCTCTCGCGTTCTTTGAGCAGCGCATTGAGGCGGGCCGGGGCGTCGCCTCTGAGCAGAGGGCGGGCGTGGCTGCCGTTCAAACGTGCGAGCAAGGTTTCGGGCGAGGCCGTGAGGCAGAGGAGGACGCCCGCCCCTTCGAGGGCGGCGCGGCTGCGCGGGTCCAGCAGCGCGCCGCCGCCGGGGGCGATCACCAGGCCGTCGAGGGCTGACCACATCCGGCACGCCTCGGCTTCGCGGGCGCGGAAAAGGGCGTCGTCGCCGCGTTCAAAGTAGTCGGGCACGGGGCGTCCCCAGCGCGCCTCGATCCAGTCGTCGCCGTCCACAAATTCGCGTCCCAGTTTTTCGGCGATCAACTTGCCCACGGTTGTTTTCCCCACGCTGGGGGGGCCATAGAGAACCAGGTTCATAAGCGTCTGGGAGCGTGTCGAAACTTGTTGGGCAAATTGACCATTTGCCCTACGAGAACCACCCACAATTTAAGGCCAAAAGGTCGTCGGTTCGTTGAGCATCAAGAAGTCGGCCAGGTTCATTCCCTGGAGCGCAGCAAAGCGCGGTTTCATTTCGGCCAATGAGTCGCCGCCGAGCTTTTCGATGAGCGCGTCCGCGAGGACGAAGCACACCATCGCTTCGCCAATCACGCCCGCACGAGGGACGGCGCAGAAGTCGGAGCGTTCGTACTCGACCGGCGCGGCCTGGCTCGTGGCGAGGTTCACCGAGCGCAGCGGGTTGAGCGTGGTCGAGATGGGCTTCATCGCGACGCGCAAGACGAGCGGCTGACCGGTGGTGATGCCGCCTTCGAGGCCGCCCGCGCGGTTGGTGCGGCGCGTGAGGCGTGAGGCGTGAGGCCTGAGGGGTGATGATTCGGGTTCGCCCGTTTTCGCGTCAAGGAAAATCTCGTCATGTACCTGCGTGCCTGGCTTGCGCGCGTTGGCAAAGGCGTCGCCGATTTCGACGCCCTTCATCGCGTGGATGCTGAGGAGCGCGGCGGCGAGGCGGCCCGTGAGGCGGCGGTCCCAGTGGACGTGGCTGCCGAGGCCGGGCGGGACGCCGAGGGCCACGACTTCAAACACGCCGCCGAGCGTATCTTTGGCGCGCACGATTTCTTCGACGCAGGCGCGCATGGCCGCCGAGGCCGTTTCGTCAGGGCAGGACATGTCAGAGTCGAGCGCGCGCTCGATGCGGTCTTCAAGCGGCATCTCGCGCAGGTCGGCGATCACACCCCCGATCTCGGTCACATAACTCCCCACGCTCACCCCAAATTCTGACAAAAACTTGCGGCAGATCGCGCCGACGGCGACCCGCGCCGTCGTCTCGCGTGCGGAGGCGCGTTCGAGGCCCAAACGGAGGTCATTGAACCCGTATTTGGCCGCGCTCGTGAGGTCGGCGTGGCCGGGGCGCGGGATGGTCATCGGCTCGACGGCTTTGCCCTTCCACCGGGGGTGGTCGAGGTTTTGAACCTGCACCGCGATGGGCGCGCCGATGGTCTGGCCGGCCATCACGCCGCCGAGGATGGTCGCAGTGTCGCGCTCCAGTTTCATGCGCGGGCTGGCGCCAGGATAGGGCACAGGGCGATCACCAGGAGCGCCCCTACCAAACCCCTGACGGCGGGCGAGGTCGGGGTTGATGTCTTCGGGAGAAAGCGGCAGGCCCGCCGGCATCCCTTCGAGGATGGCAGTGAGCGTGGGGCCGTGCGATTCACCGGAGGTTAGGAAGCGAAGACCCATAGTCGTTACCAGCCTCTCCTCTGCTCCCCTGCCCCCTGGCTCCCTTGCGCTGGAGCAGGCGAGCGGCGGCGCCGGGATGAGGCCAACTTGGATGCCGCCGCCCGGCCCATCACGCCGCGCGGCGCGGGTTTCCCCGTCCACAGTTCAAACGCCAATGCCCCCTGCTCCACCAACATGCCCAGGCCAGTGACAGCCCGGAGGCCGGCGGCCTGAACCTGGCGCATGAACAGAGTCTCAGGCGGGTTGTAGACGAGGTCATACACAAAAGCGTCGGGCGGGAAGGGCGTGCCGCCGAGCCAGGGCGAGGTTTCGACATTCGGGATCATGCCGAGCGGCGTGGTGTTGACGACAAGGGCGCAGTCGTCGCTGGCTTCGAGGAAGCCGAGGGGAGTCCAGGCGAAGATTTCGAGAGATGGGTGAATGGAGATTAGAGATTGGGCTTGCTCGAGGCGGCGGGCGACGACCCGGACGCGCGCGCCCACGCCCGCGCACGCCGCCACGGCCGCCCGCGCCGCCCCACCCGCCCCCAGGATCATCACGGGCCGGTGCGCAATGTGAACGTCGTGCGTGTGCAGATCGGTCAGCAACCCGGCGGCGTCGGTGTTGTGGCCGATCAACCGTCCCTCTCTCTTGACGAGCGTGTTCACCGCACCGATGGCTTCGGCGACGGGCGTCAGTCCGTCGAGGAAAGGAATAATGTTCTCTTTGTGCGGCACAGTGACATTTGCGCCTGCGTAGTCATCGCTGCGGATAAGCACGACGGCCTCACCCAACCGCTCCGGCTCAACCGGCATGGCCTCGTAATGCCAGTCGCCCAGTTCTACGGCTTCAAGCGCGGCGTTGTGCATGGCGGGTGAGAGAGAGTGAGAGAGAGGGTAGCCGAGGGCGCAGAGGTGCATGGGCAGCAAACGGTCATCAGTAATCAGTCAACATTGTTCGAGCACTTCGAAGTAGTTGGGGAAGGTTTTTGATACACATCCAGGGTTTTCGATTTTCACGCCGGGCACGCGCAGGCCGACGAGCGCAAAGGCCATCGCCATACGGTGGTCATTATACGTCCGCACGGTGGCCGGGCGAATCGCGCGGCAGGGGCGAATAGTGAGGCCGTCCGGGTGCTCGGTCACGTCCACGCCGAGGCGCGC
This sequence comes from Anaerolineales bacterium, assembly GCA_035291605.1. Classification (GTDB taxonomy): domain Bacteria; phylum Chloroflexota; class Anaerolineae; order Anaerolineales; family UBA6663; genus DATDRS01. The sequence continues at coordinate 351 of DATDRS010000426.1, read as the reverse complement.
CAGTTCGGCGCACATGGCGCCCACGCGGTCGGTCTCTTTGAGGCGGGCAGAGGCGATGCCGCGAATGGTCGTGGGCGAACTGGCAAAGGGGGCAATCGCGGCGAGGGTCTGGGCGGTGTCGGGGATGTCGCGCATGTCCACATCCACGCCTCGTAGGGGCGATGGATGCATCGTCCCCACTTCAATCCAGTCGTCGCCCTCCGTGGTCGTGCACCCCATTTCGGCCAGCACGTCGAGAAAAGCCATGTCGCCCTGGCGCGCGCGGCGCGAGATATTCAGCACGCGCACCGCGCCGCCGCAAATCGCAGGCGCGGCGAAGAAGTACGACGCGGCGGAGGCGTCGCTTTCGAT
>DATDRS010000425.1:0-44898 GCA_035291605.1 Anaerolineales bacterium | reverse complement strand
TGCCGCGTAAACGGTTGGACATAAAATGGGCTACAATTGCTGTGGGATGAAAACTCAACTCATCATGACTCAATTCAATATGACCCCGGAGCAGTACCTTGAGGCCCTGCTGACCCTCCCTGGCATGTGGAATCCCAAAGTCTCGCCGGATGGCAAGTGGGTCGCGTGGACGTGGTATCGCGCGGGGCCGACCGCCGACGTCTATGCCGCCCCCACCGATGGCGCCGCGCCACCCATCCGCCTGACCGACTCCGCCGACGATACGATCCTCGTCTCGTGGACGCCGGACAGCCGGATGGTCATTGTGTCACAGGACCACGATGGAAACGAGCGCGATCAACTCTTCGGCGTGGACCTGAATCACCCCCTGGCGATGCAGCCCCTCACAGAAGCCAACCCCAACTATTACATCCGGGGCGGGCAGTTGCACCCCAATGGCCACCGGCTGGTGTACAGCGCCAACTTTGACATGGCCAGCGGCAAGGAGATTGAGCCTTTCTGGGTCTATCGCCACGACCTGTCCACTGGCGAGCGCGCGCCGTTGGCGAAGCCGGAGAAAGGCGGTTGGTATCTTCCCGATCTGAACTCGACCGGCACGCACATCCTGTACACGCGCATGGATTTGCACCCCGCCGGGCGGCAGATCTGGCTGGTGGATATTGAAGGGCAAGAAGATCGGGAGCTGTTCAACTTCGGCGCGGACGTGAAGGCCTTTGCCAGTTGGTTCCCCGATGGGCGGCGCGCAGTGGTGTTGTGCGAGACCAAGACTCATCGCCGCCTGGGTGTGTGGGACATGACCACCGGCGAACTGCGCTGGCTGTTGGACGATCCGGCGCGCAACATCGAGAATGCGTACGCGCCCTATGGCAGCGACCACATTGTGGTGATTGAGATTGAGCAATCGCTCACGCGCGCCTCTTTGCTCCACCCGGATACCGGCGACGAGATGCGCCTGGCCGCCATCCCCGGCAACCTCACGCCGCTGGCCCCGGTGGGCGACGGCGCGTGGGTGGGCTGGTATTACAGTTCGCGCCAGCCTGCGGATTTGGTGCGCTTCTGGCTGAGCGATTTACAGTTCGAGTCCTTTGTGAGTCTCTCGCGCGTGTGGAAGCGCACGCCCCTCCGCCCCGGCGATTTAATTCCAGCGCAAGACTTCCGCTGGAAATCGGTCGCAGATCCCCTTCAGGGGATGGACGGACTGGAGATTCACGGCTGGCTCTACCGGCCGGAGGGCCAGGCGCGCGGCGTCATCGTGTTTGTGCACGGCGGCCCCACCTCCCACAGCACCGATGCGATCAACAACCAGATTCAATTCTTTGTGCGGCAGGGTTTCACCGTGCTCGACCCTAATTACCGGGGCAGCACCGGTTACGGGGTGGCCTTCAAAGAAGCGATCAAGGCCGACGGCTGGGGCGGGCGCGAGCAAGAAGACATCCGCACGGGGATTGAGGCCCTCACCGCGGCAGGCATTGCGGAGCGCGGCAAGGTGGGCATCACGGGCACCTCGTATGGGGGCTACTCCTCCTGGTGCGCCATCACGCGCTTCCCGCCGGAGGTAGTGGCCGCCGCCGCGCCCATCTGCGGCATGACGGATCTGGTGGTGGATTACAAGACCACGCGCCCCGACCTGCGCCCCTACAGCGCGGAGATGCTGGGCGGCACACCCGCCGAGGTCCCGGAGAAATATCGCGAACGCTCACCCGTCCATTTTGTCTCCCATATCAAAGGCCGCCTGCTCATCGTGCAGGGCCTGCAGGACCCGAACGTCACCCCGGAGAACGTACACGCCGTGACCGCCGCCTTGCAGGACGGGGGCGTGGAGTACGAACTGCTGGCGTTCGAGGACGAGGGCCATGGCATTTCCAAGCCCAAGAATCAGAAGACACTGTACCTGCGTCTGCTGGAGTTTTTTGCGGGCGCCTTTGAGGCATAAATTCTGGATAGCCTCATGCGCGCGCTTCAACTCTCAACCCCCGGTCCTCTCTCCACCGCGTCACTCCGCCTCGTTGAGTTGCCTCCGCCTGCTCAAACGCTGGCGTCCGACCGCCTCCTCCTGCGCGTGCGCGCCTGCGGGGTGTGTCACACCGACCTGCACATCGTCGAGGGCGATCTTCCGCCGAAGAAACTCCCGATCGTCCCCGGGCATCAAGTCATCGCGACTGTGACGCAGGTGGGCGCGGCGGTCACACGCTGCCATATCGGCGACCGCGTGGGCGCGCCGTGGCTGCATTCTGCCTGCGGCGCGTGCGAGTTCTGCCGGCGCGGCGAGGAAAACCTGTGCGACCGGGCGCTGTTCACTGGCTGGGACGTGGACGGCGGCTATGCCGAGTACATGCTCGCGCACGAAGATTTTGTCGCGCCCATCCCGCCCGAGTTTTCTGACGTCCAGGCCGCGCCCCTGTTGTGCGCCGGGCTGATCGGTTATCGGTCACTCCGCAAAGCCGAGGCGCAGCCGGGCGAAAAAGTGGGCCTGTACGGCTTCGGCGCGAGCGCGCACATCGTCATTCAAGTCGCGCGCTACTGGGAATGCCGTGTGTCGGTGTTCACCCGCAGCCCGGAGCACCGCGCCCTCGCCGCGTCGCTGGGGGCCGAGTGGGTGGGGGGCGCCGAGCAGGATCCGCCCCATCCCCTCGACCGCGCGATCCTGTTCGCTCCGGCGGGTTGGCTGGTCCCCGTCGCGCTCCGGCACGTGCGCAAAGGAGGGACGGTTGCCATCAACGCCATCCACATGAGCCCGATTCCTGAAATGGACTACAATGTGCTGTATGGTGAACGGACGTTACGCAGCGTGGCGAACGTCACGCGCCGGGATGCGGATGAGTTCATGCGCCTCGCCGCGCAGATTCCCATCACGACTGAGGTGCAGGCCTTCCCGCTGGAGGAAGCCAACCGCGCCCTGCGCATGATGAAGCGCAGCGAGATCAAAGGCGCGGCGGTGTTGGTGGTCAACGGCTGAAGCGCAAAGTTTTCTGTTCATCCGTTCCATCGGTTGATGATGTTCCCGCTCGCCATCGCGCAGCCGTATCGTTCCCTGCTCATGTTTCTTTTGGGCGTGTGGCTGGCCTTGCTCATCGCCGCGTTCGCGTTTGGCAAAGATGACGCGCAGCGCACGCGCCATTCCCATTCGTGGCTGCTCATGAGCACCTCGGCGCTGCTGGTCCTCGCGGCTTTCATCTGGTGGCTCAACGGCGCAGGGTTTCTGGCGGGAGTAGGCCTCTGGCTGTTGCTCGGCATGGCGGCCGGGTTTGCGGGCGATCTGATCCTCGCCGATCACGTTCCCTTTCTCCAAGGCGTTTTGCCGGGCATGGGGGCGTTTTCAGTCACACACATTTGCTATCTGGTCGCCTTTGGCTTGATGGCTGCCAGGCTGGGCCTGCCGGGCGACGCCATTCGATTTGGAGTGATCGCGATTTATCTTGTCGTTGGAGTGGTTTTGTGGTTCACGCTCGTGAGCTCACCCCGGGCAGCCAAAGTACTCAACTACGGCGCTTTAGGATATGCCTTGTTGCTCTCAGGCATGGCGGGCTTTGCGACGGCGCTGGTCATTCAAATGCCCGCCCTGTTCTGGCTGGCGCTGGGCGCAAACCTGTTTCTGCTTTCCGACATCTTGCTCGGTAATCAGATTTTCCGCCAGACCAACCGGCCGCATGTCTATGATATAGTCTGGGTGCTCTATATCTTCGGTCAGGCGTTGATCGTCTTCTCCAACTCGACCTTCACCCGCCTCGCCGGAGCCGCTCCATGATCGCCGCCACTATCTGCGCCAGAAGCAAGCGGACAAAGAGCAGGCATGGCCACATTCGCACTCACCACGACAGGAGAAATCATGATCGATTTTTTTGCATCGGCCCAAGCGCTCGAATCGGAGATGATTGCGCGGCGGCGGGACTTCCATCGCCACCCCGAGTTGGGGTTTCAGGAAATCCGCACGGCAGGGATTGTGACGAACGCGCTGAACACATTGGGCCTCGAAGTCCGCGCGGGCGTCGGGAAGACCGGCGTGGTCGGCCTGCTGGAAGGTGACCAGCCTGGCCCGACCATCCTGCTGCGTTTCGACATGGACGCTCTACCGATCGTCGAGATGAACCAGACCGATTACGTTTCGGAGAACCCTGGCGTGATGCACGCCTGCGGGCACGACGGGCACACGACCATCGGCCTCGCCGTGGCGAAGATGCTCGCGCCGCACCGCAAAGCCATGACCGGCACACTCAAGTTTGTGTTCCAACCGGCGGAGGAGGGCCTGGGCGGCGCGGCGGCGATGGTGAAGGATGGCGTCCTGGAGAACCCCGCCCCGGAGCGGTCACTGGCTCTCCACCTGTGGAACAACCTGCCGTTTGGCCAGGTGGCTGCGACCGATGGCCCGTGCATGGCTGCCGCCGATAAGTTCACCATCACCCTGCAAGGGAAGGGTGGGCACGGCGCCTCTCCTTATCTGGCTAATGACCCGATTGCGGCGGCAGCGCAAATGGTCACGGCGTTGCAGACGATCGTCGCGCGCAACGTCAATGCGCTGGAGGCCGGGGTGCTCTCGGTGACCTCGATCAAAGGCGGCGAGGCCTTCAATGTCATCCCTGACTCGGTCACGATGCTTGGCACCATCCGTACCTTCAAGCCCGAAGTGCGTGAGGTGATCGTGCGGCGGTTTGAGCAAATCGTGAACGGCGTCGCTGGGGCAATGGATTGCCGGGCCAGCCTCCAGTATGAAACGACGACGCCAGCCGTCAGGAACGACGCGCAGATGGCCGCCGAGGTGCGCGCGCTGGCAGAAGCCCTGCCCGGCGTCGTGCAGGTCGCCGCCGACGAGCGGACGATGGGCTCGGAAGATATGGCCTACATGATGGATACCGTGCCGGGCTGCTATTTCTTTGTTGGCTCGGCGAATGCGGAGAAGGAGCTAAACTTCCCGCACCACCACCCGCGCTTCGATTTCGATGAGCGTGCGCTCACCATGGGCGCGGCGCTCATGGCGCAGGTGGCGGCGAAATATGTGCTGAAGTAGGCCCGCAGGGTCTTCAAGACCCTGTGGGTCTGGCCCTATGCAAACGGGCAGGTACGCCGCGGTGTGATAAGGAGTATGCTGGAAGCCAACATTTCCATCCCCGCCGGGGTGAGACTCACCGGGGTCGAACGATTGGTTGAGGCTGCCTGCGCCGCCGCATCACCCTGAAGGGGTCGTTGGCAAAGTATCCGGGCTGTGTCCACTGGCATTTCAAGCGCAGCGCTGAGCATAGAACACAAGTTTGTTTCCAAGACTTCCTGACACAACGAGGCCGAGAAACCCGGTTGCTCCGAGGAACGGGCTTTCGGCTGGCTTTGTGATGGCCGAGAAGAGGTGACAATGTTCAATACGACTGTGGATGTCATTGACGGGTTAGGCAAGCAGCAGTACATCGCCTCCGAAGAAATAGCGACGGTGCTGTTCCTGGCCGAGCGGCTGGGCAAGCCGGTGCTGGCCGAGGGGCCGGCCGGGGTGGGCAAGACCGAGCTGGCGAAAGCGTGGGCCGGGGCGACCTGCCGCGAACTCCTCCGCCTGCAATGCTATGAAGGGTTGGACGAGACCAAGGCGCTCTACGAGTGGGAATATGCGAAGCAGATGCTCTACACGCAACTGCTCCGCGATAAACTGAGCGAGTTGCTCAGTGGCTCGATGACCCTCGCGCAGGCCGCCGACAAACTCGCGCAGGAGGACGACGTGTTCTTCTCTCAGCGCTTCCTGCTCCCGCGCCCCCTGCTGCAAGCCATCCTGGCCGACCAGCCGATCACCCTGCTCATTGACGAAATTGACCGCGCCGACGCCGAGTTCGAGGCCTTCCTGCTCGAAGTGCTCTCGGACTTTCAGGTGTCGGTCCCCGAACTCGGCACGCTCAAGGCCAGGCATCAGCCGCTCGTGGTGCTGACCTCCAACAACACCCGCGAGCTGTCCGAGGCGCTCAAACGGCGGTGCGTTTACATCTACATTGACTATCCCAGCCTGGAGGCCGAACTGCGCGTCGTCCGGCTCAAGGTCCCCGACCTCGCGCCAAACCTCGCCAAGCAGGCCGTTGAGTTTGTGCAGAAGCTGCGGCGGATTGACCTGAAGAAGCACCCCTCGGTGAGCGAGACGCTGGACTGGGCCAAAGCCTTAGTCCTGCTCAACGCCAAGCAGCTCGACCCGAAGACGCTCGACACTACGCTCTCTATTCTGCTCAAGCACGAAGCGGACTTGCAGCGCGCCCGGCGCGGGATGTACCGCGACGATCACGGCTCGGCCTCGGAGGAGCCGTCTCCGAATATCGTCCGCCGCCTGCGCGGCAGCCGCTGGCCGCCGGAGGATTAGGCAGCGGATACGGCAGCGGACGAGGCAACGGATATAACGCATGGAAGAAGCAGATTAAGGATTTCGCTCCGCTGCCTTTTGGCTGACGACTGGTGACTGACGACTGATGACTGCAGAGGTCTCCCCTTATGGATGAGCGAGTCGTTCAATTCATCGCGGGTTTGCGCGCGGCGGGGGTGCGCATATCGCTGGCCGAGAGCCAGGACGCCTTTCGCGCGGTCGAGCAGATGGGTGTGACGAACCGCGCGGCCTTCCGTTCCGCGCTGCGCGCCACGCTCATCAAAGAGCGCGACGACGAGGCGATCTTCAACCGGCTCTTCTCGATGTACTTCAGTTCGGGCGGCCCGCCGCTCATCCCCGCCGAGCAGGCCCTCACGCCCGACCAGCAGAAGATGCTCGAAGCCGCGATGCGCGCCCTCGCGGGAGACCTGAGCCGCTTGCTGCAAATGCTCGCCTCGGGGCGCGGTCCCACGCGCGAGGAGATGGAGCGCTGGGCGCGGCAGGCCGGGGCCAACCGCGCTCGCCGGCCGGAGCAGCAGCAATGGATCACGCGCGAGATGCTCCGCCGGATGGGGCTACAGCAGCTGGCCGAGCAGATTGAGAAGTTGATGCAACAACTCGCGGCGATGGGGATGACGCCGGAGGGACAGGAGGCCATCCTGCGCCTGATCGCCGCGAACCGCGACCTGCTGGCCGAGCAGACCGCGCAGTTCGTGGGCCAGAACATCGCCCGGCAGATGTCCGACTATAACCCGCAGAAGATGGATGAGACGGAATTGATGCAGACGCCTTTCAAGGACCTCACGGAGGCGGAGGCGCGCGAGCTCCGCAAACTCGTGACGCGGCTGGCGGCGCGCCTGCGTTCCCGCGCAGCGCTGCGGCAAAAGAAAGGGGACGGCAAGACCCTCGACGCCAAAGCTACGCTGCGGGCCAACATCCAGACCGGGGGCGTCCCGTTTGACCTGCACTTCAAGAAAAGGCATCTAAAACCCAAGTTCGCGCTCATCTGCGACATGTCCGAATCCATGCGCGACGTGATCGAGTTCATGCTGCGCCTGATGTACGAACTGCAGGATCAGGTGGCGAAGGCCCGCTCGTTCGGGTTTTACAACCATCTGGAGGACGTGACCGAGGAGTTCATCGGCCACCGGCCGGACGAGGCCATCCCGCTCGTCAAGCATCGCTTCCCGTATATCCCTTACGGCACGGACCTGGGACAGTGTCTCGTGGACTTTTGCGGCGACTATTTGGACGCGGTGGACCGCCGGACGACGGTGATCTTCCTCGGCGACGCGCGCAACAACTTCAACAGTCCGCGCCTGGATCTATTCGAGCATCTCAAGCGCCGCGCGCGCCGGGTGGTGTGGTTCAACCCCGAGCCGCGTTACCAGTGGGGCACGGGCGACAGCGACATGCACCAGTACACGCCGCTGTGCGACGCCGTGCACCAGGTGAGCAACTTGGCGGAGTTGACGGAGGCGGTGGATAAGTTGTTTACGACGCGGTGAAATCCTGTGTGGAAGTCTGGGGGTGTGGGAGTGAAAAACGCCGGGCGCCCGCGGGGGGAGGCGCTCGACGTTTTTGTTGAGGGGCCAACCGGGCGCGTGAGCCGTCCGCCGGAGCAACGCGGAGGCGGGCCGGCCCCACGCGCGGATTAGGCGCGCGCAATCGGCGCCACGGCGTTCTTGCGCACGACGGTACTGAGCCAGAACTCGTTGAACTTGCCTCCGTTCACTCGCGTCACTACTCTTGTGGGTTTCCCGCTGTCGTCAACCCTTTCACACAGCCATCCGTCCTTGATCTCCAATGTCAAAGGGATTTCACTGATTTCCACACCGTCCTTCCAGCCTAACGCGATGGCACAAGCGAGCGGATCGTGCTGGAAATTGATGGTGTCTTCCGGCAAACCCCTGCACGTATGACCATACCGTGCTTCGATGTTCTCGTCCCTGGCAAAGGCCTCCGCTTGTCTTGCGATGAGTTGAGCCAGAGGCCCTGACTGTCTCAGAGTTGCCAGATAGGCTCTTCTGAGCGAGGTTTCGACGGTTACGGATAGTGGAACGAGTGTGGGGTTTGAGCGCTGCATGACATACTGTGCTGATTGAACATCAACCTGGACGTTCCAGTCCATGTCGTTACCCCAGGGCGGGAAACCTTCCCTAGGAGGGAACACATAGCCGCCCATGAGATAAAGTCTTGCACTGCGCAGTATGCCGGGAGAGCGCTTCTCCAACAGCGCCAGGTTCGTGTAAGGTCCAATTGCGACGATGATCGCGCCTTGCTCAATACTGCGCTCGAGCAAGGAAAGGGCTTGATCGAGTGAGGTCGGGGCGGGCGATATCGGTTCCGGCCAATAAACTGCTTCGTCGGGCAAGCCTGGCTTGACGCGATAGCAATCAAGCGAGACATCTGCGCCGGCTGCGACGGCGATGTCGTCTCGGCCAGCGAGTCCCAAGGCGTAGCGCGTATAACCTGCCCGCTTACCTCGATCGTCTGAGTTTGTGGTCACTGCGAGCAGTTCAACGTCCGGCCAATTGAGCACCATGGCCAATGCGCACAGATCATCCATATCGCCCCCTAGGTCGGTATCGAGATGCAGCTTGAGCACGGATATGGCCTCCGGTCAGGACATAGAGCCAGCGCAGTGGGTAAGGGAGAGGTCGTAACCTCTCCCTCCCCGTTGTCGCCGTGGGGTCACTTCCCCACATTTACCAGCGTGCAGCTTTCCCGCAACCGGGCGACCCCCGATGCCTTGCCCACATAAGGGAACACGTCCATAGTCTATGCCAGTTGCGCCGAGAGCGATACCAGACCCAGACGGGTCAGGCAGCGGGTCGGCCAACGCCGGTTGTTGCCGTTGTTGATGCGCTTGAACTTCATAGCGCGTAAACGCAGGCGTATCCAACAGCCCAGTTCGACGAATTGAGTTCTGAGAGTAGCGCAGGGCAGGGCGAAGTAACGGGCAAATCCGATGAGCACTCGGTTGAGTTTCTCGATGGATTTCGGGCGCACCGACGCCCTGCTACTCGCTCGTTTCCACAGGTTTCAGCCGGGCCACTAAATCGCGTTTCTGGCGGCTGGCCAGCAATTCGAGTTCCTGGTCAATGATGCCAAGCCACATCTCTTTCGCGGGACGATACGTCCAGCCAAGTTCGCGCTGGGCCTTTGCGCCAGAGTAGTTCAAGGACACGCTGGCGGACACGCTTTCACGAGAGACGGCCGCTGGTAAACCGGCCAGGCGTTGCAAAGGCTCCATCGGGGCAAACATCACCTTGGCCAGCCAGCGGGGGGGGGATATAAAACCTGACCTTAAACCCGCCCGGTTTCGTCATCCAAATCTGGACCATCTCGCGCCGGCTGGTTGGCTCGCCGGCCAGGATGTACGTCTCACCGATACGCCCTTTCTCGGCCGCTAACGCGATGCCTTCCCCCACGTCGTTGACGTGGACAAGAGAATTAATGACGTCCGGCGCCCAGGCATAAGGTGTCAGCAGCCGGTTCAAATACATTCGCAGGAAATAGCCATAATTGGAATGGTCATTTGGCCCCACCACGCCGTTAGGGCAGACAATGATCAGTGGCAAGCCGCGTTGCTGATATTGCTGAGCGATTTGATGCGCTTCGGCTTTGGTCTGCTCATAGTAGGAATTGTAGGGCTTTTGCCGTTGATAGGTTTCATCCTCCGCTTCCGGCCCGGTTTCGCCATAGTACATGGTTGAAGAGGCGTACACGGAGCGAGGGATGCCGAGTTCTAACGTCAGGCTCAACACGTTGTCTGTGCCGATGACGTTGATGGCGTGCATGAGTTGACGTCCATTCCCAGTCACCCCAAATTCATACCAGCCAGCAGTATGAACAACGATATCGGCGCCGGTCATATCGGCTCGCATGGACTCGCGGTCGGTGACATCGCCCGACGCACACTGCGCGCCCATCTTCGTCAAGGCGCGGGCTTGTGGGCTATTGGCATTGCGCACGAGCGCGACCACGGTCCAGCCCCGCGCCATTAAGGATTGTATCAGTGCTTGCCCAATAAAGCCTGTGCCGCCAGTGAGAAAGACTTTCATCGTCTAGCCTCCAATGCTTTGGAACCCACAGCCTTGACTTGAGATGCGCCCAACGGTCGAGTTGAATGGAAAAATTTCGTTCTAACGCGCTGCGACGCAGGCCGCTTATTGGCAGTATAATCAGGCCGTTCAGGTAAGTTGGAGGGAAAATCGGTCCACCTGGCCCGCTCAGGTCAGGCGTCCATGGCTGCCCACTCACTCATCTCGCGCCGAGGCTTTGAGTATAAACCCAAAAGCAGGGCCGGATAACAACTCGCCGCCCCATGACGCCTCAGCCATCCAAACTGCTTGATCAGGTGCGCGCCGCGCGCCGCCGCCAGCCCTCCGCAAGAAAGGCCTATTCTTCATGACGCTCAAAGCGCAAACTTTCTGGCTCGACACCGTGACGATGCCCACGACCGACGGCGCCCGCCCGCTGCCGGAGAAAGTGGACGTGGCCGTGATTGGCAGCGGCTTTACCGGGCTTTCAGCGGCGCTGGCGCTGGCGAAGCGGGGAGCGAGGGTCACCGTGCTGGAGGCCGAGATGATCGGGTGGGGGGCCAGCTCGCGCAACGGCGGGATGGCGCTGACCGGGATGAAGCTCGGCCTGAGCAAGGTGCTCTCCCAATATGGGCGCGAGGCGGCGCGCCGGATGTTCGCCGCGAGTCTGGCCGCGATTGATTGCGTCGAGCAAATTGTCACCGAAGAAGGGATTGAGTGCGATTTCTCGCGCTCCGGTCATCTGGAGGTCGCCTGCAAACCTGCGCACTTCGATCACTTTGCCCGTGGCGCGGCGTTAATGGCGCGTGAATTTAATCATCAAGTGCGCCTGGTGCCGAAGGACGAACTGCGCAGCGAGATTGGCTCGGACATCTATTACGGCGGTTTCGTGGACGCAATGAGCGCGGGCGTGAACCCCGCGCGGTACGTGGCGGGGCTGGCGAGGGCGGCGCAAAAGGCCGGGGCCGAGTTATACGAGCGGGCGCGGGTGGAGCGGGTGGAGCGAGATGGAACGACGTTGAAGGTGCGCACGAAGCGCGGGGACCTGCGAGCCGCCGAGGTCGTGGTGGGGACGAGCGGATATACCGGACGGGCCACGCCGTCGCTCCAAGAGAAGATCGTCCCCATCGGGTCGTACATCATCGTCACCGAACCGCTCGGCGAGGATTTGGCGCGCGCCGTCAGCCCGCGCAGCCGGATGATCTTTGACTCAAAGAATTTTCTATACTATTTCCGTCTGACGCCGGACCGGCGGATGTTGTTCGGCGGGCGCGCGGCGTTCTTCCCGGAGACGGCGACGACGGTGCGCGAGAGCGCCGAAATTTTGCGGCGCGGGATGGTGGGGGTGTATCCGCAACTGCGCGACGTGAAAGTGGAGTACGTGTGGGGCGGGACGCTCGACTTTGCCTTCGACATGATGCCGCACGCCGGGAAGATGGACGGCCTGCATTACGCGTTGGGCTACGCCGGGCATGGCGTGGCCATGGCGACGTATTTGGGCACGCAGTTGGCCGCGGCGATTTCCGGCGAGACATCTGACAATCCGTTTGCCCATATTCCGTTCCCCGGCGCGCCGCTCGGCCTGTATAACGGCGTCCCGTGGTTTCTCCCCTTCGTGGGAGCCTGGTATAGGTTTTTGGATTGGATTAGTTGAGAGTTTTTGTCAACGGATGGAGACGTCTCTATTTCAAGAGCTCGAGACGTAGAAGATTGAACGCCGCCGTGCTGGCCCAGGTAGGGAGCAGGGCGGGCGGGCCGCCGTAACCGAATGTGCGGCGCTCGTTCTTCAGGCCATCCGTCAACACGATTTCAGTCTGCGGCGCGTCAGGCTGCGTATTCAAGTGGACTCCCAGGCCCCAATGCGCGCTATGCTCTGCCCGGGTGCGTTCAGCCTCGGCGGCGACTTGAATGCCGGAGGCCGAAATGCCGACTGCGCCTCCACGAAAGACCTGCGCCGCCTGGGGGATAGCCGCCAGCCGCCCGGAGAGTTGCCCGCCTGTCCCGAATTCGGTTGTGGCCACCGTCATGTGCCGGGCGGCGAGCAAGCGCCCCAGGACTTCCTCCACGCTCTCGCGCCCCTCGCCGTAGATGAAATCGCTCAGGCGCTCGCGGACTTTCGCTTCAACCTCGGCAATCATGGCTGCGGCTTCGGCCTCGCCTGCGGCTTTGGCCGTGATCCGGATGTCGGTCTGCCCGGCGTGGGCCGCCAGCCCCACCGTGGGGTTGCTCAACTTTTCAAGATCGCCGACTTTTTCGTCCACCATGCTTTCGCCAATGCCGACGGTGCGCAGGATTTTGGTTTTGATCACGCCGGAGAGCTTGAACTTCTCGCGCAGGTATGGGACGACGACGTTAGCCAGCATATGTTCCATCTCACGCGGCACACCGGGCAGCGCGATGACGACGCTCGTCTCCATGGTGACGATGAAGCAGGGCGCTGTGCCGACCGGGTTTTCGAGCGCGATAGCGCCCTGCGGGATGTAAGCCTGGCGGCGGTTGTTTTCCGTCGGCTGACGGCGAAAGCGTGCGAAGCGGGCTTCGATCTGCGCCCACAGTTCCGGCCGGTATTCAAGCGGCCGCCCGGCGGCGCGCGCAATCGCCTCGCGGGTCGGGTCATCCACCGTCGGGCCGAGTCCGCCGGTCGTGATCACCACGGTGGAGCGCCGGGCGGCCTGGGTCACGAGCTCGGCGATTCGCGCCTCGTTGTCGCCCACGGCCGACATCCACCGCAAATCCAGGCCGATTTCGCGCAGCGCGTGGGCGATGTGAGCTGAATTGGTGTCCACGATCTCGCCGAGCAGTAACTCCGTGCCGATGGCGATGATTTCGGCGTGCATGGGGGACAAGTGATACGTGATGTGTGACGCGTGACTTGGTGCGGTGACGGCCTGTCACGCCTCCCTCGCCACGCTACCTGCGGCGGCTGCCGTAGAGGAGTTCTTCGCGGATGCGCAAGTCGGTGCTGCGGATTTTGAGCGCCAGGTCGGCGGCGAGGTTCCGCATCAGGCGATAGCCTAGTTGAGGATACGTGTCGCACAGCGTGATCAGCTTGTCACGGGGAATGACCAGCAGGAGGGTGTTGTTCGCCGCGCACCGCGCGGTCGCCGAGCGCAGCCCCTGATCCACCAGCGCCACTTCGCCGAACGACTGCCCCCGGCGCAGGGTGGCGATGGTGACCGGGCCGGGCGAGTTCGTCGGCCCTTCGCTGACCAGCGCGGGGTCAACCTGGATGTCCACTTCACCCTGCGCGATGATGTATAACTCATCGCTGGCGGCGTTCTCTTCGAAGATCACGTCTCCGGCTTTGCAGCGGCGCTCCTGGCAGGTGGCGGCGACCAGTTCCAACTGCGTCGGTGCAAGCTCGTAGAAGATGTCTATCTGCTTTAAGGTGGTGGATAACGACATCATTGACTCCGAATCGATCAATATTAAGCGGGCCAGGTTAGTTTAGCATACAATGAAACACTCGCCAACTTTCACGGGATTGTGACGATTTGACCTGGCGCTCAGTCGCCTCTCCCTTTGCTCTGCGTCCGCCTCCTCACGGATGCCCACGGGGATCCAGGCTTGGCGCGGTGTGCGTCATCACCCGGATTTTGTTCCTTGACTCCGCCCGCGCCGTGGAGTAGGATTTTCGGTGGAGATGAGACGACCATGCGCATCGGGATGATGGTTGACATGTACAAGCCGCACATCAGCGGCGTCACGAATTACGTCTCCCTGAACAAGCGCATGCTGGAGAGTCGGGGGCACAAGGTTTTCGTCTTCACCTTTGGCGACGAGGATTACGAAGACGACGAGCTGTACGTCGTCCGCTCGCCGGGCGTGCCGCTCAACGTCCACGACACCGGCTTCCACCTCTCATTCCGTTACTCCCAGCCCGCTCAACGCAAGGTCAAATCCATGGATGTGGTGCACGTCCATCATCCTTTCCTGACCGGCCCGCTGGCTTTGCGCTATTGCCGGTCGCGGGGTATCCCGATCGTCTTCACCAACCACACGCGCTACGACCTCTACGCCCAGCATTACCTGCCTTCCTACGTGCCGGACGTCGTCGGCTCGACCTTCCTGCAGGCCTACCTGCCCAGCTTCTGCCAGCGGTGCGACCTGGTAATCGCGCCCTCGCCCGGCGTGGTGGACGTGATGCGCCAATTGGGCGTGACCTCGCCGGTCAAGGTCATCCCGAATGGGATTGACCTCCAGCCGTTCCAGCGGCCGGCCCGGCGGCTTTCCCGCGCCGAGGTCGGGTTGCCGGAAGAGGCGGTCGTGTTGATGTATGTGGGGCGGTTGAGCTCGGAGAAGAATCTCGCTTTTTTGCTCCGCGCTTTCTTTGGCGTGGCCACGGCGTACCCCGACGTGGCGCTGGCGCTGGTCGGCGATGGGCCTGAGCTCGACAATTTGCGCAACCAGGCAGCGTATTCCGGCCTGGCCGACCGCGCCAAATTCTTTGGCAAGGTGGAGTATGCCGACGTGCCTGCCCATCTCCCTCTGGCCGATGTTTTTGTGACCGCTTCGCAGACGGAGGTCCACCCCCTCTCGCTCATCGAGGCCATGGCGGCCGGTTTGCCCCCGCTGGGCATCGTTTCTCCGGGCGTCGGCGATACGATTGTGGACGACGAAAACGGCTTTCTCTCGCCCCCGGATATCGCCGCCTTCACCGCCAAGCTCATGCGGCTGGTGATGGAGCCGGAGACGCGTCGGCGCCTGGCGGAGAAAGCGTGCGAGGCGGCCAAGACCTACGACATCAACAAGACGGCGCAGCAGGTCCTCGCGGAATATGAGCGCCTGGTCGCAGAGACCACGCGCCGCCGGCGAGGCTGGGTCGGCTTCCGCCAGCGACTGCGGAATCTCATCCCATGACGAAGGCGCGGGTGGGGTTGGGCCGGCTGGGCGAGAAGCTCGCCGCCGAACGGCTGGAGACGGCCGGCTACGAAATTGTCGCGCACAACTACCGCTGCACTTCCGGCGAGATTGACCTGATCGCCCGCCACCGGGGCGACTGGGTGTTTGTGGAAGTCCGCACCCGGCGCGGCGAAAAATTCGGGACCCCCGAAGAATCCATCACGCCGCGCAAGCAAGCGCATCTCAAGGCCGCCGCGCAGACTTACCTGCAACAGAATCAATTGAGCGATGTCCCCTGGCGCGTGGACGTAGTGGCGGTAGAGTTGTCCACGCGCGGCGAGCTGCGGCGCGTCAGCGTGATTGAAAACGCCGTTCATGACTGACCCCCCATCCCCAACCCCTGCTCCCCCATCTCTAATCCCACTGGGCATCATCGTCGGCCCGACGGCCGTCGGCAAGACGGCGATCTCTATCCAACTCGCCGAAAGACTCGACGGCGAGATCGTCTCCGCCGACTCGCGTTACCTGTATCGCGGGATGGACATTGGCACGGCTAAGCCCTCGCACGCCGAACGCGCCCGCGTCCCGCATCACCTGATCGACGTCACCACACCGGACAAGCCCTGGGCACTGACCACATTTCAGGCCGCGGCCCTGGCGGCGATCCGTGACATTCACGCCTGCGGCAGGCTGCCCTTGCTTGTGGGGGGCACCGGGCAGTACATCCGCGCGGTGATCGAGGGTTGGCAGGTCCCGCCGGGGAATCCTTCCGGCGAGTTGCGGGCGGCGTTGGAAACTGTGCTGGCCCATGATGGGGTCGAGGCTCTGGCCGCGCGGCTGGCTGCCGTTGACCCGGAGTCGGCCGCCCGCTTGGATTTGCGGAACCCCCGCCGCGTGATCCGTGCGCTCGAAGTTGCCCTGACGACCGGCGCGTCGTTTGTCGCCCAGCGCCGCAAATCGCCGCCCCCCTTTTCGGCGGCGACGATCGGTCTCACCCTCCCGCGCCCCGAGTTATATGCCCGGATTGACGCCCGGGTGGAGGCCATGTTGAACGCGGGGCTGGTGGACGAAGTGCGCGCGCTCGCAGCCCAGGGCTACGGCTGGGACCTGCCCGCGCTGTCGGCGCTGGGGTACAAGCAAATCGGTCAATACTTGCGCGGGGAGTGCGATTTGCCGGAGGCCGCGCGGCGCATCAAAAGCGAGACGCGCGAGTTCGTCCGCCGCCAGGCTAACTGGTTCAAGCCCGCCGATCCGGGGATCAAGTGGTTCGACGCGGCGCGGACGCCGGTTGAGGAAATGGCCGCCTATCTTCGTAAGGAGACGCGCCAATGACACCTCGCGCCGACGCTATCCGCACCGCGCGCGACTGGTGGGATCGGAAGCCCGTGTTCATTGACACGGAGACGACCGGCTTGAAGGGGGCGCACGAGATTTGCGAGCTGGCGGTGATTGATCACGAGGGGGCTGTGCTGACCGATAGCCTCATCCGTCCCACTATCCCCATCACGCGCGAGGCCGCCGATGTGCATGGCATTACCAATGCGATGGTCAACCCGGCGCCCTCTTTCAAAGACATCTGGCCGTCCTTGCAAGCGGCGCTGGCAGGCCGGCTGGTGGTGATTTACAACCTCGACTTCGATCTGCCTCGCCTTGTTCAATCGGCGCGGGCCAATGGGCTTGATGCGACCTGGCTTACGCAGGCTCCCCAACACGGCGAGTCGCCCTGGCGCTGCGCCATGAAGCTTTACGCGCAGTTCCATGGCGAGTGGAACAGGTATCACGGGAATTACCGCTGGCACAGGCTCGGCGACGCCGCGCGGCATTGTGGCATCACGCTCCCACCTGACCTGCACCGCGCCCGCGCTGACGCCGAATTGACGCGGCGAATCGTGTCGTATATGGCGCAGCAGGCGAAGTGATTGAAACCTCTCGACGGCATGATACGGGGAGAGATCATCCAACGGTATTGTAGTCTCGTCTGTGTCTGCCTTCGCCCCACGCGCCTCCCAACGTATTCACCGCGAGCACCGTCAACGTAATCGCTGCGCCCGGCGCGGCGCTGACCCAGGGCGCGGTGACGAGATAAGCCCGCCCCTCGTTCAACATCGTCCCCCAATCAGGCGCCGCGGGGCTGCCGCTGAAGCCGAGGAAGCTCAGCGTCGCCGTGTTGAGGATTGCCCAGGCGAAGTGGATCGTCGTGAAGGCGGCCAACGGCCCGGCAATATTGCGCAGGACGTGCCGCAGGACGATTTGTGCGGGCGCCATACCTAAGGCTTCGGCGGCCTGGACGTACGCCTGCCCGCGCACCTGTTGAACGGTAGAGCGGGCGAGGCGCGCAAAACTGGCGATCCCGGCGGCCCCGACTGCCAACCCTACCGCCCACGGCGATTGCCCTAAGGCCGCGACGATCACGAGCGCGATCAACAACTGGGGCAGCGCCAGCGCCACTTCGAGGCCGCGCATGAGCCAGCTCTCCCATCCCTCCCCCGCGCTCCCGGCGGCCAACCCCAGCGCCGCGCCGGGGACGGCAGTCACGAGAATAGCCAGCAGCGCCATCCCCAAAGTGCGGCGCGTCCCCCACAACAAGCGGCTGTAGACATCGCGGCCGAGCAGGTCTGTCCCCAACAGATATTGACTGGAAGGCGCAGTCAGCGATTGAGCCGGGTTGACGGCGGTTGGATCGTAAGGCGCAAAGACCGGAGTCAGCAGAGCGATGACGAGGAGAAGAGCAAGCCAGGCGAAGGGGATGAGTTTCATGCAGGGAGGAAGCAAACACCGATCACTGATGACTGTTCACCGATTACTGAAAGCGGGCGCGGAGGCGCGGGTCAAGCGCGGCGGCCATGAGGTCGGCGGCGAGGTTGAAGGACAGGTACAGCCCGGCGATGAGGAGCACAAGGCCCTGCACCACTGGAAAATCCTTGCGGAGGAGCGAGTCCACAAGCAGGCGGCCCAGGCCGGGGCGGGCGAACACGGTTTCAGTGACGACCGTCCCGCTGAACAAAAACGCAGCCTGCAGCGCGGTCATGTTGACGATGGGGATGAGCGCGACGCGCAGGATGTGCCAGAGGAGCGGCCAGCCGGTGACGCCGCGCGCGCGGGCGGCGACGATGTACATTTCGTTTTGCAGCGTGGCGAGGCTGGCGCGCGTCACCCCGGCGATTGGCCCGGCGATGGCGAAGCCCAATACGAGGGCGGGCAAGGCTAACTCAAGCAGGAGGGAGGCGTTGAGACTAAACAGCCCGGCGGTCAGCCACAAACTGAGCAGGCCGGTCCACGCCACCGGCAGCGACTGACTGAGGGCAGTGAGCGCGCTCGCGAACGGCTTGACGAAAGCAGCCGGGCGAGTGGCCGAGAGAATGCCCAGCGCGAGTCCGAGGCTGAAGGCGACGGTTAACCCGGCGAGCGCGAGTTCGGCGGTCGGGATGAAGAGCTCGAAGATGGTCACGGTAGCGGGGCGTCCGGTGAAAAGCGAAGCGCCGAGGTCGCCGCGCACTAACTGGCTGAGAAACGAGGCGTATTGTTCAAGAAGCGGGCGATCCAGCCCCAGCGCGGCGCGGTTGGCGGCCAGTTGCTCGCGCGAGATTTGCGCTTCGGCATAGAGAGTCTCAGTCGGGTCGCCAGGGGTCAGGCGCAGGGCGAGGAATACGAGCGTGACCGTGGCCCAGAGGACGGGGAGGAAGGCGAGGAGACGGCGGAGGAGGTAAGTAAGCATGGGGCGGGGAGAAATGCGTTTGCCTGGTTCAACTATCACTCATACAACTCTGCCATGACCTCCCCCTCGGCGAGCGGGGTGTGAAAACCTAATAAATAACCGATGGTCGGGGCAATGTCGCGCAGGGTGCGACGTTGCGCTACTACTAGCCCCGGCGGAATTTCCGGCCCGACGGCCAGGAACATGACATGACGGTTGCACTCGTCAGAGCCGCCGTGCTGCTGCCAGCCGCCGCCACAGTAGCGCCCATGGTCGTTGGTGACGATCAGCGTCGTTTGCCCGGCATAGAAGGGGTCCGCTTGCAGCTGCTGCCACAAATCCCAGATGATTTCGTCATCGTGTTGGATCGCCAATCGGTAGCCGTCCCATTGCCCTTCATGCGCGGCTTCGTCCGGGTCGAGGAGGCTGATCATCAGCAGGTGGGGGTGTAAATCCGCCAGCACCTGCCGAGCATTGGCCCACATCCCATCGTCATAAGGAGGGTTGAGGTAGTCGCTAAAGAACATCCGCGCCCCGAAATCTGCCCCGTAGTCTGGGTGGGTGCTGTAGGTGAGCACCGGCTCGATGTACGAGCCATGCACAAACACCGCCTCGTCTGCGGGCGCGCCGGTCGCCTTGCGGTAGTATTCGAAAATCGTCGGTGCGGTTGGCCGCACGCGCCCTGTGTTGGGGATGTCCTGCCAGGCTCCAGTGACGATAGCCGCATGGGCGGGGACTGACCAGGTCGAAGCCTCATTGTAGAACTGGGTGTTGATCGCGCCGAGGGGCGCGAGGTCGTTGGCCAGATGCGGAATGAATTCGTGGGTGCGGTCGCCAAAGGTTTCGATCCAGCGCGCCCCGTCTATAATGATCAGGATGACCACGCGGGTCGAGGGTTGGGGTGTTGGTGTGTTCGATGGGACCGGCGTGGTGGAGGGAGTGGGCGCGTGCGTGTAGGCTGGCGTGGGGGAGGGAGTTAAAGAGGAGATTGGCGAGGCGAGCGGCGTTGCAGACCACGCAGCCGTAGTAGGGGGTGGCGGGGATACTGAGGCGCACGCCGTCAAGAGGGCGGTGAGGGTCACAGTGATCCAAATGTTCGCCCACTGCTGCTGTCGTTTGCCTTGCTGGGCCATGCTGCACCTACCTTTGCTCGTTCGCCGGGCCGAGATCAGTCGCCGACATGCGTCCTCGATAGTCAACCAGCGCACTTCGCTGATCTCAATTATCATCCTGAACCTCGCCCATGCAACTGGGCCTGGTTCTCCGGTCCGAATTGGATTGCTCGTCTGCGCTCATCATACGAGAATTGGCAAAATGCAACCCCGCATGGCGCTCTTCACCCTCGTGGTCTGGTTGATGGCAGCCTGCGTAGTGGCTACCCCTCCACCACCGTCGCCGGTTACGTTCACTCCGGCTGCCTCGCCAACGGCCCGCCCCATATCTTCCCCAACCCTCGCTCCCTCGCCGGCTCTCTCGCCAACCCCGCCAGAAATCGCCATTGGACGCTACACGGTCTATGAAAGAACTTTCGAGTACCCGGCGGCATGGTACGCAAACCCGTGGGATGAGGCGGCGCTGACCGTCACCTTCACCGCGCCCTCTGGCGTCGTCATCGTCGTGGGCGGTTTCTACGACGGCGGGGATACATGGAAAGTCCGCTTCGCGCCGTCCGAGGTGGGGCGCTATCGTTGGTGGTCGCAGTTTGCCGACGCTTCCGGCGCGCGCACCGACGCCGGCGAGTTCATGGTGATCGAGTCCGGCGAGCATGGTTTTGTTCGGGTGTACGAACCCAACCGTTTCCATTGGGTCCTCGACGACGGGACGCCTTACTATCCCATTGGTCTGCAGGACTGCACCAACGATCGGGACCACAGCGGCGACCCGTTCGACGACTTCGGTTTTGACGGCGGCTTCCGTCCGCATAACTTGCACATTGGCTCGAAGATAGACATGGACACGTACCTCAACGCGTACGCGGCGGCGGGCTTCAACCTGTGGCGTTGGACCGCCGAGAACTGCGGCTTCCGGCTTTGGGAGCGGATTGCGCCAGAGGGGAACCTCTACCGCCAGCAGGAAGCGCACTGGGGCGACAGGCTGGTGACAACCTTGCGCGCGAAGGGCTTTCGGATTTATGCCAACATCTTCGCGTTCGACCCTCCCTTCCGGCATGAGACCGAGGATAGCCCTAACCTGGACGCCGTCAAGCGCTATGTGCGTTACTTCGTCAATCGGTATGCGGCTTACGTGGACTTCTGGGAGTTGATGAACGAGGCGACGGCGAGCGAGGCGTGGTACGCCCGGGTGGCGGAGGCCGTGCGCGATTATGATCCCTACGATCACCCCATTGCCACCAGTTGGGAGCGGCCCGACCTGGCCGTGATGGACATCGTCTCGCCCCACTGGTATCAGACCGAAAGCGAGTTCGACTCCGATCGCGTGACGGCGGAACGAATCCGGTCGCTACGACCCTTCGGCAAGCCCATCCTCTTCAGCGAACACGGCAACAGCGGTGTGAATTGGGATGAGCGTTCGGCGACCCGGATGCGCCTGCGGGCCTGGACGGCGTTCTTTGAGCAGGCGGGCCTCATCTTCTGGAACTCGTCGTTCGGCAAAGATTACGCAGCGGGGGCGGCTAACATCTACCTCGGCCCGGAGGAGCGGGGGTACGTCCGCGCGTTGCAAGCCTTTACCGCCGGCTTTGACCCGGCGGCGAAACCCGTGTCCGTCGTCGCTTCCGCGCCTGAGCAAGTGCGCGCCTACGGCTTACGTTCACGGGACGCTTACGCGGCTTACCTCGTCAATTTCGCCGATCACGCCAACCCCACCAGCGGCCTGCGCCTCACCGCCGACGTGCCTGTCACGGGCGCGGCGATTTGGTACGACCCGGCGACGGGGGAGAGGCTTGGCACGTCGTTCATCTCCGCTGGCCAGCACACGCTCACCGTCCCAGATTTCGTCACGGATATTGCCCTGAAAATCACAGCCGATGAATGACGCTTAAGCGCTTGATTTCCCAGGGCACGAAAGTCCCTTTGCCCCGTCCTAAACCGGTTCCTCTAGGACAAAGCCGTCTTGGTCAACAAGTCCTACTTTTTGCGCCATTCGGAACAGCAGCGCATCCTTCGCAGCCGCATCCAGATCCTCCCAGCGTACGCGCGGCTCGGGCTGCGCCTCTTCCCACTGGAACGCTTGAAGGGCCAGCCGCTGTTCCTCCGTCGCCTGCTCCAGCGTCCAGACGCCCACACCTTCACAGTCCAGGGCTTTGGCCTTGGCAAAGAAACGCGTCAACTGCTCGCCAGTCGCCTGCCACTCCTTCCCATCCCTCCTCACATGGCGGTAGGTAGGCCCAATGGGCAGAGCAGGGAGCGGCTTGAGCGCGGTCAGTTCCTGGAGGCTGCGCGCCAACTGCAATTCGCCCCCTTCGGATCTCACGTCCTCCAGAAAGTAGACCTGCGGCGCGTGGCCGTGAGCGTCAGCCAGGAAGGCCGCCCAGGGGAAGTCGCCATGCACTGAAGGGTAGCGGTAGGCGCATAGGTACAGCCGGAGGTCGGGGTCCGCGGCCCGCAGCGTGGTCATGTACTTGGTCGCCTCACCAGCCATGTTGAGGCCCACTACCTGGCCGGGGCGCCGATAGGACTCTTTGTAATCATGCTCGGCGTCGATCAGGTACACCTTTTTCAGACCCAGCCCGGCGTAGCGCGCCACGATCTCGGCGGTGAGCTGCGCCTCCAGCGCGGCGATGCTGGTGAACGGCAGATTGCGGATCCGCCCGTAAGTCCATCCCCAAGCGATGACCGTGATGCCGGCCTCGGCTAGTCTGGGCACCAGGGCGGGGAGGAGGTCCGCGTTCTGCTTTGGCAGGTTTCGCTCCCACCGCTCGAGCGTGCCATCCACGACCTTCAAGGCAACCCAGTTCAGGCCGAGCGCCTGCGCGTCCCCAACCTGGGCCGCCGGATCACCCCCCGCCCATTCCCGGATTTTCCAGATCATCGCGCCTTTGCCTAACATAGACTGATCCTTTCTACTGGATCAACGGATTTGCTGCGCGCTATCCACTGATCCGTTGCACATCCGTTGACGCCGATCTTAACCTCTATAGCAGTCACGCTGCCAGCGTGACCTACGGTTCAATTTTCACCTCTACCAACCACGGCCACCAGCCCTGGGCGTTGAAGCGCAGGCCGGTGACTTTGGCCGAGGCCATGTTCAGGTTCACGTAGTCGCGCAGGGGAATAAGAAGCGCCTGGTCGTTGATTCGCCTTTGAGCCTCGGCGTAAATGGCCGCGCGCTGGGTTGGGTCGGTGGTGAGAAAGCCGTCGGCCAAAAGCTGATCGAGATCGGGGTCGTTCACCTTGCTCCAATTGAAGAAGACATCGGAGGCGAACCACGCGCGCAGGAGGTCGGGGTCGGAGCCGAAGAAGTTGAGGGCGATGGCGTTGTACTCGCCGCTGGCCTGCGCGTCCCGGAGCGCATTGAAGTTGGCGGCCTGCGTGTTGTTCACCTTGACGCCGAGCGCTTTCCAGTTGGCCTCGACGAGCTGCGCCGCCTGCGGCATGAGGCCAAACGGCCCGAAGACAAAGTCAATCGTCAGGTCTCGCCCCTCTTTGTCTAGGAGGCTATCGCCGTCGCTGTCTTTCCAACCCGCGTCGGCCAGGCGCTGGGCGGCCTGTTGGGGGTCGTAAGCCGGGGCGGCGGTCTCTGCCGAATAACCAAAGGTGACGGCTGAGAGGGGGCCGGCGGCGATGGGCGAGTAATCGCCGAACACGGCTCTGACCAGGCCAGGGCGATCCACGGCGAGCAAGAGGGCCTCGCGCACCCGCTGGTCGTCGGTGGGGGCGCGCTGGGTGTTGAGATAGATTTGCAGCGGCTGGCCGGGGATAGGCGTAGCGTACAGCCTGAAGCGCGGGTCTTGGGCGAGGCGGGCGACGTCCTGCGGCAGGACCTCGCCGATGATCTGCACCGCGCCAGATTCGAGCGCGATCGCGCGGGTGGCCGGGTCTTCGTAGAACTTGAAAGTGATCGTTTCGAGATAGGCCGGGCCGCGATTTGCGAACAGCCTCGGCCCCCAGTTGTAATCGGGATTGCGGGCGAGGGTCAGGTGGTCGCCGGGGACGTACTCGACGAACTCGAAGGGGCCGGTGCCGACCTGGTGGAACTGGTAATCGGCAATTCCCCATTTTTCCAAAGCCGTTGGCGAGGCCATGCCGAAATAGACTTGCGAGAGTGAATCGAGCAGAGGCGCGTAGGGTTGTTTGAGACGAATGATCGCCGTGCGTGAGTCGGGCGACTCACAGCCCTGATAATTGTCGTTCGGGCCGAGCATCCCGGCGGCCTTCTGCGATTTGTTGTTCGGATCGGCAATCCGGTCAAAGTTCGCGCACACCGCGTGCGCGTCGAAGTCCGCGCCGTCGTGGAATCTAACGTCTGCGCGGAGATGAAACGTATAAACCAGCCCATCGGCCGAGATGTCCCATTTCTCCGCCAGGCCAGGGATGAAGGTGTGCGTCGCCGGGTCTTGATAAACAAGCGTGTCATATACGCTCGTGAGGGGGATGCCAAGCTCGGCGGAGGCGTTGATGTGCGGGTCGAACCCGGTGGGGATGAGCGTCAGGCCGTAGACGAGCGTCTGGGAAACCCGCGGCGCGGACCGGGCGCAGGCCGCCAGCAGAATGATGGCAAGCAGGCTGAGGCGAAGCAGGCGCATGAAATGAGACTCCTTCAGGCGGGAGCGTGTTGCCAGCAAGTCAGAATAGCATAGAATATCAGCACATCACGAAAGTTCGGGCGGCAGGGCCGCCAGGGCGCTTCGCGATTGCACTGCGACGCGAACAGGGCTTCGTGAGGTACTGAATATGTAAGCGTGAGGTCATTGTACCTTATCTATCATTGACGATTGGAGGCAAACGCATGACGGGACAAGTCTGTTGTGTGGATCATACCCGCCCCGGCACAAAGGTGATCGCGGGGCGGTGGTTCTGCGACGAGCACTATGCCAAAGCCGCTTACAAGCGCGGCGGCGTGTGGCGTTCGGAAATCGCCGGCGTGGTCGGACTGCTGGTGTTCGTGGGCGCGCTGGTTGGCGTGGACGCGGCGCTCCAGCCCAACCTCGGCGGCAGCGCGCTGCTCCTCGTCGGCGTAGTCATGGCGCTCGTCCCGGCGGCGCTGTGGCTGTTCTTCTTCTACCAGCAGGACCGGCTGGAGCCGGAGCCGGTGCATAACGTAGCGCGGATGTTCCTCATCGGGCTGGCGCTGGCGGGGGCGCTCGGCATTCCCTTCACCGACCAGTTTTTCAAGGTGAGCGACTGGCTGTACCGCGATACGCTGACGACTGTGCTCGGCTCGATCTTCCTCCCCGGCGCGGTCGAGGCGTTCGTCGTGTACGCGACGCTGCGCTACTTCATTTTCGACTCGCCGGAGTTCGACGAGCGCACCGACGGCGTGATCTACGGCACGGCGGCAGCGCTCGGCTACGCCACGGCGCTGAACCTTCAGTTTATTTTGTCCAGCGGCGGCGCGGCGCTGGGCGCGGGCGAGATTTTTGTGACCGAGGTGGCGCTGGCCCGCGCGGCGTTTGGCGGCCTGCTGGGATACTTCGTGGGGCGCTCCAAACTGGAACAGGAGCCGGTCTGGTGGCTGCCGGTGGGCCTGCTGTTGACGGCGGTGCTCAATGGCCTGTTCAACTATGTGCGCGGGATCGCCGACCCCGGCGAGGTGATGATCGGGACCGAAACGGGATTGCCATCGTTCACCGGGCTGCTGCTGGCGGGCGGCCTGGCGATTGTTGTGGCGGTGGTAGTGTATTACCTGATCAATCGCGACATCGCCCGAAGTTTGGGCGGGGATCAGCCCGCGGCGACGATTGACCCAACCGTAGGAGACCGGCGGGCGAACTACGCCGCCGTCGGCACGCTTGTGGCAATGCTGATCGTCGGCGCGCTGGCCTGGAACAACGCGGTAAACCGCACCGCGCCTTTCGACCAGGGCGGCGTCCGGGGCGCGTACCCGGCTTATTTTGGCGACGCGACGGACGAGGGCGAAGTTCTGCGTGTGGTGGACAACGTGGGCACGGGCGCGGAGTTCGCCATCCTCACGCGGGACTTGAGCGGCTCGGAAGACGCCGAGAGCGTGGCGGATGCGTTGGGCGGCCAGAGGGGCACCGACTTTCAGGCCTATAAAGTCGTGTCGCGCGGCGCGTCGGTGGTAAACGGCAAACCGGCCTTCGTCCAACGGTTCGCCTACGTGGACCCGTTGAGCCTGGTCGGCGCGGTTCCCGAAGTGCGCGAGGGCGCGGACTACATCTTCACGAATGGCAGCAGGGCAATTGTTGTCACCCTGTTGACTTCGCCCGACGACGTGGAAGAAGTCGAGCCGCTGTTCGCGCGCTTTCTGAACAGTCTATTATTCCAATAGCTCTACGTCCGCGCCCTTCGCGAAGCACCCCGAGCGGAGCGAGTGGGCGTGGGCGCCCGCGGGGACGCGGGCTTTGAGTATTGTGCGTGGTCGAGGATGGAACAGATTTCACGGATGAATTTCGTCCATTGGCTCTTGAGCATGGTTGGGAGAAATATGAGATGAGACGGAAACTTGAATTGCTCGTGGGGAGCGCCATCGCGGCGCTGGTGGTATCGGCGACGGCCTGGAGCGCGTTGGCGGCGGAGCCGGGCTTGATGCGGCAGAGCGCGGCGCTTGCTCCGATGGCCGGGATGAACGCTGATGCCGCATTAGCCGGATGCACGAAGATGCAGGCGAGCGAGGTCGCCTGGGTCACGCTTGACGATGAGGGCGAGATTGACGAGCAGGTGAGCGAGTACCCGAGCGGGACCACCACGGTTACGCCCGTCTTCCAGTACAACTGCGTCCCCAAGAGCACCACCCTCGTCACGGTCTTCACCTTCGACGGCGAGACCGTCCTCACCGACAAAGAGACGTTGAAAGCCTCCAGCCGCAAGGGCCTGTACTCGTACCCGATCTCGTACGAGGACGAGAGGCCGATTGACGAAGGCGAGTGGGGGGTGCAGTTCTACAGCGGCAAGACGCTCTTGACCGCCGGCGCGGTGAGCGTGGGCGAAGGCGAAAGCGGCGGCGCTGCGAGCCAGACGGTGACGGTGGAAGGCAAGGTGACGGACAAGAAGACGAAGAAACCGGTCAAGAGCGCGACGATCCTCGTCTTGAATCCGGGCGTCACCATCCAGAAATTCATCAACGGCGGGCAGAAGGACAAGGACGTTTACACCGCCGCGCAGACGGACAGCAAGGGCGAGTTCGCGCTCGGCAGCCCGTTGGAGCGTGAGCAGACGTACGCCATAATCGTGGTGGCCAAGGGGTACAAGGCCACCGGGCACGAGGGCTTCACAGTCGCCTCGGACGCGCCCGACCCCCTCGTGCTGACGATCACGATGGCGAAGTGAGCGCATGAAACCTGTCTTTCCCCTTCTCGCATTCGCCACGCTCGTGTTGGCTGCGCTGGCCTGCTCGGCCGGAGGCGACGAAATCCTGCCGCCGATTGAGACGCTTGAGCCGGAGCAACCTACGCCCACGCCCGAAGGGGGCGGCGTTGACGCCGATGGCTTCTTCTCGCTCAACCTCACCGAGAGCGATGCCCAGGGACTGGAGGAACGCGCGAGCGAGATATATCAAAGGCTCGTCAACGCGGGCGGCGAGGTGGACCGCGGCGCGCTGCTGGCCGCGTACGCCGAGTTGGCGAATTACGAGCGCGTCGGCGGGGAGTGGCGCGCGGCCGGCCCTGCGCCGATTGATGCGATCAACATGCCCCAGGGGAAGGTGCCGGGGAGCGGGCGCGTCAACGGGTTCGCGATTGATCTGCGCAGTTCGGACGTGGTCTATGCGGCCGCCTCGGTGGGCGGCCTGTGGAAGACCGAGGACGGCGGGCAGACGTGGCGCTCGCTCACCGACGATCAGGTGCCGCTGATCTACGGCGGCATCGTCATGGATCCGGGCGACCCCGACACGCTCTATGCGCTGCTGGGCGAGTTCGACGGCCAGCTCTCTTCGGACTACGGCTTCCTCGCGAACGGCATCATGCGCACCCGGGACGCAGGCGAAACCTGGGAACTGATCGGCGCGGAGGAGTTCAATGCCGCATCGGTCACGGCGCTCGTCTTCGACGGCGAGGGCAACCTCTACGCGGCTTCGGGTCAGACGGCGGTGTACTCAGCCCCGCCCGGTCAGCCGGAGTTCGGCGTTTTCAAGTCCACGGATAGCGGCGATACGTGGGAGCGCCTGATTTCCTGCTCCGACTTCGGGAATTGCCTTCCCGGCGAGGAGTCCGGCGTCACGGCTTATCTCGGCGGGTTCATGGACCTGGACATCTCCGGCGATGGGACCCTCTACGCCGCGCTGTGCAACGTCGAGTGTTATGGCGCGCACCTCCTGCGGAGCCGTGACGGCGGCGCGAGTTGGGAAGAATTGGATGTGAGTGCCGCCCTGCAAGTCTGGGAGCAGGAAAATGAAGTCAGTCTTCAATTGATCGGCGCGGATAATGACGTCCCCTATATCGAGGGGTTCGAGATCGCCGCCTCTCAATCTGATCCCAACGTTGTCATGGCCGGGGGCGGCCTCTACTGGGTAGACCAGGACGAGAATGAAGGCCCGTGGTCGTGGGTCATCCGCAGCACAGACGGCGGCGACACGTGGGAGTGGCTGCCCGAGGTGGGCGATTACTGTTCCGGAGGCGGCAGCTCGCCGCAGTGCACCTACGACAACATCGTGGAGATTGACCCGACGGACGCGAACGTCATGTACGTCGGCGGCTCGTTCAGCGAAGATCAGGACACCTTTGCCTGGTACGGGGTCGTGCGGCGCAGCGCCGACGGCGGCGAAACGTGGGCGGACATGACGCCGCCGGAAGAAGGCAGCCTCATGCACCCGGACGCGCACGGCCTGGCGTTCGATCCGAACGACCCGAACGTGGCCTGGGTGGGCGGCGACGGCGGCATCTACCGCACGAGCGACGCCAGCGCCGACCCGCCGCAGTGGGAGAGCCTGAGCGAGGGGCTGAACACGCTTTTGTTCATCGGCATCGGCCTGCACCCGACCGACCCGAATTACATCCTCGGCGGGTTGCAGGACAACGCAAACGCCTTCACCGAGGACGGCGGCCAGACCTGGCACGGCGCGTCACAGGGCGATGGCGGCGACGCGGCGGTGGACCCGTTCCAGCCGGACATCGTCTTCAGTTTCCAGTATCAAAACTCGCTCTCGCGCAACGAAAGCGGCGGGCACGGCGACGGGCAGGCCTGGTTCGGCCAGGACTGGCAGGGCTATTCCGAGGGGCTGGAAGGCGGCGACAACTGGCTCTTCTATCCGCCGTATGTGCTGGACCCGAACACTGAAGGCGTCATGTACGTCGCCTCCAACTTCGTCTACCAGAGCGAAGACCGCGGCGATAGTTGGTACGTGATCAGCGACGCCCTGACCGAGGGCGCGATCCAGAGCATTGCCATTGCGCCCGGCGACTCGAATGTGCTCTACGTAGGCACGACGGATGGCTATGTCTGGACGACCACAGACGGCGGCGGCAGTTGGGAGGATGTCACCGGCGCTAGCTTCCCTCTGCGCAACGTCACGCACATCGCGGTTGACCCGGACGACCCGCAGACGGCCTATGCTGCCTTCGGCGGTTTTGATGTCCAGACGCCAGACGCGCCGGGGCACGTCTTCGTGACGAGCGACGGCGGTGCGAATTGGGACGACATCACGCTCAACCTGCCGGATGCTCCCCTGAGCTCAGCCGTCGTGGACGTGCGCCCGGACTACGCCGGGGTGTACGTGGGCGGCGCGCTGGGCGTGTGGGTCTTGCAGGAAGGCGCGGACGAGTGGCTGCCCTTCGGCACAGGGATGCCGTTCACGATTGTGTCTGATCTTGAGTTGAATCCCGAGACGGGCATTCTGGCGGCGGCGACCTACGGGCGTAGCGTGTGGGTGATGGAGATGCCATAAGTCGGATTTCAAACTTCGCTGATGATTATTCACATCTCTTGCTCCCGCCGGATTTGCAATCCGGCGGGAGCAAACTGCGGAGTTATTCTTTTACAAGCCCTAAGAAGCGCGTGCGGCAAATCTTGGACAGTCTCCGACTGCTAACTGAACCCCGCGAGTCGCCTCGATCATATCGTCTCAACGGATGACGTGACACGGGCTGTGGGCGCATCCGTTTATCCGTTGAATATCCGTTGACGCCGAGGCAAGATAACACACGTCCCCGCGGGCCGTCCGCGAGGACGCGGACGGGGAGCAACCAAGATGCGTGGAATCGGCAGAAGACTTGTATTGACGCTAGGATGACATTTGGTTATACTATCCGAAGTGAAAGGTATAACTCTATGGCTAACGTCAAAACCGCTATCTCGCTGCATAAAGCGCTGTTCGAGCAAGCGGAGGCCCTGGCTCGCGAAATGAAGGTGTCTCGGAGCCGGGTGTTCGTCCTGGCGCTGGAAAACTTCATCCGTGAACAGCAGGATAGGCAGTTGTTCGACAAGATCAACGAAGCCTATGAAGACGCGCCGCCCGATAAAGTTGAACGCAAGCGCCTCCAGCAAATTCGCCAGCACCATCGGCGCATGGTGGAGGGCGAATGGTAATCAATCAGGGCGATATCTTCTGGATTGACCTGGGCGAACCCGGCGGCTCCGAACCTGGATACATGCATCCGAGCGTAGTCATCCAGAACAACATGTTCAACCACAGCAGCATCAATACGGTCCTGGTTTGCAGCCTCACCTCTAATTTCAAGCGCGCCAATGTGCCAGGCAATATCTTGCTTGAGCCGGGAGAGGCGAACCTTCCAAAGCAGAGTGTTGTCGTCGCCTCACAGGTTTTCACAGTAGATAAGACTCAACTGCGCGAATACATTGGTACGTTATCCAAGAAGCGTGTGCGGCAAATCTTGGACGGCCTCCGACTGATCACTGAACCCCGCGAGTCGCCCCGATAATCTGTTTTGACCTCTGGCAACCTTGCCCCCTCCGCCTCGGACAAGGTACAATCAATTGATGCGTCGTATCGTCCATTTAACCATTGCGTTCACCTTGCTGCTGTCGCCAACCGTCGAGGCGCTGGCCGGCCCGGCAGCGCGCCCTGAGCAACAGAGCGGCCTGGTCGCCTCGCTCATGGCGCAGATGACCTCCGCCGAGAAGGTGGGGCAGTTGTTCCTCGTCACCTTCTACGGTCCCTCCGCGGCGACGGACACGGACGTCGAGCGGCTCATCTCGCAATATCACGTGGGCGGGGTCGTGCTCCTGGCGGCAAACGACAATATCACCGACACGCTCAACGCGCCTCAGCAGGTTTTGACGCTCACCCATCAGCTGCAGTCGGCGGCCCTGGCCGCCTCCCAGATCCCGCGCGACGCCCCGTCGGGCCAGCCGCCCGAGGTTGCCACGCCGCCCTTCATCCCGTTATTCATCGCGCTCCAGCACGAGGGCAATGGTTACCCATTCACCGCGATCCGGTCGGGGATGACGGACCTGCCGAGCGCCATGGCGATTGGGGCGACCTGGGACCCGGCGCAGGCCGAAGCGATGGGGCGCATCACGGGCGCGGAGCTCTCCGCGGTGGGCGTCAATATGCTGCTCGGGCCGTCGCTCGACGTGCTGGACACGCCACACCCGCAGGGGCCAGGCGACCTCGGGACGCGGACTTTCGGCGGCGACCCTTACTGGGTCGGCCTGATGGGGCAGGCTTACGTTCGGGGCGTCCACGCGGGCGCGGAGGGGCGGGTCGCCGTCGTCGCCAAGCACTTCCCAGGGCTGGGCAGCAGCGACCGTAATCCGCACTCAGGTCAGGACGTGCCGACCGTCCGCAAATTGCTGGAGCAGTTGAAGCAAAACGAGTTGGCGCCGTTCTTCGCCGTGACCGGGGCCGTCTCCGATACAGAGGCGACGGCGGAGGCGTTGCTCACGACGCACATTCGCTTCGCGGGGTTCCAGGGCAACCCGCGGCAGACGACACGGCCGATCAGTTTTGACGAGCAGGCGTTGGGCCAACTCCTGGCGCTGCCGGAAATCGCGGCCTGGCGCGCCAAAGGCGGCGTGACGGTCAGCGACGCGCTGGGGGTGCGCGCGGTCAAGCGGTTCTACGACCCCTCGGAAAGGACGTTCAACCACAAGCGGATCGCCCGCGAAGCCTTCACCGCCGGGAACGATCTGTTGCTGCTGTCGGACTACGGCCTCAACCCCAGGGCAGATCAGACGGATAACATCGTTGACACGGTCACCTACTTCACGCAGCAATACGAGGCCGACCCGGTTTTCGCCGAGAAGATTGACGCGGCCGTCGCGCGCCTCCTGGCGCTCAAGCTGCAGCTGTATGGCTCGTTTGATCTGGCCCGTGTGCTGCGCTCGGAGAGCGATTTACGCGCGTTGCAGCAGGGCGACAGCGCGGTGCGCGCGCTGGCGCAGTCGGCGGCCACCGTGGTGGGCCTGACGCCTGAGGAATGGGCCAGCCGCGCCCCTGAGCCGCCCACGCCAACCGACCGCCTCGTGTTTTTCACCGACACCCCCCTGGGGCGGCAGTGCTCGTCTTGCCCGGCATTCCCATTGATGGACGAAAAGGCGCTCGAACGCGCGGTGGTCCGGCTCTATGGATCGAGCGGGAGCGGCCAGGTGCGCGAAGGCAACCTGCAAAGTTTCGGCTTTGACGAGCTGGCCGAGTACCTGAGCGCCGCCTCTGCGCGGCAGCCCGCGCCAGGGGAAGGCACTCCCACGCCGCCGCCCTCCCCGCTGGAAACAGCCCTGGTGCAGGCCGATTGGATCGTCTTCAACATGTTGAGCGTAACGCCGGATGAACCGAGCTCGGGCGTCGTCTCGGCCTTTCTCGACCAGCGGCCCGATCTGGTGCGCAACAAGACCGTCGTCGTCTTTGCCTTCAACGCGCCGTATTATCTGGATGCGACGGACGTGAACAAGCTGGCGGCGTTCTATGCGCTCTACAGCCGCGCCCCGGTTTTCGTGGACGTGGCTGCCCGCCTGTTGTTCCGCGAATTGACGCCGCGCGGCGCGTCTCCAGTCTCGGTTCAAAGCGTCGGCTACGAGCTGACAACGGCGACCGCGCCCGACCCGCGCCAGCTCATCGAGATCTTCACCGACCAACCGCAACCCGGCCCCGGCACGCCTACGGCACAGCCCTTTGGCATCAAGAAAGGCGAGACGGTCCATCTACGCACGGGGGTCATCCTCGACCTCAACGGCCATCCGGTCCCAGATGGGACGCCGGTGCGCTTCTCGGTCTTGTATCAGGGCGACGAGCTCCCGGCTGCGCTGACCGCCGGGACGAAGGACGGCGTCGCGGCGACCGATCTGACTCTGAACCGCACGGGCGAGCTGCAGCTCACCGCCGCGAGCGAACCGGCCTTCGCCTCGACCATCGTGAAGATCACCGTGGAGGAAGACACCGGGAGCATCACGACGATCACGCCCACCCCGCTGCCCACGGATACGCCCCAGCCGACGCCGACCGTCACGCTGGCGCCTCCGACTGACACGCCGCAGCCCACGCCGGCGGCCAACACGGGGCCAACCCCGCCGGGGCGGGTGGCCGGACGAGACTTCTTTATGATGCTCCTGGGGCTGGCGGCCGCGGTTGTCACCGGCTATCGTTTGGGCGGCGCCGGGGCCAACCTGAGCCAGCGCGTCCGCGTGGCGCTCGGCGGCGCCATCGGCGCGCTGGCCGGATATAACTTCTTTGCCCTCGGCCTGCCAGGCGCCAACCTTGCCCTGTCATTTGGGGTGTGGGCAGCCTCGATTTGCGTGCTGGTTGGCGCGGCGATAGGGCTGGCGCTGGGATGGTATGGGTTTGTCTATAAGAAGTCTTAATCGCGCCAGGCGTTGGTCGTGACGGCCTCAGTCGCCGAGCGGCTAAAGCCGCCACGACGCCGGGTTTACCTAGGGCAGGGGGAGAGGAAACAGGGTGAGGATCAACGCCAGCAGCAGCAACCCGACGGTCGTCAGCGCCAGGTAGCGGTCAATCGGCGTGCGCAGGCCGGGCAAACGGATGGTCGGCCGGACGACGATGGTATGGCCGTCGTCGCGCAGGCTGACGCTTGCGCCAGAGCCCAGCGCCTGGCAGAACGTCTGCACGTCCGGCGGGCGGTCGTCCGGATGCAGGGCCAGCGCCCACAGGATGGCGCGCTCCATCCCTGGTGAAATGGCAGGGTTGATCGCGCGCGGCATGGCTAATGACTCGGGGCGCAAAAAGCGCTGCTTGGCTTCGGCGGGCGCCTCATTGGTCAGGAGGTGGTACAGCGTCGCGCCAAAGGCGTAAATGTCGGTGCGGACGTCGGTGTGGCCGGTGTCGCCCCCGTATTGCTCCAACGGCGTGTAGTGGGCAGTGCCCAACCCTTGCACGATAGTGATCGTCCGCTCGTCCGGGGCGAGCACTTTCACCAATCCGAAGTCAACGAGCTTCAGCACGCTGCTGGGGGTGAGTTTGAGGTTCGAGGGCTTGATGTCCCGGTGGACGATGGGCGGCGTCTGGCTGTGCAGGAACTCGAGCGCGTTCCCCAGTTGCATGGCCCAGCCGAGGACCTCGTCTCCCGCCAGGAAGCGGCCGTTCTGGCGGGCCTCGTCCATGATCGCTTTCAGGTCACGGCCAGGGACGAAGTCCATGACGAGGTAGTCGTGACCCTCTGCGGAGAAGAAGTCGGAGACCTTCGGCAGGTTGGGGTGGTCGAGGCGCGCGAGGACCGAGGCCTCGCGGTAGAACTGGTCGCGAGCCTGCTGCTGGGTCCCGGGCGGCAGAGAAGCATCATTCTGCACTTCCTTGATCGCGCACAGACGGCCTTCGAGGACGAGGTCCTCAGCCTGATAAATGCTGCCCATGCCGCCCTGCCCAATGTGGTGCGTGATTCGGTACCGGCCGCGTAGCACATCTCCGACGTGGAGTGGCGGCAACATAGTCGCTCTCTATATTGTGGACCGCGTATTGTGGTTGAGAGATATGGTCCGATTGACCCAACGCTGAGCCGTCCCGGCGCAGGGCCAGTCTCTCTGCTGGCCCGTGGATTCGCTCAGCCGCTTGACCTTCAGTCTGACCGGTATTATAACCTGAACTCTGCCGAGACACCTACATGGCTGGCAAAGACTACGTCCCCATCCTCATCGCCCAATCCGGCCCGGCCACGGGGCAGCGCTGGGCGCTGACGAAGGACACGCTGACGATTGGCCGGGACGTCGAGTGCGACATCATCATCCTTGACCGCCAGGTCAGCCGGGTGCACGCGCGCCTCTCCAGACTGGACGAGGGCTTTCAGATCGAGGACCTGGGCAGTAAAAACGGGACCCACGTCAACGGCGCGCCGTTGGCGGGGGCAGCGCAGCGTTTGCAGGACGGTGATTTGATTCAGGTGGCGCTCGTGGCGGAACTCGTCTACGTGGGGTCGGATGCGACTATGCCCCTGCGGATGGAGGCGCTGCCCGTGGCCCCGCCCGTGGGCGGCGGTCGCCTGCGCCTCGACAGCGCGGCCCGCCGGGTGTGGGTGGGCGACCGCGAAGTGGACCCGCCTCTGTCGGTTCCCCAGTTCCGCTGCCTCGAACTACTCTTCCAGCGTTCGGGGCAGGTGTGCTCGCGCGAAGCGGTCATCGAGGCCGTGTGGCCTGAGGCGCAGGGCGCGGGTGTCTCGGAGCAGGCGATTGACGCGCTCGTGCGCCGCCTGCGCGACCGCCTGGCAGAGCTTGACCCCGACTACCAATACGTCGCCACCGTGCGCGGGCACGGGTTCAGGCTGGATAATCCGCCAGCGGCGTGAATGAAAAGCCGGAATGGACTTTCACTTACCGGCTCCCCGTGATGTAATTCTCCAACTGCTCGATCATGAACTCTTGCTCGGAGATGATGGCCTTGACCACGTCCCCAATCGAGATCACGCCGACCAGTTGATGGTTTTCCAGCACCGGCAGATGCCGCACGCGCTTGTGCGTCATCAGCGCCATGCACTCCTCCAGGTTCTGATCGGCGCGCACGCAGATGACCTTCTCGGTCATGATCTCCCGCACGGCTGTGTCGCGTGAGGTCTTCCCCTTGAGGACTACTTTCCGGGCGTAGTCTCGCTCGGAGAGGATGCCGGCCAAGCCGCCGCTGGCGTCGAGCACCAGCAGCGCGCCCACATCCTTCTCGGCCATCAACCGGAGCGCCTCGTACACGGTGGCCTCCGGCCCGATGGACCAGATCGCGCGCCCCTTGGAGCGCAGCAGTTGCTTGACGGTTATCATGGAGAAACGAACTCCTGAGATAGTGTAAACCCATTAAACAAGTTGTCAATAGCGACCTGAGTTCTACACATTCAATCCACCCTCTCTGTGTCGTTTTTCACGAATTTGTAAACTGATGCTTGATTTTCCACATCGCCGTTTGAATCCGCTCGCCCGCGAGTGGGTGCTTGTCTCTCCGCATCGCGCCAGACGCCCCTGGCTGGGGCAGGTGGAAAAAACGCCCGCCGCAGAGCTGCCCTCGCATGACCCCGGGTGTTACCTGTGCCCGGGCAACGGGCGCGCGGGCGGCATGCGCAATCCCCGCTATTCGTCTACATTCGTGTTTGACAATGACTTTGCTGCATTGCTGCCGGAAGCGGAGCAAGGGCGCAGCGGGGCGAGGGGGCATGCCCTTATCTCCCCTGCGCCGCTGCGCCCCGGCTCCCCGGCCAACTTATTCGTCGCCGATCCCACGCCCGGCCTCTGCCGCGTCATCTGTTTCTCGCCGCGTCATGATTTGACCCTCCCCGAGTTGTCGCTGCCGGAAGTTGAAGCGGTTGTCCATGCCTGGACGGACCAGACGCGCGATCTTGGCGCGCGCGATTTCGTCAACTACGTCCAGGTCTTCGAGAACAAGGGGGAGATGATGGGCTGTTCCAATCCGCACCCGCACAGCCAGGTGTGGGCCTCCGGCCATATCCCGAACGAGCCGGCCAAGGAGCTTGCCGCGCAGGCCGACTACCTCCGCGAGCATCGGGCGTGTCTCCTATGCGATTACTTGCGCGCCGAAATAGAAAGCGGCGAACGCATCGTCGCCGCAAATGAGCGCTTTACGGCGCTCGTCCCGTTTTGGGCCGTGTGGCCGTTTGAGATTCTCCTGCTGGCTAACCGGCATACCGCGGCGCTCACCGATCTCGCTGCGCCGGAGGTCACGGCGCTGGCCGACCTGCTGCGCCGCGTTACGGCTCGCTACGATAATCTGTTCGAGATATCGTTCCCGTACTCGATGGGGTTTCACCAGGCCCCGACCGACGGGCAGAGCTATCCGGGGTGGCATCTGCACGCGCATTTTTATCCGCCCCTGCTGCGCTCGGCCACGGTCAAGAAATTCATGGTGGGCTACGAAATGCTGGCGATGCCCCAGCGCGATCTGACCCCCGAAGCCGCCGCCGAGCGCCTGCGCTCACTGAGCGAGCAGCACTACCGCTTACGTTGACGAACTGACAAGCGAGTGTCATGGCTAGGGTGCGGTCACGTCATAAATGAACCATTGCGACCCCGGCGGGTATTCCGAGAGGCCGTCGTTGACGAGTTCGTTAAACGTGACTTTGACTTCGAGTTGCGTCGGGCCGGAGGGCCAATCGTACACCACGGCCAAGTAATACCGGCAGGGGAGGTCGCCCGACTGCCCATCCACGACGTGGAACTGACCGAGGTCAACCGGCGTCCCGTTCACCGAAAACTCCACCGTCATGCCCTGCAGGTTTTGCTCCACGAGATCCGCGCTGGCGGCGCACCACCCGAAGACCCAGAGCAACCGCTTGCTCTCGTCCAGCTGGATGGTGAAAGTGAACGTCTCGCCGACGACGGCCAGCGCGTCCTGGTCGTACTGTTCTTCCGCCAGTTGCTCGAGTATCTGAGTTTGTTCTTCAACCGCCACGCGCGTTTCACGCGGCGCGCCGATCGTCGGCCCATCCCCGATTTTCAGCGGCGACTGCCCGGCCGGCCCCGGCGTCGGCTCAGGCGCGCCGGGTGTCGGGGTCGGGCCTTGCGGCGCAGGCGGCTGGGCGGGCTGGAAACGGGACGCCAGCGCATTGCAGGCCAGCGTGGCGAGCGCCAGCGCCATGACTGCGATAAGAACCAGGCGGTTGCGCCTCATGGTTTGCCTCCTGAAACTCCTGACAAAGTGAGACCCAGAAACCTGGTTTCTCCAAGAAACCGGGTTAAGGCTTGACCTCAAACTGATAACTGGCCAGTTCGGTCGTGAAGGGCGTCGCGCCGGAGACGACCAGGATCGCCGTCTCCTGCCGGTCGAGATCGAGCGTCAGGCTTCCCTGATTGTTGGCGTCGAGCGTCAGGTGGTGCACGGTGGTGTCCTGGCTCTGGCGTCCCTGCTCGATCACCTGCACGACGAAAGTCTGCGGGAGCAGGTTGTCAATGCGGACGAACCCAACGCCCTCCCAACCGCCCGCGTCGCTTTCAAAATCGGCGGCGTAGTCGAGTTCCGGGATTTCGATGTCGTCCACCATGAAACCGGGGCGGTTGACGGCCGCGTCGGTGACGTACTCGAACCGGACCAGGATTTTCTTCCCGGCGTATTCCGACAGGTCAACTTTTTCCTGCACCCACTCGGCCGGAGCGCCGCCTCCGGAATCGCCCGTGTAGCCCCAGCCGAAGCTGTTGCCGGTCGGGTCGTAATCCGTGCCGGACGGCGTCTGGACGATCTTCCACGTCTTCCCGCCGTCTGTAGAGACTTCGAGATAAGCGTAGTCGTAATCCGTTTCAATCGCCCACCATGCCCAGTAGCGGAACGTCGCCGAATTCAAGCCGGCGAGGTCGAACTCACGGGTGAGATAGGTGTCGCTCTCGTCGTTGCGGTGGCTCCAGAAGGCGTAGCGCCCGCCGTGCGGCATGGCCGGGTTGACGCGCGCTTGCAGCGAGCCGGAGAACTCGAGGGTGATCTGCCCGTCGCAATTGATCTCGTAATAGTCGGCAGCGAATTGATGGACGGTGGCCGCATCAGATGCCGGGCAGGCGTCAATCGCATCGGTCGGGCGCTCGACGGTAGGGGCGTCAGGGTAGAGGTGATATTCGTAACGCCCGTCGGCCACGTCCGGGTCGCCCAGGTAATTGGCGATGGCCCAGTCGGCGAACACGTCCACCTCCGTCACCGGCTGGCCCGTGGCGGGGTCGGTGATCCCCTGGGCCTGCAGCGCATTCTCTACCGCCCGGAAGCCATTGGCCGGGTCGGCCACCAGCGCCTGAGTGGCTTCTTCGCCAAAGCGATCCAGGAAGTATGCCATGAAGAGGAACCCTGCGCCGTAATGGGGGGCTGAATAGTCGCTGCCGTCTTCG
The DNA here is from genome assembly GCA_035291605.1 of Anaerolineales bacterium. Taxonomy (GTDB): domain Bacteria; phylum Chloroflexota; class Anaerolineae; order Anaerolineales; family UBA6663; genus DATDRS01. The sequence goes on along the minus strand of DATDRS010000425.1, from coordinate 5,718 downwards.
GTCCACGTATTCAGCTGCAGGTCAGGCTCAATAATAAAAGCCGTGTCAAATCCGGCGGACCCGTAGCCGTTGAGCAACTCGGCCAGCACCGACGAGCCTTCGTTCATCCAAGTTTCTTCGTTGATGTCGCTGTGCCAGTGGATCATATGCTGGAACTCGTGCGCCAGCACGCTGGCTAAATAGGCGTCGCCGGGGGTCGTGGTTTCGGCGCTGATGTAAAACATCTCTTTTTCGTTGGAATATTCGTGCGCCAGGCGCGAATATTCGTCGGCCGAGGAGTAATAGCCCGCGACGCCTGAGCCGAGGTTATGGGCGTAGAGAATGTAGAGGTGCGGGTCGCCGTCTACACCGGGATTCCACTCGCTGCCGAAGAACTCCCGGTTGGTCGGGTAAGTTTCGCCCTGGAAATGATCCACCAGCTCTTCGACTTCGCCCCGGTCAACCTCTACTCCCTCCTCGGCGAAGAAGTAGACGTTCTCAGTCGCATAGATCAGGACGGCCGTAATCTGGAGGTTGGCGTGCGTGTCCTGATTGCTGACCCAAAACTCCACGCGGTCGCCGGCGGCGTGGTTCGCCGGCTGGTCGCTCACCGTCGCCGGAATGTCGGGGATGCCCTGGAGCCGCGTGGCGATCTCGCGCAGGTCGCTGCCCGGGATCACGGCATCCTGCAGCGTCTCCAGCGTGTCTCCCGCGCCGGGCAGGGGAGGCGGCAGGGGCGTGAGGACGATGTCGGGTTTGGGGGTGGGGGTTTCGGTGGCGAAGAACTCCGTGAGCAGAGGCGGCACCTCATAAGTGAGGAGCGGCGCGATCTCCGTGGAGGTGACGACGCGGTAGGTGAAAAACCCGCCGACGGCCAGGACGCTGACGGCGCACACACAGCAGATGGCGGTGAGGCCCAGGAGGATGAGGGCGATGATCATACCAGGACTCATAGAACGATTTTCCATAGCGAAGTTTTCTTTCCAGAAGACCTGTCGGGCCGCGCAGACCTGACAGGTCTGCGCCTAAATAAGCCAGAGTTTTCGCTGGGGCTTGCTCAACCACTCGACGCCGGTCTCCGTCACCAGCACGTCTTCTTCCAGGCCGATGTACCCGCGCCCCGGCACGGCTGCGCCGAGTTCGAGTGTGAAGACGTTGCCGGCCTCGACGGTGCCCAGCGGGGCCTGGCCGTACTTCTCCCAGAGCGGCCCGAGCAGCGTCGAGCCGTCGTGCGCCACGCGGCCCAGGTGATGCCCCAGCGCGTGCTGGTATTCGGGGAACCCCGCCTTTACCAGCGTTTCGCGCGCGACGGCGTCCACTTCCCAACCGGCCGCGCCCGGTCTCAGCATTTCCGCGCCGGCGTTCAGCGCAGCCCAGCAGGCGTCCCACGCCCGGCGCACGTCGTCCGGCGCGCGCCGTTCGCCCTGGTCGAGGAAATACCACATGCGCTGCAAATCCGAGCAGAAACCGTCCTGCTTCACGCCGAAGTCCATGTGCAGCAGCTGGCCGCGCGCGGCCTTGAATTTGCCCGGCGCGGCGTGGCCGACGGGGGAGTCCGGCCCCGCGTTGACGATGGGGCAATACGGCTCGCCCCACGCAGTTCCCAGCCCCTGCGCTTTGCGCCAGGCGTGCATCTTCTCGGCGATTTGCGTTTCGGTCTGGCCGGGCTTCAGCGCGTTGCTGATCCGGGCGAACAATTTCTCGGTCGCGCGGATGGCGGCTCTGATCCGCGCCTGTTCCATCCCTGACTTGCGCCCGCGCAGCGCGGCGATGAACTTCTCGGCGGAGACAAACCGCGCGGCGTAGGACGTCCCGGCGAAAATCTCCGCGAGATAGCGCTGCATGCCGTGGGTCAACCCGTCGGCAGCCGGGTCGCTCTGTGAGAAGTTGAGCGCGATCGTCTGCGGGTTGAGATGGGCGACGGCGTCGAGCAGCGGCTGGCGGATGCTCTGATCGTAAGTGATGACCTGTGTGTAGCCGCCGATGGCCCGCACGTTTTCTCCGTCGAAGCGGCCCACAATCGCCGCGCGCTTGCCCGTGCGGCTGACGAGGAACGCGGAGTGCCATGTCACATCCAGCCCGGCCACCAGGTCCAGGCACGGATCGGAGGTGAGCGCCGTCTCGCGCACAAAGGTCAGCCAGAGGTCTATGTTTTGCTCGGCGAGCAGGGCGACGGCCTGGCTGAGTTTCTCGTTGACGATTTTGAAGTCCATGTGCTTGGTCTCCCTCATGCGTGCGGCGCAGCAGCGCGTCGCGCGTATTCCATAACGGAGCACGGGGCGCGCCTCACGTTACTTTTTCCAGTTCGCCGCCATCAGTTCGCCGACCGCCACCGTCTGCAATTGCTCCAGGCGCTCGGCGAGCTGCGGCTGGCCGTTCTGGCGCAGGCTCTGGGCAATGTAACTCATCGCGTCCACCATCTGCGGGTTGATCTCGGCGGAGCGGCGCTTGAGCTCGGCCTCGGCCTGCTCGCCGGAGGGGATCTGCAGCAGCTCGTTGATGAAGCGAATCTCTGGCGGGACGCTCTCCTGCATCATTTGCATGACGCCATCGCTGATCAGGGTCAGGCGCTGGAGCAGGTCGAGCCGCCCGGCCTTCTGGGCGGCCTCCATGTTCATGTTGAGCACGGCCATGAAGGTGTCGTCAATGTGCGGGGCATTTTCGCGCAAGGCCTGATACAGGTCCGTCGCTTCGAGCAGGGCGCGCAGGACATCCGCCGCCTCTTCCATCTGCGCCTTGGCCACGGCGTCAATCTCCTGCGTGAGCTGCAGCAGCGTCTCGCGCAGTTTGGCCAGCCGCTCCTTGTCCGCGCCCGGCGCCCGGTCAATGCGCTTGGTCAGGGCCTCGAAGAAGGCATAGTCGAGCGCCGGGCGCGCAAAGGAGGCGTACGCCGCCACCTTGTCGTCGTCGTCCGCCTTGAGGATCAGTTCGAGCAGCTTATCTTGCGTGAGTTTGTCGCCGAGCGCCTGCAGTTCGCGGACGGCGGCCTCGAAGGATTGCTGCCGCTGCCTGGCCTGCGCGCCGAAGGACGAGAGCTCCAGCAGTTTTTGCCGCAGGTTAAGCAGGCGCTGCGCGCCGTTCTGGTTGCCCTCCACGGCCTGGGCCTCGGCGGAGGCGGCGAGGAGTTGAAAGAACGCGGCGTCCAGCTCGGCGTCTTTCTCCTTCACCAGCGCGGGCAACTGCGCCTCGGGCGTCGTGAGCAGCTGCTGGATCAACTGGGCCTTGGCCTTCTGCGCGTCCATCATCTCGCGGGTGATGCCTTCGCCCTCCAGGATGCGGTCCATCATCCCCTGCAGCGTGAGCGCGGGCTTGGGGTTCAGCAGATACCCTTTGCGCTTCTCCTGCGGGAGCTTGTTGATCACCTCGTTCATGAGCTTGCCGAGGATCCTTTCCTGCTCCATCTGCGGCAGGCCGAGTTCCATCGGAACGAAGCTCAGCAGCAGTTCTTTGTCCGCGTCGTGATAGAGCAGGGGGGTCGCTACCTGCCCCTGGTAGCGGCAGTTCGGGCAGTTGATCTGGTTGAAACGCCCGCTCAGGAAGCGGTTCTTGGCGCTCGGGTCCTGGGCCACGTCGAAGAGCTGCTCGATGGTAGCCGTGACCGGCGCCCGGCAGTTGGGGCAGGAAACTTGCATCTTAATCGGCGGCATGAAAAAACCTTTCGGGATTGTAGAGTGTTGATTTCTGATCGCCGATTGAGGGCGACGCCAACCGGCAACGCTTCGCGCAATCAGCAATCAAAAATTACCTTGGCAGCGAGAATGAGAACGTCGTCCCTTTCCCCGGCATGGACTCGGCCCAGATGCGCCCGTTGTGCGCCTCGACGATGGCCTTGGCCAGGAACAACCCCAGCCCCGCGCCTTTGGCGCGTTTAGTCAGGTCGGAGTCGGCGCGGTAGAAGCGGTCGAACACGCGCGGCAGGTCGGCGGCGGCGATGCCCGGCCCCTCGTCGGAGACGCTGATGACGACCTGCTGCGGCTCGACCCGCCCGCGCACGGCGACCCGCCCGCCGGCCGGCGAGTACTTGATCGCGTTCGAGAGCAGGTTGCTCAACACCTGCGTCAGGCGTTCCTCGTCGCCCATCACGCCGGGAAAGTCCGGGGGGAACTCCGCGCTCAGGAGGTGCTTCCCCGCCGGGGACTGCGTCTTGAATTTCTCCACCATCCGCGCGGCCAGTTGGTCGAGCGGCGTCTCGGTGAGGTTGAGCTTGAGCGCGCCGGCCTGCAGGCGCGAGGCGTCGAGCAGGTTCTCGATCAGCTCCGCCAGCCGGTCGGCCTCTTCCACGATCACGTTCAGGCTTTCCCGCACCGTCCTGGAGTCCCAGCGGGCGTCCTCCCGCTGTAACGTCTCGGCGTAGCCCTTGATGAGCGCGACCGGCGTCTTCAACTCGTGGCTGATGATCGAGATGAAAGTGCTCTTGAGCTCCTCCGCCTCGCGGAACCGGGTGATGTCGCGCACGTTGGCGATGAGGTTGACCAGCCGCCCCTCCCGGTCGAACAGGGGGGCGTAGGTGATCCCGGCGGCGGTGTAGCTGCCGCCCTTGCGCCGCAGGTCGCCTTCGACGTAGAGCGGGGCGGGAGTGCTGCCGAGCGGCCAGCCGCCGGCCTCGGCTTCGGCCAGGTCCGGCCCCGGTTCGCGCCGCGCCCATTTGATCACTTCGTCGTGCGCGCGGCCGATCGCCTCGGCGGCGCTCCAGCCGGTGAGCTTCGCCAGCGCGCGGTTGAAGCGCTGGATGGAATGCGCGGCGTCCATGATGAGCACGCCGTCCGCGGTGCTTTCGAGGATGGCGTCCAGCCGGCGCTTCTCCTGGTTCGTCTGCTGGTAGAGCCGCGCATTGTGCACCGCGATCGCGGCCTGGTCCGCGAAGCTGCCGAGGAGCGCCCGGTCGTCCGCGGAGAACGCCGTGGCGTAGGCGCGGAAAATGTAAATGATGCCCACGACTTCGTCGCGCGCGACCATCGGCAGGCCCACGCCCTGCAGCAGGCCGAGGCTGGCCGCCTGGGTGATAGCCTGCAGCCGCCGGTTCACCTCCGGCAGGGCGAAGCGTTCCGGGTCGCCCTGCTCCGGGATGCCGGCCAGCAGCGGATTAAAGTAGGCGACGAACGGCTTGGGAATGCCGTAGTGCGCGCGCAGCTGCCAGCGGCCGGCTTCCTCGCGCAGCGCGATCAGCCCGGCCTGCCCGGCAAGCAGCTCCGCCGCCGCCTGCAAGATGCGCTCGAGCACGGTCGCCAGGTCGAGCGCTTCGGTGAGGGCGCGCGAGATTTCGAGCAGGTAATCGCGCTGCCGGACGCGGAAGTCGGGGAGCATGGTCACAGTTACCGGGCGGCGCGCTGCCGCCTGGGGTCAGAGTATACCGCAGAAAGCGACTCTATGGCCCGGCGGGGAAAGATAACCTACATCTGGGATGCGAACGGCAACTTGCTCAACGACGGGGTATACACCTACACGTATGACGCCGCCAACCGGCTCATCACAACCACGCAGGGGGCCAGTACCTATGGCTTCCGCTACAACGGCTTAGGCGACCGTTTGAAGCAGACTGCCAACAGCGCGGTCACGACCTACACGCTGGACTTGAACGCGGGGCTGACGCAAGTGCTGGCGGATGGAAGCAGCATCTATCTGTATGGCAATGGCCGGGTTGCCCAGCAGAGCGCGACGAGCACCGACTACTTCCTGGACGGTGCGCCGGGGCCAATAAGGCAACTGGCTGATTCGAGTGACGCAGTGATGAACCGCACT
>DATDRS010000424.1:0-13577 GCA_035291605.1 Anaerolineales bacterium | reverse complement strand
GGCGGCATGGCCTCGAGCAATTCCTGCCTTGCCCACAAAATCCCGATACCCGTCGGGCCGCACATCTTGTGCGCCGAGAAGGCGAGGAAGTCCACCCCGAGGGCCTGCACGTCCACCGGGAAATGGGGGACCGACTGCGCGCCGTCCACCAGCACCAGCGCCCCCGCCGCGTGGGCCTTCGCCGCAATCTCGGTCACAGGGTTGATCGTCCCCAGCACGTTCGACATGTGCGCCAGGCAGACGATTTTCGGGGATTGCTTCAGGATGGTCTCAAAGGCGGCGAGGTCAAGTTCACCCTCATCGGTGATCGGGATGACTTTCAGCGCCGCGCCCTTCTCGGCGGTCAGCATCTGCCACGGGACGATGTTCGAGTGGTGCTCCATCTCGGTGATGACGACCGCGTCCCCGGCGCGGACGTTGGCGCGGCCCCAACTGTAGGCGACGAGGTTGATCGCCTCGGTCGTGTTGCGCGTGAAGATGATCTCGCGCGTCGAGCGGGCGCGGATGAACTTCGCGACCCGCCCGCGCGCGCCTTCGTACAGCGCGGTCGCCTCTTCGGCCAGCGCGTGGATGCCGCGGTGCACGTTGGCGTTCGAGCGGCGGTAGTAGGTGTCCATCGCCTCGAGGACGGAGAGCGGTTTTTGTGAAGTGGCCGTGGAGTCGAGATAGACGAGCGGGACGCCGGGGCGGACTTCGCGGGCGAGGATGGGAAAATCGGCGCGGATCCGGGCGAGGTCGAGGGTTTTCAGGGTAGTCAGGGTGTTCATCTAGTCAGATTTCTGAGGGCGGCGGATGTTCCGCGACCCGTGCGCGCACCACAAAATCCGGTCGGGGATGCGCCAGCCATTGCTGGAGAAGACGTCGGCGTCGAATTTTACCGCCACCATCCGGTTGTCCACTTCCACCACGCGCCCCGGCAGCCAATCGTTCGCGCGCCGCCCGTCGCGGAGGTGGTCGCAGAGCATTTCAACCGTTTCGCCGACGGCGAATTTGGCGCGCATAGGCGTACAAGCACACAAGGACACAGGCATACAGGTGACATCCGTCTACCCGGGCGCCTGTTGCCTTGTTGACCTCACCCCATCTTCGCTTCAATAGACTTCTTCAGCCGCTGCCGCACGCCCTCGAACGGGATGCGCTGGAGGATCGGGTCGAAGAAGCCGTCCACCACCAGCCTCTCAGCTTCCTTGCGCGGCAGGCCGCGGGCCATCAGGTAGAAGAGGTGCTCTTCTTCCATTTGTCCGACCGTCGCGCCGTGGGTGCAGCGCACGTCGTCGGCGAGGATCTCCAGGCCGGGGATGGAGTCGGCGCGGGCGCTCTTGCTCAGCACCAGGTTGCGGTTCGCCTGATAGCCGTCCGTCTTCTGTGCGCCGGGGGCCACGTAGATCATGCCCTGCCACACCGAGCGGCTGTTTTCCTTCACCGCGCCCTTGAACAGCAGGTCGCTCGTCGTGTGCGGCGCGTTGTGGTTCTGCTGGGTGTCGTGGTCGAGATGCTGATCGCCGTCGGCGAAGTAGAAGCCGGACATCTTGCCGACCGCGCCTTCGCCGTCCAGGTCAATCGTCGAGAAGTTTTTGGTCACCTTCGTCCCGACCGCCGAGAAGATCCAGTCCACCTTGGAGTTCCGGCCCACGCGCACGCGCTCGTGGGTGAAATTCCAGACGTTCTTGCCCAGCGATTGCAGCTCGACGAACGTCAGGTGCGCGTCCTTGCCCACCAGCACCTCGACCGTGGCTGCGTGCAGGGTCTGCTCCGTCGCGCTGGCGGGCGAGGCCGTCTCGTGCACCACCGTCGCCGAGGCGCCGTCGTCCACGACGATCACCACCCGGCTGAAGTGGGCCGGGCCGGTGAGCCAGGCGACCGAATGCAGCGGCAGTTCGAGCGCCACGCCTTTCGGGACGTAGACGAACAACCCGCCGTCCGCGAGGGCTTCCGCCAGCGCGGCGAACTTGCCCTCGGCGATTTTGACCACCTTGCCCAGATACTTCTTGACGAGTTCCGGGCGCTTTTTGGTCGCGGTGATGAAATCGGCGAAGACGACCTTCTTTCGCTTGAGCGCGGCGTCGAGCGCATACTGCTCGACCCGGCCCCCGACCAGCACCAGCTGCCCGCCCTGTTCCTTGCCGACGAGCGGCTTGAGCAATTCGCCCGGCACGCGCTGCCCTGGGAGTTTGCCGTTCAAGTGATGCGGCAGGGTGATCGCGCTCCATTTGAACGGGCGGATGTCGGTGCGCCGCCAGGCCTCGTCGTTGAGCGTCGGCATCGGCGCGACCTCGTAGACTTTCCACGCGGCGAGGCGCCGCCGCGCGTACCAGGCGGCGTCCTTTTTGGCCCTGGAGAGCGCCAGCACCTCGGCTTTAGCCAGCCTGAACTCGGCCGCCTTTGGTTCTTCCTTCCTCCGGCCAGTGGTGATCACCGTCCGCTGGTATTTCGGAGTCTGTTCCGCCGGCTTCGCGGCGGGGGTTTCAATCGTCGTCATCATGGTCCTATTCACGCAAAGGGGCGGGCGTCCTTACCCGCCCCAGCCATTCATGAAATCGTCGTCGCGACTTCAGTCGTTTCCGCTGCGAATTACCCGACGCTGCCTTCCATCTGCAGCTGGACGAGGCGGTTCAGTTCCACGGCATACTCCATCGGCAGTTCCTTCACCAGCGGCTCGATGAACCCGCCCACGACCATGCTCGCCGCCTGCTCCGCGGAGAGGCCGCGGCTCATCAGATAGAAGAGCTGATCCTCGCCCACCTTCGACACCGAGGCCTCGTGGCCGATGTTGACCTCGTCCTCGTCAATCTCGATCACCGGGTAGGTGTCCGAGCGGGACTGGTCGTCAATCAGCAGGGCGTCGCACACGACGTTGGAGCGGGAGTGATGCGCGCCCTTGTAGACTTTGAGCAGGCCGCGATACGACGCGCGCCCGCCGCCCTTGCTGATGGACTTGGAGGTGATCTTGCTGGACGTGTGCGGCGCGCCGTGGACGACCTTGCCGCCCGCGTCCAACTGCTGCCCCTTGCCCGCAAAGGCGATGGAGAGAACCTCGCCATGCGCGCCCGGCTCCAACAGGTACACCGCCGGGTATTTCATCGTCACCTTCGAGCCGAGGTTCCCGTCAATCCATTCCATCGTCGCGTTCTCGTACGCGGCGGCGCGCTTGGTCACCAGGTTGTACACGTTCGTAGACCAGTTCTGGATGGTGGTGTAGCGGCAGCGCGCGCCTTTCTTGACGATGATCTCGACCACGGCTGAGTGAAGCGAGTCGCTCGAGTAAATCGGCGCGGTGCAACCCTCCACGTAGTGCACGTACGCGCCCTCGTCCACAATGATGAGCGTGCGCTCGAACTGCCCCATGTTCTTGGCGTTGATGCGGAAGTACGCCTGCAGCGGCATCTCCACCTGCACGCCCTTCGGGACATAGATGAACGAGCCGCCCGACCAGACGGCGCTGTTCAACGCCGCAAACTTGTTGTCCGTTGGCGGGATGATCGTGCTGAAGTATTGCTTGACCAGATCAGGATGCTCGCGCAGGCCGTCGTCCATCGAGAGGAAGATGACGCCTTTCTCTTCCAGGTCCTTGCGGACGGCGTGATACACCATCTCGGACTCGTACTGCGCGCCCATGCCTGCCAGGAACTTCTGCTCGGCCTCGGGGATGCCCAGTTTGTCAAAGGTGTTCTTTACTTCCGGCGAGACGTCGTCCCACGACTTCACGCTCTCTTCGGAGGGCTTGATGTAGTAGTAAATGTTGTCGAAATCAATCCCGCTCAAATCCGCGCCCCAGTTGGGCATCGGCTTCTTCCAGAAGATGTCGAGCGCCTTCAGGCGGAAGTCGATCATCCACTGCGGCTCGCCCTTCATCCGTGACATATCAATCACGACCTCGCGGTTCAGCCCCTTCTTCGCCTTGAAGGTGTAGTTCTCCGCCTCGTGAAAACCGTACTCTTCCTCGTAGCGGTCTTTGGAATCAAGAACAACGTCTTTGTCAGCCATTGGAGACCTCCTCATACTTCTCGCGCACCCAGTCGTAGCCGTGCTCTTCGAGATGCAGCGCGAGCTCCGCGCCGCCCGATTCGACAATCTGCCCGTTGAGCATCACGTGCACAAAGTGCGGCTTGACGTGATTGAGGATGCGCTGATAGTGGGTGATGACGAGCACGCCCAGGTTCGGGCCGGCGAGCGCGTTCACGCCGTTCGCCACAATCCGCAGCGCGTCAATGTCGAGGCCCGAGTCCGTCTCGTCGAGCACGGCGATCTCCGGCTCGAGCGTCGCCAACTGCAAAATCTCGGCGCGCTTCTTCTCGCCGCCGGAGAAGCCGTCGTTCAGATAGCGTCCGGCAAAGTCGTGCGGCATCTGCAGCATATCCATCTTGGTCCTGAGCAGCTTGCGGAACTCGGGGATGGCGATGCCCTTGTCCTCCGGGTTGGCCGCGCGGCGCTTCGCATTGATCGCCGTCCGCAAAAAGTTCGCCACGCTCACGCCGGGGATGGCCACCGGATACTGGAACGCGAGGAACAACCCGAGCCGCGCGCGCGCGTCGGGTTCCAATTCCAAAATGTCCACGCCCTTGAAAATAATCTGCCCGGCCGTCGCGGTGTAGCCGGGATGCCCCATGATGGTGTAAGCCAGCGTGGACTTGCCCGTCCCGTTCGGCCCCATGATGGCGTGAATCTCGCCCTGCTTGACGATGAGATTCACCCCTTTGAGAATGGGCTTGTCTTCAACCGACACATGCAAATTGCGAATTTCGAGCACCGAAGGCATGAAACTTTTCGCTCCTTACTGCTGAATCATTCCATCAGCATCTGACTATGCCCGGATATTCTTCTGCACCCAAACAGTTCTATCCGCGCCCGTGTGGACTGCTGCACCCAAGCGTCCTATCTTTGAGCCACGCACATTATATCATCTCTCACAAATAAATGTCAATATTTTATATAAAAATATACTTTATTGACAATACTGCCAGTTTAGTGCTATACTCGCGTCGGAAGTACGATAAACGCTGCCTTTTGCTGGTTGAAAGATAAAACCGGCGTGGCATCGGTTTGTGCGGCGCTTCACCAGGCCATGAGCATCACACGCGAACGCATCCTTCAGACGATCAGAGCGGGCGGGCAGGCGACTATCGCCGGCCTTGTCGAGGCGATCTCGATTTCGCACATTTCGGTGCGCCACCATCTTGCGGCGCTCCAAGCCGAAGGCCTGGTCACAGCCTCCGAAGTCCGGCACGGCGTCGGCCGGCCTCACCTGGCTTACTCGCTTACTGAGGCTGCCATCGAACGCGCCCCAGCGCCTCAATATGTGCGCCTGAGCGGGCGCTTGCTCGACGAGCTTAAAGCCTCCATGCCGCCGGACGGGATTGAGGCCATGTTCACGCGTATGGCCGAAGGCATCGTGGCCGAGTACGCCGCCAAACTGGAGGGCAAGTCGCTCGAAGAGAAGATGGAACTCCTCGTCGAGATGCTCGGCGCGGAGGGCTTCACGGCCCGCTGGAACCGCACCGGCGAGACCATCTCGCTCAGCGAGTACAACTGCCCCTACCTGCGCCTCGGCCAGAAGCACCCCGAGGTCTGCGCGATAGACCAGACCCTGATCAGCCAGGTGCTGGCTGCCAACGTCGAAAAAACCACGTGCGTGCTCGACGGCGCAGGACACTGCGTCTACGTCATCACGCCCGGCAAGGCGACCTCGATCGCCGTTGATACCATTTCTCTCCCGGAGAGTTAGCATGTCCGAAGCTCCTGCGCCCAACCAACTGGTCTGGCAGGCCGAATCCCAGGACAAAGCCAAGGCCGACGAAGTCCGCGAAGCCCTGCGCGATGTGGTTGACCCTGAAATCGGGCTGAACATCGTCGAGCTTGGCCTCGTCCGTGACCTCGAGCTTGAGCCGGGCCAGACGCTGGTGAAGATGATCCTCACCACCCCCTTCTGCCCCTACGGCCCGGCCCTGCTCGAGCAGACCCGCAAGAAGGTCGAAGTCGTCTCCGGCCAGCCGACCCGCATCGAGATGAGCATGGAAATGTGGGACCCCTCGATGATGGAAGAAGGCGCTGGCGCGGACTGGGGGCTGTTCTAAGATCGCATCCAGACCCGACAGATTTTGAAAACCTGTTGGGTCTGCTTTAACGACAACAGCAGGCGGCTCACATCGCCGCCTGCTTCGTGTTTAATCGCAGGCGCATCACGCATTTTTACAGCCAAAAGGCCAGCACCAAAAACACAACTGCCATAATCGCAAAGAGGACGATCATCACCAGCATCACCGTCGTCGCCGTCGCCATCTGCGCCGTATAGGTCGGGTTGGTGGCTCTCAGGACGTCGCTCGTCGTTTCCGCTTCAAGCGGCTCAGGCTCAGGCGGCGGCTCAGCGCGGACGAACGGCTTCGGCTCAGGGACAGCCGTATTCAGCGCCCGCTTCAGCTCGCCCGTGTCCGGCGGCAGGGTGGGGATCTCTTTCTGCCGCTGGGCCTGCCGCATCGTCGGCAGACCGCACTCCCGGCAGAACTTGTCCGCCGGATCGAGCTGGCGGCCGCAGTTCGCGCAAACCATCTCCACTCCCATTTCAGCCATACTCTCCTTGCCTTTCTCTCGCGCGCGGGGATTGTACTGCGTCTCGGGTTGCGGCTCAAGCCCGCTTGACGCGCCCGCAGAGTATGATACTCTCCCCGCCACCCACCACATTCTTAGGAGTCGACCTGCACATGAAGCAACGGTTTTCCTCCCTCCTCGGCGGATTGTTAGCCGTGGTGATCGCCGGCGTGCTTGCGCTGGGCTTCTGGCCCGCCGCGCCCGATGTCCCCAAGCTCGGCGGGCATGGCAAGGCCGGTGATCCCACCCCGCCTAACAACCCTGACCGGCGCGGCGCGGGGCAGGTGGTCAGTGTGCAAGCCGGAGAGTCTATTCAGGCTGCGGTAGACCGCGCCCAGCCTGGCGACACGATCCGCGTCATGCCCGGCGTCTACAACGAAGAAGTATTGGTCAGCGCGGAGAGCATCACGTTGGAAGGCGTCGTCCAGGGAGATCAGCGGCCAACGCTCGACGGCCAGGGCCAGAAGGCCAACGGGGTCGTCTCCGTCGGCGATTACTTCACGATCACCGGCTTCAAGATCATCCACTACACCTCCAACGGCGTCCAGGCGCAGGGCGTCACCAGCGCCGTCTTCCGCGACGTGGTCACCGACGACACGGGCGAGTACGGCCTCTTCCCCATCCTCTCGACCGACGTGCTGATCGAGCAGTGCCAGACGAGCGGCGTGAACGACACCGGCATCTACGTCGGCCAGTCGCGCCAGATCGTCGTCCGCGACAACGAGGCCTTCGGCAACGTCTCCGGCTTCGAGATCGAGAATTCCGTAGACGCGTTGGTGGAGGACAACTCCAGCCACGACAACACCGCCGGGCTGTTGGTCTTCCTGCTCCCTGGCAAGACCGCCGCCGAAGGTTCAAACACACGCGTCGTGAACAACCGCTTCGAGAACAACAACCTGGCGAACTTCTCGCGCCCGGAGATGACCGTCCACCTTGTCCCGCCGGGCAGCGGGCTGCTGATCATGTCGGCGGACTCGACTGAGGTGACGGGCAACACTTTCAGCGGCAACAAGTCTTTTGCCGTGGCGCTCGTGGCCATGAGCGATTTTCCTGAGTTCTTCGGCGACAAGAAGGAGTGGGACGTCCCGGTCGTCCCTGAAGACAACTGGATTCACGACAACACCTACGTCAACAACGGTTATGACCCCGACCAGGGCGTGATTGACGCCGGCTTCAAGGGCCGCGATTTGTTGTGGTCCACGAGCGGCGACGGCAACCGCTGGGACGACCCCGGCGCGACGCGCTTCCCCTCGCCCCTGCCTTCGTCCGCGTGGCCGGGCTTCGTCAGCCGCGCCTTCGGGCGTGTGCTGAACTTCCTGGCGCATCTCTAACCCGCATGAGATTCATTAACCTGAAGCCGCTCCGGCTCCTCCGCCAGCCGCTGTTCCTGGCCGTCTCGCTCAACCATTTCGCCGTGGACGTGCTCAACGGCCAGACCAGCATCCTGCTGGCCGTGCTCAGCACGCCCCTCGGATTGACCAACGCCGTCATCGGGTTGATCGCGATGATGTATTCGATGGTCGGCTCTTTGTCGCAACCGGTCTTCGGCTGGCTGTCCGACCGCTATAGCGCGCGTTGGGCTGCCGCCGGAGGCGTGCTGTGGATGGCGGGCCTCTTCGCGCTGGCCGCCGTCACGCCCGGTTACGGGTCTATTGCCTGCCTGGTCCTCGGTGCGCTTGGCTCGGGCGCATTCCACCCGCCGGGGACGATGAAAGCCGCGCAGGTCGGCCGGCAGTACATGGCCGGGCAGATGGCGACGGCGGCCTCCATCTTTTTCCTCTTCGGCCAGGGCGGGCTTTCCCTCGGCCCGGCCATTGGCGGCGTGATCATGGATAACCTGGGGCCGGCGGGGATCCTCATCCCGGCGGGCCTGACGGTCCCGGTCGGATTGTTTATGGTCTGGGCGATGCGCCCCTCGGCGCAACCGACGCCCGTGGCGAGCCGCGAGACCGGCGCCGCAACCTCGCCGCCGGATTTGAATCTGTTCGCAGTCGTCATGCTGCTGGCCGGCCTGCGCGTCTGGGCGCAATCCGTCATGACGACCTTCGCGCCCAAATATCTTCACGACCTCGGCCTGGCGCCGACGATCTACGGGGCCGTCGTGGCGCTGTTCATGGGCGGGTCAGCCATCGGCGGCGTGATCGGCGCGATGTTCAGCGAACGCTGGGGGCAGCGCCGGACGATCGCGCTCGCCTGCGGGTTGAGCGCCCTGCCCTTTTTCCTCTTTCCGGGAGCGCAGGGCGCGTGGATTTACCTGCTGGCCGCTCTCGCCGGGCTGCTCAACGGCGCGCCGCACAGCATCCTGGTCACCACCGCCCAGCGGTCGTTTCCGAGCCGCGCGGCGCTGGCCTCGGGCGTCATCCTGGGCTTCATGTTCACCGCCGGCGCGATTGGAGCGTACGTGAGCGGCATCGCCGCCGACCGTGTCGGCCTGGCGTACGTCCTGCAGGCGAACTCGGCCCTCGGCCTGACGGCGGCGTTGGCCAGCCTCTGGCTGATGCCGCGCCACGCTCTGAAACCGAGCGCCGTCGCCGAGGTGGGTGATTAGTGCCTTTCCGCAACAACGTCACCCGCCTGCTCGACGCGCACAAAATCCAGTACGAGGTCTTTGAATTTTCTCCGGAGAAGCATTCGGCCGAGGAGGTTGCCGAACTGCTGGGTGTGCCGCCGGAGTGCGTCTACAAAACGCTGGTGGTCTTGCGCGAGGGTAAGGGCGGGTCTCGCGCCCGCCCTCTACTCGTGATAGTCCCTGCCGGGCGCGAGTTGAATCTCAAGGCGCTGGCCGCCTCGCTCGGCGAGAAGAAACTCAAGATGGCGACGCAGCGCGAGGCCGAAGCGCTCACCGGCCTCCAAGTCGGGGGCATTTCGGCGCTGGCGCTGCTCAACAAGGGTTTTGAGATTTGCATCGAGCGCGAGGCGCTGGCGCTGCCCTATATCCACATCAGCGCGGGGCAGCGGGGAGCAAATATCCGGCTGGGGGTGAAGGATTTGATGGAGATAACGGGGGCGAAACCCGTCGAGACGACTTAATCCAGCTTTTTCGTTTTCGACTCTGCCAAAAGGCGTGTGTAGTCTGTGAGTATCTCCGGCTTCTCCAGCGCCTCGGCAAATTGAGAGAGCCAGTCTTCAATGTAGGCTTCGTCCAACTTGCCGCACTGAGCAATCAGCAAGGCCTCGACATCAGGCCAATCCTTGCCGCGCCCCGCTACCACCTTTTGGATAATCAAGTCTTCCGCTGAACAAACCCACGCCGAGAAATTTCCAAAATCGCGGCGAACCGCGCGCTCAATGATCAATTCTTCGTAACCGGGTAAAGTCAATAGAAAATCCACTACGACACCCCCTATTTCAACTGCAACAATGAAGGGGTTTTCTGGAACATGCTCCCGTGCGCGAGTGGGGAAGGCGGCACGCAACGCGGCGCGCATAGCCGTATATTCTGTATCTGTCACGAGGACTTTGAAGTCCACATCCTGTGTAACACGGATACGCCCCCACTGCGACAAAGCTACGCCTACGATAATGGCGTAGCGATAGTCGTTCTTTTCAAGGAACTCCACTGCAGTATTGACAGGCACCTCAAGCTGCTTTTGCACGTGCACGCCTCCACGCTTCTAGCTTTTGCACCCGTTCGTAATACTGCGCCAAAGCGATCAATTTCTGCTTCCGCTCCCAATCACCTGATTCGGGAGCGATCCGCCAACAGAATTCGACAAGCGCGGCGTACCGTTCCCATGCCTCACGAGAGGACAGAGCGCTCTCGTGCCGAATCTGATACAACAGTTTTTCTTCACTCCACTGTCGGTGAGCAGCGTAAACCTTGCGATAAAGTTCCTTGTCTAGCGCCATGGTCTGATTCTACTCCGAACGTCGCCCGCCCACAATCAGACGGAATATCACGGAGTCCTTATCACAACCAATTTATCCACGCCCGACTCCGCGCCCCACACCTCCCCGCGGCGGCCGAGGATTTGCCGCACGTTCGCCGGGGAACTCGGCAGCGTGAAGACCTCGAATGCTTCCCGCGCAGGGTCAAAGCGCACCAGCGCGTTCGCGCCGAAGTCGCTCAACCACACCTGGTCGCGGTCGTCCACGTAAACCGCATAAGCCCTGGGGCTGCTCCCAGGGAGCTGCCACTCGCGCCACGCGCCTGTAGCAGGATCATACATCCCTACCTGGCCTGCGTTCCACTCGCTCACCCAAATCCGCCCGCGCGAGTCTGACCAGACGCGGCGCGCGCCTTGATTAGGCGTGGGCGGTTCCAGCACCGCCGCCGCGCCCGTGACCAGATCAATCCAGGCAATATGACTGCCCGCGAGCGAGGCGTAATACACATCGCCTCCTGGCGTCGCGGCAATCCCATACGGCCCACGGCCGCGCGGGGCGTCGAACACCTCCACCTGCCCCACTCCCGGGTCTAAACGGCCATATACCCCGCTCTGCCCGGTGAACCACAACACGCCGCGCCCGTCGAACGAGGCGGTGTTGAGATTGGCACGGCCGCTCCCGGCCGGCAACGGGAAAACCTGAACCGCTTCGGTCGCGGGATCAACCCGGACGATGGCGTTGAGGCCGCTATCCGTGATCCACGGCGCGCCATCCGGCCCGACGATCACGCCATGCGGCGCCGATCCGCTGCCCAGTTTGATGTGATGCGTCTCCCCTGTGTCCGGATTCAACCGTCCCAGCTCGCCGGTCGCCTGCGCGGTGTACCACACTGCGCCATCGGGTGCAGGGGCGACGTCGTGCGGGTGAGAACCGGAAGGAACCGGATATTCGTGTAGGACTGGAACAGCAAGGGTCGTCGGCGTTTCGGAGACAACCGTCGCAGGAGTCGAAGTGATTGCCCCTGCCTGTGGAGCTGTGACAGTCGGCGCTTGAGGCGGTCGAACGGTCGGGGCCTGCGCCGTCCGCACAGGCGGAGGCGGTTTAGTGGGGGCAGAAGGCGGCGCGGGGGCCGCGCACCCGCTGAACAGCGCAATCAGAGTCAGGCTCAGTCCAATTAAGAGTTTTTTGAATGGCATAGCGCGCCTGCCCAAAACCGTAGGGGCGAGCGGCCGCTCGCCCCTACCTTATTTGTACGACTCCGCCTGCAGCGTAAACAGCCGCGCATACGTCCGGCCCAGCGCCAGCAGGTCCTCGTGCGCGCCGCGCTCGGTGATCTCCCCCTTCTCAATCACGTAAATCTGGTCGGCCATGCGCACCGTAGAGAAGCGGTGGCTGATGAGCACCGCCATCTTGTCCGAGGTCAACGCGCGGAACTGCTGGAACACGCGGAATTCGTTCTCGGCGTCGAGGGAGGCGGTCGGCTCGTCGAGGACGATCACCTCGCAATCGCGCATGAACGCGCGGGCCAGCGCGATCTTCTGCCACTCGCCGCCGGAGAGTTCGCGCCCCTTGTTCCACCAGCGCCCGAGGACGGTGTCGTAGCCGTCGGGGAGCGCGGTGATCACCGGGTCCGCGCCGCTCTTGCGGGCCGCGCCGACGATCCTGGGGCGGTCGTCCAGCGCCTCGATCTGCCCGAAGCCCACGTTCTCCGCCGCCGAGACGTGATAGCGGACGAAGTCCTGAAAGATGACGCCCACGCGCTGGCGCAGGTCGTGCAGGTCGTAGTCACGCAGGTCCACCCCGTCGAGCAGGATCTCTCCCTCGGTCGGGTCGTAGAGCCGGGTGAGCAGCTTGATGAGCGTCGTCTTCCCCGCGCCGTTCGGCCCGACGAGCGCGATCTTCTCGCCGGGCTGGATGCACAGGCTCACGTCGCGCAGCGCCCACTCGCCGTGACCGTCGTATTTGAACCAGACGTTCCGGAACTCGATCCCCTGCCGGATGTTCCTGGGCGCGGGCAGGGGCCGGGCGGCCACGGCCATCTGCGGCTCAAGCTCGAGGAACGCGAACAGGTTGCTCATGAACAACCCGTTTTCGTACAGGTCGCTCAGGCCGTAGAAGATGGCCTCGAACATGTTCTGGCTGCCCCGGAAGATGGCCAGGTACATCGTCATATCGCCGAGCGTGATCACGCCGCCGACCGCGCGCCAGACGATCCACGCGTACGCGCCGTAATACGAGAGCGTCGCGAGCAGGCCCCACCCCAACGAGGCCAGGCTGCGCTTCTGCGCGATGGCCTGGTCTTCGCGTAGGAACTTCCAGAACAGGTCGGCGTAGCGGCCCAGCAGCGGCTCGCCCAGCGCAAAGAGCTTGATCTCTTTCACCGCCTCGTAATCGGTGAGCAGGTGCTCCAGGTAGGTGAGCCGGCGGTACTCTGGCGCGCGCCAGGACAGGACGCGGAAGTGCAGCTCGGCAAACTGGCTCTGGGCGATGAACGCCGGGAGGGTGGCGACGAACAGGATGAGCGCCAGCCAGGGGCTGAAGCGCAGCAGCAGCGCGCCGTACGAGAGCAGCGTGACGGCGTTCTGAATGACGTAGAAGCCGTTGTTGACGATCATCAGGCTGCGCCAGTCGGCCTCACGCCGCGCGTTCTGAAGCTTGTCGTAGTATTCGGGATTCTCGAAGTGCGAGAGGTCGAGCTCGAGCGCCTTGCGGATGATGCGCGTGTTGATGCTCAAATTGATGCGCGCGTGCAGGACGTGCTCGGCGAAGCTGCGCGCCTGCCCGTTGGTCGCCTGGATCACGAGCAGGACGAACTCCGCGAGCAGCAGCGGCAGCACGGCCCGCAGTCCGGTTTCCGCCCCGGCGCGCGTGTTGATCGCGTTGACCACGGCGTCCACGATCAGCTTGCCGATCCACGCCTGGCTCGCGGGCAGCAGCGCGCCCACGACCGTGCAGGCCCCCATCGCCAGCGCGGAGGGCGGGTGCGCCTCCCACACCACCCCAAACGCCCGCCGGATGTTCACCGCCGCGTCTTTGACTTTAACGCGGCGCTCGACCACCCACTTTTTGACCCGTTCCCATCTTCCCCAAGGGGACGCTGTGTTGTTGCTCATGGGGGGATGATAACACACCGCCCGCGAGAATAGCACCTGGAAATAAAGGCGGGG
>DATDRS010000423.1:0-4529 GCA_035291605.1 Anaerolineales bacterium | reverse complement strand
GCCGTAACGCTCGGCTATTCGCCGCCGCCGCTGCTGCATCCGGATGTACAGCCCGACGCACAGCGGAATCAACAACAATAATACAAGCATCGCGGGCCAGATGAATGACATAGGCAGTTCCGCAATCACTTCCGGCGCTGCTGGCGCAGCGTCGCAAAACGCACGATCGCGCGGACCAGGTCTTCTTCAGTCGAGAGCGACAACCCGTCCACGCCCGCATGTTTGAATGCCTCGTTCAGGGCTGCTTCGCGCCGCCGCGCCGCCTCTTGAAAGCGCTGGCGGAACCCCCGGTCGTGCGTATCCACGTAGAGCTGCTCGCCGGTCTCCGCATCCTCCATGATGATCGGGCCGATGTCCGGCAGTTCCACTTCGCGCGGGTCCCACAAGCGTACGGCGAGGACTTCGTGCCGCTGATTGAGCAGGTTCAGCGGCTGCTCCCATCCCGGCGCGCTGATGAAATCCGAGATGATGAAGATCAACGAGCGTCTCTTGATGGAATGCAGTCCGGCTTCGAGCAGCGGGGTCAAGTTGGTGAACGGCGCCTGCGGCAGACGCGGGTGCTTGAGCAGATCGTTGACGAGGCGCAGCACCTGGATCCGCCCGCCCCGCGCGGGTATCGTCCGCTCCACGCGGCGGCCGCCGCTGGCGAACATCGCGCCGACGCGATTGCCGTGACGCGTCAGCAGCCGCGCCAGCGTGGCGACGAAATCAATCAACACCGTCCGCTTGAGACTCTGGACGGTGCCAAAGTCCACCGACGGGCTGAGGTCGAGCAGAAACCACGCGGTGATTTCGCGATCTTCGACATATTGCCGGATGTACGGCGTATTCATCCGCGCGGTGACGTTCCAATCAATATAGCGAATATCATCTTCAGGTTGATATTCGCGCAGATCGGCAAAATCTACGCCGTAGCCGTAAAAGAGGGTGCGATAATCGCCTTGCAGCAGGCCGTCCAGCCGGCGGATGACTTGCCAGTCGAGGCGCTGCAGGATGCGTTCAGGCGTTAACGCGGAGGTTGGCGTGCTCACGTAAAGGCACCACGGGAATCGGAATGCGGTCGAGAATCTTTTTCAACAGGTCGTCGCCGGTCACATTGTCCGAGAGCGCCTCGTACGACAGCACGAGGCGGTGGCGCATCACGTCGAGCGCCATATCCAGAACGTCCTGCGGCAGCGCGTAACCGCGCCCACGCACGAAGGCGAGCGCCCGCGCGGTGAGGATCAGATTGATCGAAGCGCGCGGGCTCGCGCCGAACATGATATAGTGTTCCAGTTCTTTCAAGCCATAGTCTTTCGGCTTCCGCGTGGCGGTCACCATCCGTACGGCGTACTCGATGAGGGCGGGGTCCGCGTACACGCGGTCGGCTTCTTGCTGCAAGCCCAGCAGCTGCTCGGTGGTCAACACCTTTTGCACGGTCTGCAAAATACCCGTCATCCGCTCGACGATGACGAATTCTTCCGTCTCATTGGGATAACCGACGAGCACCTTGAGCATAAAGCGGTCCACCTGCGCTTCGGGTAAAGGATACGTGCCTTCGGTCTCGATGGGATTCTGCGTCGCGAGCACGAGGAAGGGATTCGGCGCTTTGAAGGTATCGCGCCCGATGGTCACCTGCCGCTCTTGCATCACTTCGAGCAGCGCGCTTTGCACCTTGGCGGGCGCGCGGTTGATTTCATCCGCGAGCAGGAGGTTGGTATAGACCGGGCCGAGCGAGGTATTGAATTCGCCCGTCTTTTGATTGTAGATGCGCGTGCCGATCAAATCGGCCGGGACAAGGTCGGGCGTGAATTGGATGCGCTTGAACTCGCCGCCAATCGCTTCCGCCAGCGTTTTGATGGCCATCGTCTTCGCCAGTCCCGGCACCCCCTCGACGAGGATGTGCCCGCGCGCCAGCAGCGCGACGACCAATCGTTCCAACAGATGGTCCTGCCCGACGATCACCTTCTTCACTTCGTACAACACGCGCTCCATCGGTATCCCGTTCTCGAGATTTATTTTTCGATCCATCGGCCTTCTCCTTCAATCCATGACGTTCGGTGAAACCCGTGGCGCCGGCGAGGCGCACCCGGCGCTTGCATCGGTGACCATCGTCCTGTCGCCCGCCGCTTAATACGGCGGCAAGCCGGCGGCTCCGCCCGCAACATTGATCGGCACCGCAAAGCCGATGCCGATAAAGACATCCTGCTCGGTCGGATTCACGATCCCCACGACGATGCCGATCACCTGGCCGTTGCGATTAAGCAGCGGACCGCCCGAGTTGCCGGGATTCACGGCCGCGTCTATTTGAATCAAGTCTTGCAATTTTTGGTGGCTGTTAGAGGGCTGGAACGAACGGCCGAAACCAGAGATCACGCCCGCGCTCATCGAGCTGTAGAGGCCGAAGGGATGGCCGACGGCAAACGCCTCGTCGCCGACGCGCATGGCATTCGGGTTCCCCAGCATCGCGGGGACGAGCTGCGCCGGGGGCTGGCTCGCGCGCAGGACGGCGATGTCATTCTCCGGCTGCGTGACGGCCACCTGCGCGCTCGACTGTGTGCCATCCGCGAACGTGAGCTGAATGTCAGAAGCGTTTGCGACGACGTGCAGGCTCGTCAGGATATCGCCGAAATCGTCAATAATGACGCCGCTCCCTAAACCATCCTCTACCTTACCGTCCGCGCCCGGAGCTTGCGTTTGGATGAGAACGAGTGAGGGCCAGATGGCCTGGTACACGCGCGCAGAAAAGGCGGGTGGAGGCGTCGCCGACGCGAGCGCCTGGGCCACGGTGTCGTTCACCTCACGCGTCGTCAGTGGCTGGGGGCCGGGGACGAGAACGTTGTAGAGCAGGAGCGCCGCGAGCGCGGCTAACACACCGGAAGCGAACGGCGCCGCGCGCCTGACGCCGGCGCGGAGAGGCTGCAGGCGACCCCGCCACAGTTCCGCGCGTGAAGTAGATGGTTCATTCATTCTCTTATCCACTCATAAGGCAAAGCGAGCTCCATGCAGTATGAAGCAGCTATTCAGCAGGCAATGGGAAGTCCCTCGACTGGATCAATGAGATAGACATTATAGAACTTATTTCTAAGACGAAACTAAGACAATGCTGAGAGAACCGGAGAAAACGCGGCCTGCCGTCAGCCCATGACCGGGAGAATGATCGCCGACGGGTGAGCGGGATCGTGATAGACGGCCTGGTCGGCGGCGACGAGTTTCGTCGCGGTGGCGAGTGGTTCGCCGCTCCCCGGGTTGCGCACGAAGCGAGGATGAGCGCCGCTCGACACCTGGACTCGGAGACGGTGGCCGCGTTTGAAGCGATGGGCGGTGGGCCACAGCTTAATCCTGACCTGGCGACAACCGTCGCGATTCGGCGCTGGCCGCCCCGGCGCCAGGCGTACCAGCCCGTCGCAGACGTTGACGGACTTGCCAGACGGATCCACATCGCAGAGGCGGACGAAGAAATCAGTATCGTTGAGGCTAGATTGGACGTAGAGCTCGGCGCTGACCGGGCCGATGATCTCGATGTCACTCTCAAGCGGGGCGCTGCTGTAGAGAAGCACATCCGGCCTCGCTTCCAACGCCCGGTTGTCCTTCGGGCCGGAGTTCCGGCTCAGGCTGGTACCACCCACCGCCGGGGTCGGGTCGGCGGGGTCGTAGCGGTAGCGGTCAGGCTGTGACTCTGAAGGCGGCTGGATGGAAAGACCATGGCCGGCTTGCAAATGCCAACCCCGTGCAGAAGAACCAGCCGGCGGCCACTCAGGGAAATCCCGCCACTCATTCGCGCCCATGACGAACACGCGCACCGGCGACTCGCGCAGGCCGCTGCGATCCCCCAACAAGTGCGCGCGGAGCCAGAGGATCGTCTCGCGCACGAGAGCCGGAAACATCGCCGGACTGGTGTGGGCCCACGGGCCGATCGTCAGATAGGGTTGGCAGCCCGCCTGCCGCAGACGGGTGTAGTCAGTCATCTGATAGGGCAGGAAGATGTCGTACCACCCGCCGATCAGGTGAACAGGCGCGGTCACCTTGGCGACCGTCTGGCTGAAGTCCACCGGCTTCCACCACGCGTCCCCCGGCTCATTGTGTTTCAGCCAATCTTGAAAGAAGGACACCGACCTGCCGACCGCGAGCGCATCGGTTTCGCGCAAGGGCAGATGCTTGAGCGGGTTGCGGAGAATGTCGTCGGCCCGAGCCTGTGAGACAAACGCCGCCAGCGGCGAGTCCTCCTGATGACTCACGATATAGACCCAGTTGAGCAGGGTATCGAGGTCAAACGACTCCACGGCATAGATCAAACTGCGGACTTCCGAGGCTGTGATCTGTGGAACCATGGCTTTGAGCGCTGGCCCGGCTTCGGCGGCCAGCGCCCATTGGACAAAGCCGAGGTAGCTTGGCCCGACAGTGCCCATTTCGCCAGAGAACCAGGCCTGCTGTTTGAGCCACGCGAGGGTGGCGAGGCCATCCTCCCGCTCGTTCCGAAAGGGGTTGAACTCTCCGCCTGATCCGAAAGTGCCACGACAACTCTGGATCAGCACTTGAAAGCCGCGCTC
>DATDRS010000422.1:0-17299 GCA_035291605.1 Anaerolineales bacterium | reverse complement strand
CAACGAGTGGCCGTGGGGGAATGAGTGGGATGCAGGCAAATGCAATAGCCGGGAGAGCAAGATTGGCGGAACGACCCCGGTTGACCACTATTCCCCGGCAGGCGACAGCCCTTATGGCGTGGCCGATATGGCCGGGAATGTATGGGAGTGGTGCAGCAGTTTGCTCAAGCCGTATCCTTATCGAAGGGATGACGGACGCGAAGCTTTGAAGGCTAAAGGCCACCGCGTGGTGCGGGGCGGCGCGTTCGTCGGTGTAGCCAGGCTCGTCCGCTGTGCTTCCCGCTACAGGGACCTCCCGAGCAGCCGTTACGGGGCTCAGGGTTTTCGGGTTGTGGTGTCCCCTGTTTCTCCCGACTCTGAACTCTGAAACTCTGGTCTCTGAATCTCCGGAATCGCGCGGGGGGGGGTGCGGGCGGCTATGCCCCCCCGCGCAAAAAATGCCCCAAAACCCAAATGCGTATTTTTCAAACTTGGTAATCTGTCCATTCCCGCGTATAATTCGCCCATGCTCACTGTTCGGCCTACGCCTAGCCCGTTCCCGCCCGTGTTCAACCGGTCTCGGTCTGGTTAGGCGCGCCTCCGGCATGACTTTGGCTACCGGCTCCCAGACCGACGCGGGAGCCGGTTTTGTTTATGGGGTGCGTTGGAACCACTGAATCACTGAAGGCGCTGAGACCCCTGATTCAGTGTGCTCAGGGGACTCAGTGAATTCAGTGGTTCAAACACCTATGGATCTTCACGAACTCACCACCGAAATGCACCGCTTCGTCGCCGCCAAAGGCTGGTACGCGCCCGACAGCCCCAGGCCGCAGACGCCGCGCAACCTCGCCGCCTCGCTCGCCGTCGAAGCGGCGGAGGTGCTTGAGCATTACCAGTGGGACGACGCGGTGGATCAGGCCGGGCTGGCTGGCGAACTGGCCGACGTGGCGCTCTACCTGCTGCAATTGGCGAGCATCACCGGCGTTGATCTGGAGCAGGCGATTCTGTCCAAATTGAGGACGAACTATGAGCGGGAATGGTGAAGCGCCAGTGATCAGTCATCAGTGATCACTATGAAAATCCTCGCCCTCAGCGACCAAGTCGTCGAAGCGATCTACAGCCCGCGCATCAAGGAGAGTTGCGCGGACGTGGACTTCGTCATCGGCTGCGGCGATCTGCCGTTCTATTATCTGGAGTTCATCGTGACGATGCTCAACGCGCCGCTGTACTACGTGCCGGGGAATCACGATAGCCCAAGGCAGTATCACAGCGATGGCCGGGTCGTCAGCCGGGCCGAGGGCTGCGAGCTATTGGACGGTTCGGTGATGCGGGCGCGCTGCATAGCAAACCGGCGTGTGGCTTCAGGCCGCCTCCTGCTCGCGGGGTTGGGCGGGTGTCTGCGTTACAACGCCGATGCGAGCCATCAATACACGCAGTCGGAAATGTGGATGCGCGCGCTGAGCCTGGCTCCAGCGCTGATCTTCAACCGGCTGCGGTTCGGACGCTATCTCGATATCCTCGTCACGCACGCCCCCCCGCGAGGCATCCACGACGGCGCCGACCTGGCCCATACCGGTTTTGACGCCTTCCTGTGGGTGATGCGGGCCTTCAGGCCTCGCTTTCTGCTGCACGGCCATTCGCACATCTACCGCCGGGACGTGGCGACGACGCGCTATGAACACACCGAGGTGCTGAATGTATACCCTGCCCGCCTCGTGGAATGTTAGACGCCTTTCACGGCGCGGCCGGCGTCACGCTGCAAGCGTGATCTACTCTGGACGATTGACGACCGACGACTGACGACTGACTTCTGATGACTGAATGGCCTTTCACCATCGCCGAATTGACCGCCGGTCTGCGGCGCTATTTTGCCGAATCGGCTTTGAAAGTGAAGTCGGTGAATGAATACCCGCTGCAGCTGGTTGGCCGGGCCGGGCAGGTGCGCGGACTGCGGGTCGAGTACGGCGTGGGTTCGGAGACGGTGTTCATTGACTGCGTCGTGAAGGAACCAAAGGGCACTTCGCGGGCGGGCCTCGCGGGCGCGGGGCGGCGCGAGGTGGGGGTGTACCAATCCCTCGCCACCCAGCTGCCCATGCCCACCCCCGCGCTCATCGCCGCCGATCCCTTGGGAGACTGGTTGGTGCTCGAGGCCGTCGAGGCCGATATCGCCCCCGACGAATGGACGGCGGAGGATTATCGGCAGGGCGTGGGGACCTTAGCCGCCCTACACGAGCGCTTTTGGACCCTGGCGGAAGACTTGTCGGCGTATAAATGGCTGGCGCGTCCGCTCACGGGCGACTTTGAAATTCACGTGTACGCCGCCGCGCAGGCCATCGAGAAGATGATCCTGGACGACCGCCCGCAGCCGATCACCAGTTCGATGACCGTGCTCGGCGCGCTGGGGCAGATGATTTCACAGGTGGAGCAGGTCGCGGCGCCGCTCCGGGCCGCGCCCCAAACCTTCTTGCACGGCGATTTCTGGCCGGGCAACGTGGCCCTGCAGGCCGACGGCGAAATGGTCGTCATGGGCTGGCAATCGGCCGGCCTCGGCCCCGGCATTTTGGACCTGGTCACGTTCATCACGGCGAGCCGCTGGCAGCGCCAGGAACTCCCGGTGGCCTGCGAGGACCTGATCGCCCTCTATCACGACGAGATGCGGCAGCGGGTGGACGCCCCCTGGTCGGAAGAAGAGTGGGCGGCGCAATGGGATTACGCCCTCATCTGGCGGTTCGTCCAGGAAATGTTTGTCTGGGTGACGAGCACGCCTCCGGCGGCGTTCGAAGCCCGCGCCGCGCAGTTTGAAGAGATCTGGCTCAATCCGGTTCTCGAGGCGGTGGAGCGCCGCCTGCGGCCTGTCTTTTACATTTGACCTGAGAAAGGATGGTTCACGTGGCTCGCATTGTGTCCGTGTTCGGCGGCTCGGCGGCCCGCCCTGAGACCCCGGCTTACGCAGACGCGCGCGCCCTCGGGGGATTACTGGCCCGCGCAGGGTGGACGGTCGCTACCGGCGGCTACTCGGGTGTGATGGAGGCCGCCTCGCGCGGCGCGGCGGAGGCGGGGGGGCACGTCATCGGCGTGACCTGTGGCCTGATCGAAGACTGGAAAGGCCTGCGCGCCAACCCGTGGGTCAAGGAGGAAATCAAGTTCCCCACCCTGCGCGAGCGGCTCAATTACCTGGTGGAGTTCTGCGATGCGGCCGTGGCTCTGCCCGGCGGCCTGGGCACCCTCTCCGAAGTCGCGCTCACCTGGAGCCTGCTCCAGACCGGCGAGATCAAGCGTAAACCGCTCGTCGTCCTGGGCCGGATGTGGAGCGAAACCGTCTCCACATTCGTCCGTGAGGCCGAGGGCTACCTGCACGACGGCGACGCCCGGCTGATCCGCGTGGCGGACAGCCTGGACGAGGTGGTGCGGATCATTCGGTGATCTGGCTTTGCAGCGCAAATTGCCAATTTGCGCTGCGACGATACCCATCCAGGAGTCCTTTGCATGGCTGACCAGAAACTTCCTTCCCGTACCGAAGATTTTTCCGAGTGGTACAACCAGCTTGTCCAGCGCGCCGAGTTGGCCGATTACGCGCCGGTGCGCGGCTGCATGGTGGTGCGGCCTTACGGCTGGGCGCTCTGGGAGAATATTCAGGCCGCGCTCAACCAGCGTTTCAAGCAGTTGGGCGTCGAGAACGCCGCGTTCCCGCTGTTCATCCCCAAGTCGTTCCTCGAGCGGGAGAAGGAGCACGTGGAAGGCTTTTCGCCCGAACTGGCTGTGGTGACGATCGGCGGCGGCGAAACGCTGGAAGAGCCGCTCGTCGTCCGCCCGACCTCGGAAACCATCATCGGGCACATGTGGGAGAAGTGGATCAAATCTTACCGGGACCTGCCGCTGCGGCTCAATCTGTGGAACAGCGTCGTGCGCTGGGAACTGCGCACCAAACTGTTCCTGCGGACGTCGGAATTCTACTGGCAGGAGGGCCACTGCGCCTACGCGACGCATGACGAGGCCGAAGCCGAGGCCCGCTGGATCCTCGACAATGCCTACACGGACTTCGCCGTCAACATCGCCGCGATCCCGGTCATTCCGGGCCGCAAGAGCGAGAGCGAGCGGTTCGCCGGGGCGCTGCGTTCCTACAGCATCGAGGCCATGATGGGGGACACCAAAGCTTTGCAGTCGGCCACCTCCCACAACCTCGGGGAGAACTTCGCCAAAGCGTTCGACATCCAATACCTCGACAAGACCAACACGCTTCAATACTGCTGGACGACCTCGTGGGGATTGTCCACGCGCTTCATCGGCGCCATCATCATGGTGCACGGCGACGACCAGGGGCTGATCCTGCCGCCGCGCCTCGCGCCGCACCAGGTCGTCATCGTCCCCATCTACAAGAACGACGCGGAGCAGGGCGCGGTGATGGAGGTGGTGGCGCGCACCCAGCAGCAGCTCGCCGCCGATTTCCGCGTGAAGGTGGATGCGCGCGACGACCTGAGTCCCGGTTTCAAGTTCAACGACTGGGAGATGCGCGGCGCGCCGCTCCGCATCGAGATCGGCCCGAAGGACGTCGCCAAAGGCACGGTCGCCCTCGCCCGCCGTGACCGGCCAGGCAAGGACGGCAAGTCGTTTGCGCCCCAGGAAGGGCTGATCGGCGCCGTCACGGAGACGCTGGCGGATATTCACGCCTCGCTCTTCGACCGCGCGCTGGCCTTCCGCAAAGACAACACGCACGACCCCAAAGACTATGCCGAGTTCAAGCAGGTGATGGAGAAGGGCTGGGCGTTCTCGTGGTGGTGCGGCGAGCGCGCCTGTGAGGTCCAGATCAAAGAGGAGACCAAGGCTACGACGCGCTGCATCCCGCTGGAGCAGCCCGGCGGGGAAGGCTGGTGCATCCACTGCGGCAAACCGGCCAAAGAGAAGGCCATTTTCGCGCGCGCCTATTAAGTAGAATCTTCCACATGGACATTCACCCGATCACGCTCACGGGCCGGGTCGCCCGCTTGGAACCACTTTCCGAAGTGCATGTCCCAGACCTGACTGTGGCGGGGTGCGATCCGGACATCTGGCGCTACATGCCCTATGGCCTGATGGATACCGAGGAGCGCATGCGTTGGTTGGTGCGAGAACTTCTGAGCCGCCAGGCGCGCGGGACCGATCTGCCGTTCGCAGTGATTCACGCTGAGTCGGGCCGCGCCGTGGGTATGACGCGCTATATGGACATACAGCGTCAGCATCGCGGACTGGAGATCGGCGGCACCTGGTACAGCCCGGCCCACCAGCGCACGGCAGTTAACACCGAGTGCAAATATATGCTCCTGCGCCACGCCTTTGAGGCGCTGGGGTGCATCCGCGTTCAACTCAAAACCGACCTGCGCAACGAACGCTCGCAAAGAGCCATCGAGCGGATGGGAGCAGTGCGCGAAGGCGTGCTGCGCGACAACATGATCATGCCCGACGGCTACATTCGCAGTTCGGTGTACTACAGCCTCCTCGCCGCCGAATGGCCGGCCGTGAAGGTCAAGCTGGAAGAGAAGCTGGGAGACCCGTTACCCGTCATCCGGCATCCGGCATCAGATATCCGTCATCCGTAGTCAGCCGCTTCCGTCGTCCGTCAGCCGTCATTCGTCGTCTCCATGCCTCCCATTGATCTCCCCGGCGTCCGCGTCCGCGTCCGCGCCATTGCCGAGCAGTTTTCCGACCCGCCGGCATGCCTGGCGAGCATCCATGCGCTGTTGGCCGACTACGCCGACCCATCGCACCGCGCCAGCCGGAAGCTCGCCGACAGCGCGCCCCCGAACGCGCTCAAAACGCCGGCGCCGGTCGTGCGGCAAATCATTAACGCTTTGCGCCAACCCGCGCGGGCTGCGCCCCGGGCCGCGCTGCCTCTGCTCAAGGGACTGTGGGCTGCCGGTTTGCGCGAGGAGCGCCGCATTGCCGCCGAACTCCTGGGGTTCGTCGCCTCGCACATCCCCGTTGAGGCCCTGGCGCTCGTCGAGGTGTGGTTGCCGGAGGTCGAGAGCGCCGAAACCGCCGACGCGCTGGCCGAACACGGCCTCGGCCCGCTGGCGCTCGCCGACCCCGCGGCGCACGTGCAGTACGCCCTCCGTTGGGTGATGCACCCGCTCAAGTGGACACGGCGCTTTGGCCTGGCCTCGCTCGGCCCGCTGGTGAAGGACAGGCAGTGGGATGACGTGCCGGGGGCGTTAGGCGTGGTGCGTGCGGCGATGAACGACGTCGAGCCGGAAATCCGCAAGGCGGCGGCCTCCGTGCTGTGCGACCTCCTGCCCAAAAGCCCTGCGGAGGTGAACCTTTTCCTGCGTGAGCAGGCCGCCCGTTCCAACCCCAACACCCATCTGATCGTCCGGGCCGTCATGCTCAGGCTGACGCCGGAGGACCAGGCTGAGCTGATCAAGGTCATGCGCACGTGAGCGAGCCGAGGCAGAGCAAAGGGAGATGTGAATAATTACCCAATAGCAGCCTGGACGACTCTCTTACCCCCTGTTATAATCCTGCCAATCTTTGACTTGACCCGCGCTGGGTGGCATGGGCGGCCTACACGCCGTCCCGGACGCGGCGACGGGCGACCCGCCGAAGGAGGGCGGATGTCATGTCCCTGGATAAGGAAACCAAAACCAAGCTGATTACGGAATACCATCGTCACGACGGCGACACCGGTTCGCCGGAGGTGCAGGTGGCCTTGCTCACCACCCGCATTACCCAGCTCACCGAGCATCTCAAGGCGCACAAGGCCGACGAGGCCTCGCGCCGGGGCCTGCTCAAGTTGGTGGGCGCGCGTCGCCGGCACTTGGCTTACCTGAGCAAACGCGACCCGCAGAAATACGATGCGCTGGTCGCCAGTCTGGGCCTGCGGCGCAAGTAAGCACGACCAAACACGAAGAGTAGATGGAGTGCACGACGACGGCCCATCTACTCGTTTTTTTTGGCTGATAGCCGATGGCTTATAGCTGATCGTTGATGGCGGGTCGTATCTCGACGATCTGCCGTCAGCCACCGATCCTCTGCGATCGGTTATCCGCTAACCCACCCGGCCACGCAGGTTGGGAATTGGAGATTGCTGAAAAACAGGGTTTTTCATCAGTTTCCAGTCCCTGACCTCTGTGCCGGGAAATTCACGCCCCACAGGCGCTCATTTCTCTGGCGAGATGGGAAAGCCAGTGTGGGGCCGGCATGGAGGAAAATAGAATGCCAAACGCAAAACAATTTAATACGACGGTTGGTGGGCATACCATCACCATCGAGACCGGCAAACTGGCCGGCCTGGCTGGCGGCGCGGTCGCCCTGCGCTGCGGGGACACGCTGCTCCTCGCCACTGCTACGATGTCCAAAGACCCGCGCGAGGGGATAGATTTCTTCCCCCTCACCGTGGACTACGAGGAGAGGTTGTACGCCGCCGGCCGCATCCCTGGCTCGTTCTTCCGACGCGAAGGCCGCCCCGGCGAAGGCGCGATCCTCACCGCGCGGCTCATTGACCGCCCGCTGCGCCCGCTCTTCCCTAAGGACCTGCACAACGACGTTCAAATCATCGTCACCCCGCTTTCGGTGGATCAGGTGCATCAGCCCGACGTGCTGGCGATTGTCGCGGCCTCGGCGGCCCTGACCATTTCCGATATCCCGTTCGGGACGCCGCCCTACGATGGCCCGGTGGGCGCGGTTCGCGTGGGATGGGTGGACGGCGAGTTCGTCGCCAACCCCACTTTTGAGCAGCTGGAGCGCTCGGACCTCGACTTGCGTCTGGCCGGGACGCGCGAGGCCATCCTCATGGTCGAATGCGGCGCGAACGAAGTCCCCGAAGACGTGATGGCGCGCGCGCTGGAGTTCGGGCACAAAGCCTTCCAGCCGCTCATTGACCTGCAGGGGCAGATAGCGAAGGAAGTGGGCAAGCCCAAGCGCGACTACCTGAAGTTCGTCCTCGACGAGAAACTGATGGCCGAGGTGCGCGCCAAAGCGGGCAACCGCCTGATCCAGGCGCTGAGCCATCCTGGCAAGGAAGAGCGCGAGGCCGCGCTGGCCGCGCTGGCCGACGACATCATCGCGGAGTTCACGCAGAAGCCTGTGCCGGTGGTGGCCGGGCTGGCGGGCGAGGGGCAGCCCGTCGGGCGGGTGGTCATTGCCGACCAACCCGAGGTCAAGCCCTCCACCCTCAAAGAGATTCTGCACGCGCTTGAGAAGGAAGCCGTGCGGACGCGCATCATCCAAGAGGGCCGCCGCCCCGACGGGCGCGGCCTGAAGCAAATCCGCCCGCTGTGGGGCGAGGTGGGCCTCAGTCCGCGCGCGCACGGCTCGGGCCTGTTCACGCGCGGCGAAACGCAGGTGCTCACCCTCGCCACGCTCGGCACGCCCGGCGAAGCGCAGGAACTCGACACGCTCTCGCCCGAAGACGAGAAGCGCTACATGCATCACTACAACTTCCCGCCCTTCAGCACGGGTGAGGTGCGCCTGCTGCGCGGCCAGTCGCGCCGCGAAGTCGGGCACGGGGCGTTGGCCGAGCGCGCGCTCGGCCCGGTGATCCCCTCCGAAACGGAGTTCCCGTACACGCTCCGCCTCGTGTCCGAAGTGCTCTCCTCGAACGGCTCGACCTCGATGGCGTCAGTGTGCGGCTCCACGCTGGCGCTCATGGATGCAGGCGTTCCGATCAAGGCCCCGGTCGCCGGGATTGCCATGGGGCTGGTGAAGGACCAGAGCGGGTACGCGATCCTCACCGACATTCAGGGCGTCGAGGATCATCTAGGCGACATGGACTTCAAGGTCGCGGGGACGGCGGTGGGCATCACCGCCCTCCAGATGGATATCAAGATCAAAGGCCTCACGCCTCAGATCATGGCCGAGGCTTTGGCGCAGGCGCGCGAGGCGCGCGGCGAGATTCTGGATTTCATCGCCGGCCTCCTGCCGGCGCCGCGCCCCGACCTTTCGCCCTACGCGCCGCGCATCATCACCATCAAGATTGACCCCGAGAAGATCGGCGCAGTCATCGGGCCGGGCGGCAAGGTCATCCGCAAGATTCAAGATGAAACGGGGGCCAAGATTGACATCGAGGACGACGGCACGGTCTTCATCTCCAGCCCCGACGGCGACTCGCTTACCCGCGCCCGCGCCGCCGTCGAAAATCTCACCGAGACGGTCAAGGTGGGCGCGATCTACACGGGCCGGGTCGTGCGCGTGGAATCCTTCGGCGCGTTCGTGGAGATACTGCCGGGGCAGGATGGGATGGTGCACATCTCGCAGCTCGCCTCTGAGCGGGTAAACAAGGTCGAAGATGTGGCGCGCCTCGGCGACGAGCTGACGGTGATGGTCACGGCGATTGACGCGAATGGCAAGATCCGCCTCAGCCGCCAGGCCGTGCTGGAAGGCTGGACGCCTGAAGAGGCGCTGGAACGCGACCGCCGGCCCTCGGGCGGCGGCAGACCTTCGGGGGGCGGCGACCGCGGGGGGCGGGGGGGGCGCGGCAGTGGAGACCGGGACCGCGCCCCGCGCGGTCCGCGGCGATAGTCCCATCCCGCGAGGGGCGTTCATGGAACGCCCCTACTTGTTTAATCACCTGGCGCGGATAAAATCAGGTCATGCGTCCGCGCTGGTCTCGCACGGCCAAAATCATCGTCGTCGTTTCCATCCTGGTCGTGGGGGCGTATCTGCTCTATCGTTTCAGCCTGATCATCCCGCCGCTGGTCATCGCCATCCTGCTGGCCTACATCATCAGCCCGCTGGCCGACCTGGTCGTGGAGCGCCTGCGTTTGCCGCGCCCGCTGGCCGTGGCGGTGATCTACCTGCTGTTGATCGCCGTGTTGGTTGCCGCGCCGCTGCTCTTTGTCCCGGAGCTCATCCAGCAATTGGGGGCGCTCTCCGCGGAACTGGAGAGCGTGGTCCGCACGGTGCGGCGCCTGTCGCAGACGGTGATCATCGTCGGCCAGGTGCAGGTTGACGTGGGGGAGGTGATTGACAGCCTGTCTACCTCGGCCCGGCAGGGGCTGGAGGCGCTTGCCGCGCCCACGTTCGGCTTTCTGTTGAACGTCGTAGAGTTCTTCGTGTTCGCGATTGTGGTAGTGGTCGTCTCGTTTTATCTGGTCAAAGATGGGCGCAAGGTCATCGCGACCTTTGACCGCCTGACGCCGCCGGAGTATCGCGACGACGCGCGCCGTCTGCGGGTGGAGATCAACGAGGTGTGGGCGGCTTTCCTGCGCGGACAGGTGATCCTCGCGCTCGTCGTGGCCATCGTCCTCACCGTCGCCGGCCTGGCGACCGGGCTGCGCTTTGCCCTGGCGCTGGGGATTCTCGGCGGCCTGCTGGAGTTCCTTCCCAGCATCGGCCACGGCATCTGGCTGGTCATCGCCCTCGCCGTGGCTCTCGTCGAGGGCTCAGCCTGGATCCCCATTCAACCGTGGGCCTTCGCGCTCCTCATCCTGGGCCTGCACATCGTGTTCCAGCAGGTGGATTTGAATTACCTCATCCCACGCATCATCGGCGGGCACGTGCGGCTCCATCCGCTGCTCGTCATTCTGGGCATTGTCGTCGGCGCCGCCCTCGCGGGTGTGCTGGGCATTGCGCTGGCCGCGCCGACCATCGCCACGGCGCGCATCCTCGGGCGTTACGTGTACGCCGGCTTGTTGGACCTCGATCCGTTCGCGCCCGTCTCGACCGCCGCGCCCACGGCGGATGCCTCAACCGTCTCAACAACCTCCCATGACTGACCTTACCTCTCCCCCCTCGCAGCCTGTTGCTCCCTCGGCCGCCTCGTCTCCCCAGTGGGGGCCGGCCACCAAATTTCTGGCGGCCCTGATCGCCGTAGTCCTGGTTGGCTCGCTCCTCGTGCGCTTTCAGGAGATGATCGGGCCGCTGGTGTTCGCCTTTATCCTGGCCTATATCCTGAACCCCGTGGCCGAGTGGCTCACGCGCCGAGGGCGGCTCTCCTGGCCAGCGGCGGTGAATCTCCTGTACCTTGTGCTCGTCATCCTCTTGTTGGGGGGGCTGACGGCGGCAGGCATCGCCATTGAGCAGCAAATTGTCGGCTTGTACGGCGCCGTGGTGGATATCACGGCCGACCTGCCGACGCGCGTCGAGGGATTGCTGGCCCGGCCCGTCACGCTCGGCCCCTTTACGTTCGATCTGTCGAAGCCGTTGGTCTTTGGTCCCTTCCAGTTTGACCTCTCGACGACTGACCTTCAGCCGCTTTACAACCAGTTGCTGGAGGCCATTCGCCCGGTGATCAGCGAAACCGGGACGTTCATCGGCTCGTTGGCCTCTGGCACGGCCACGCTCCTGGGGTGGACGCTTTTCATCCTCATCGTCTCATACTATCTCTTGCACGACCTCAAGAACCTGCTGCCCTCGATTGAGCGGCTGGTGCCCGGCGGGTATACCTATGACGTGCGCCGATTGGCCTCTGAGTTGGGGCCGATCTGGAACGACTTCCTGCGGGGGCAGATTACCGTGGCGGTGCTCCTCGGCCTTCTGGATGGGGTCATCCTAGCACTCTTAGGCGTGCGTTACGCGCCGGTGCTTGGCCTGCTGGCCGCCGTCACGACCTTCATCCCTCTGCTCGGCCCGTTTGTCACCTTCGTCGTCATCATCCTCGTCGCCCTGTTTCAGCCGGGCAACTGGCTGGGCCTCAGCCCCGGCCTCTTCGTCTTGATCGTCGCCGTGGCCTACCTGATCATGCAGCAAGTGTACGACAACGCGCTCTATCCGCGCATCCTCGGCCACACGCTCAAACTGCACCCAATCATCATCCTCGTCGGCGCGATCGTCGCCGCCAGCCTGGCGGGCGTCACTGGCCTGCTGCTCTCCGCGCCCCTCGTCGCCACGCTGCGGCTGTTTGGGCGTTACGTGCATCGTAAATTATTTGACCTCGACCCCTGGCCCGAAGCGTCGGCGGAACCTGAGCCGCCGAAGGAGGCGGAGTGGCCTCCGGCGTGGCTCCAGAAACTGCTGCCGCGGAAGAAATCAGCGCATTGAACGTAAAGAGTGACGTTTGAGCTTCGACCATGAAGGCGATGCAGAACTTTATTCGCCGCTGGCTCAGGCTGCGCTCCAAACGTAAGAGCGAGACGCCGCCTCGTCCCGACAAGCCGCGCGTCGAGTTTTCGTACACCCTCTACTGGACCAAACAGGTGCGCCAGTGGGACGCTGCCCGCCGAGCCGCTATCATGGAGGCCCTTGAGCCGGTGCTCGCGCAGCCCGGCTTTGAACCAAACGCCTACGAGCGCCGTTACACTGTGCCCGGCCTCGACGACCTCGCCCATTCCGGCGCGAGCCTCCTGGCCCTGAAGAAGGTCTTGACGGCGTTTGAGAACGAGTGATTGGGGAATGATCAGCGCCTCAATGCCTCGATGACCCAATCGCCCGATCACCCCATGAAAGGAGTCGCTATGCCTTCCCAACCCGAAATCAAAACGAACACCCTGGCCGAGACGCAGAACTACATGGTCTGGACGGCGGAAGAACCGGATGGTGAGACGACCTACAACGTCGAACTCGGCAGCGTGACGCTGCACTTCTTCAAGGAAGAGTGGGATGAGTTTCTAAGCCTCATCCGCGCGCTTCCGAAGACGTGAGGCGTATTGCGTATTCCGTTGGGCGTTGATACGTACGACGCAACACGCACTACATTTCATGTTCGCCAAGCACCTGCCTCCCAGCGCGGAACTGCCGCGCGTCCTGGCCTTGGATGAGGCTGCGGCCGCCGAACTGCCCCCGGAGGTGGAGTTGACCCGAGGGGATGCGTCCACGCCTGGGACGTTTGATGCGGTGGTGGGCCGCGCCGCTCCTGCGAGGCTCGCGACTCTGAGAGAACGCCTGCGCCCTGGCGGACGGCTCATCCTTGCCCATCGCGCCGACCCGCAATCCCTCCTCGCGGCCCTCGCCGCCGCCGGGTTTATTCACTGCCTCGTCGAGCCCCTGGACGATTTCGTGCTATACCGCGGTGAACGCCCGCCGGAAGGCGCCTCTGTTGGGCGCGTGCAGACCCTCGCCACCCAATCGCCAATCTCTAATCTCCGATCACCTTTCGTTTTTCTCCTCATTACACAAACTCCCAACAAACCTGCCTGGAACCTGACCCCCAATGAGAAAATCGAGTGGCGCGCGGCCACGATGATTGATCCGCAGACAGGCCGGCCAGCGCTGCTCGCCTTCAGTTCGCTGGTTAAGGCGGTCGGCTTCATGCAGGCGTCTGTCCTCACCCGGTTCCTCTCCGGGGTAAACAAGATCGGCAAGTTTCGCGCCGAAGCTGCTCGGGCATGGGAACGGCCGCTTATCCTCAACCCCGAGCTTGAAGGCGCGCGGTCGCTGACGCTCGGCCCGGCTTATGCCGTTGACCCGCAGACGGCGGTCGTCGGAGATGAATGAATCTCCAGGCGCTTGAGTCTCTGCTGACGCCGGAGGGCCAGTCCGCTATCACCGCGGCGGCCGCGCTGAACCCGACGGAAGAGTCCTTCCTCGCCTGCCTCACCCGGCTGCAGAAGCGCTATCCGCCAGAGTTGGCGAAAGCCGCGCTGGAGACGGTCACCCTCCGACGCAAGGCGCGCGCCAAGTTCATCCGCGCCGATCAAATGTACTTTACCCGTGAGGCGCTGGAGCAAGCCTCGGGCGAAACCATCTCCCGCTATCGCGCGGAAAGATTCGCCCCATGCGCTTCAGCTGCCGATCTGTGCTGCGGGATCGGCGGCGATACGCTGGGCCTGGCCGGGCACAGCCCAGTGGCCGCGGTGGATCATGACCCCTTGCGGCTGGCGATGGCGGCGCAAAACCTGGCGGCCTATGGCTGCCGCGAGCGTGTCACCTTGCTCCAGGCTGACGTGACGCGCATGCAATTGCCAACGGTCGAGGCTTTCTTTTTCGACCCGGCCCGCCGTGTGGAAGGCCGCCGCAAGTTTTCGGTGCGTGATTATCAGCCTCCACTCGCCGTCGTTAAAGATTGGCTGGCGCACACGCCGGCCGTAGGCGTGAAGATTTCCCCCGGCGTTGACCTGAACGAATTAAGTGCGTATGACTGCGAGGGGGAGTTCATCTCCGAGCATGGGGAACTCAAAGAGTGCGTCCTCTGGTTCGGCCCCTTCCAGACCGCAGCCCGCCGCGCCACCCTCCTCCCTGGCCGGCACACGCTCATCGCCAATCTCCAATCCCCGCCCTCCCTCGCCTTTCCCCGGACCTACCTCTACGAGCCCGACTCCGCTATCCTTCGCGCGGGACTGGTGGCGGAACTCGCCGCGCAGCTCAACGCCAGTCAGCTCGACCCCGACATTGCTTATCTCACCAGCGAGGCGTTCACGTCCACGCCATTTGCGCGAGCCTTCGCCGTCGAAGAGGCGTTTCCATTTCAGTTGAAGCGATTGCGCGAGTGTTTACGGGCCATGCACGTGGGACAGGTCACGGTGAAAAAACGCGGCTCACCCCTCGATCCGGAGGACCTCATCCGCCGGCTCAAACTCTCCGGCCCAGAGAGCCGGGTGGTGTTCCTCACACACGTGGCCGGCAAGCCCTATGCGTTGGTTGGAAGACGGCTGACGGTCTTTGACAAACAGAATGGGTAACGCCCGACCCGTAGAGGCGCTCCGCCGGAGCCTCTCCACCATCTGGGCCGAGGTCAGCGGCCTGCGCCGTTACGGTTTTGGACGGTTTACCACGCCCGCGGGCGGCGTCACGCCTCGCGGTTGCCGATCCTCCGGGATGCTCCCCGAAAGCGTCGGCTCGGGGATCAGCAACACCTGGCCGTCGTGAATCACGTCTGTCTCTTCCAGGCCGTTGAAGCATTGAATCACTTTCATCTTGTTGCCGTCGCCGTAGTAGGCTTTGGCGATCCGCCAGAGCGTGTCGGTTGGCTGCACGACGCGCGCCGCGAGGCGCTTGCCCCAGTCGCCCAGCGCCGTGATGTAACCGGTCAGGCTCGCCGGTTGGGCGAGATCGGGTTGGGGAGCGCCCTCGAAGGCGGCTTTGGCGCGGATGCGGCGGATGACGTCGGCGGGGATTTGGGTGCGCGTATCGGCGCTGACGGCGCGCACCGAGATGAGCGCGGCGAAATCGGGATTGCACCGCCCGAGCGCGTCGCAGTCCTCGTGACAGCGCCCCCACGCCTCCAGCCAGATTTTGTTGGGCCATTTCTTGAACGCACCCTCGTTCCGCCGGCCGTCCGTCCAGAGCGGGTCGTGGACGATCAGGTTATTCTCGTCGTAGCCGACGGCCAGGACGAAATGCGGCCCCGTGAAGTTGCTCTGCGTGGACAAACCGGGCTGAAATTCGAAAAAAGCGGCGTAGTGCACCAGCGCGATCAGCGGCCGGCCCAGGTCGAGCATGGCGCGCAGTTCTCCCAGGCCCCAGCCTCGGCGGTATTCCAGCGGGACGCCATAGCTTTCGCCCACGCGCATGAGCTGGGCCATCGAGATGTAGTCGTTGGGCGAGGCCCCGGTACGCCGGAAGACGGCGTCGGTCGTGGCGGTGAGGCCAAAGGCGTTGATCAGCATCGCCAGGCAGGCCGGGCCGCAATCGTTCCGCGACGTGGCCGCGTCGGGGTCGTATTGAGATTTATAGGCGATATTCAGGATGGTGGCCATGCGCGCTCCCTCCAGCGTAAAATACGCAACAGGCGCGATTATACACCGGAGTCCGCCCCGGCTCTTGTCCCTGGTTAAATATTTGCGGGTAAATCGGGGCGGTGCTATCATCGGCCTGTTCCGGTCTCATTCTGCGCGCAGGAGAAAGAGGCATATGTTCGCAGCCATCCGTCGTGGATTCGGTTTCCTAGGGCAGGCCATTGACATGGCCCGGAGAGATAGCGATCTGATCAAGCCATCGCTGTATGGGCTGGTCGTGGGGACGATTGTGTCGGTGGCGGGCGCCCTTCCGACCATCGTCGTGGCTCTCCTGGTGGGCGAGACGCCAACTGGCCGGGTCGTCCTCTTTGTGTTGGGCGCGCTGCTGCTCTTCTTAGAGTATGCAATTTCCTACATCTTTTCCGGCATGACGGCCTATTTGATTTACGGCCTGTTGGCCGAAGGCGACGGGCGGATGGATAAGGCCTGGGCGACGATCCGGCGCGACTGGCTGGACATCCTCAGCCTGGCGGCGGCCTCCACCCTGGTCGCCGTGGTGCGCGGGTTTTTGAGGGGGCGGGGCCGCGGGGGACGGCGCAATCTCGTGGGTGAACTCGTCGGCGACATCCTGGAGCGCGTCTGGACGACGGCGACATATTTCGTCCTGCCCGCCATGGTGATCGAAGACCTGAACCTGGGGCAGGCGCTCAAACGGGCGACTTACATGATCAAAAACAACCTGCTTTTAGTGGCGGTGACCGAAATTGGCGTCAGCAGCGTCGTCGGGTTGGTGGGCTTTGTTTTGGGGGTCATTTCTATCGCCATCGGCGCGGGCATCTTCTTTGCCTTTGCCTCTTTGGGGAGTACTGCCATGCTTGTCGGCGCGGGATTGGCCGTGCTGGCGGCCGGAACGTTGATCGCTTTAATCTCGGCTTTCTCGGCGTACGCCACGACCGCTTACCATACCTGCATGTTCCTGTGGGCGCGGGAGGCCGAGAAGGCCCTCGCCGCAGGGCAAAGCGTGCAAGCGGCCCCTGCGCCCCGTCCGGTGGCGGCCGTGTTAGGGGCGTAAGGCTGAAAGCCTGAGGCCAGCCCCAGCCGGGGTTTCGGGCCGCAGACGCCAGCCTTTGGACTCTTTAAATTCAGGATTAGAAAATATGCGCCAAGAAGTACTAAGCTGGACTGACCTGGATCGGCTGATTGACTCGCTGCTGCCGCAGTTTCGCGGCGTCTTCGACGGGATGCTGATGATCACGCGCGGCGGCCTCGTGCCGGGCGGCATCATCAGCGAAGCCCTGGATATCAAGCACATCCTCACCGCCGCCGTGGACTTCCCCAGCGGCGTGGAGGCCGCCAAGCTGATGGCTCTGCCGCAGTTCCTGCAGTTCCCCGACGACCACTTGCTGGGCGGCCGCCGGATACTGGTCGTGGACGACGTGTGGGGCAGCGGGCGGACGATTACCGCGGTGAAGAACCGCGTGGAGGCGGCGGGCGCTTTCCCGGAGTTGTGCGTCATCCACTACAACCCGACCCGCACGCTCTTCACCAAGGCCTGGCCCGCGTATTACGCGGCGGTGACGGACGCGCGCATCGTGTACCCGTGGGAGATTGATCGCGGGGGGCCGGAGAGCGTCCCGGCGGGCGCGCCGGTATCGAACTAAGCCTTGTCCGGGCAAACATCAGACGCTTTGGCTGAGCCGCTTTTCCTCCCTAACCCGGCTCAATGTGATGCCCAGCCTGGCTCAAGGCCTGGATAGCCCGCTCCAGGTCCGTCTCCTTGACCAGCAGGTAGTCGGTAT
>DATDRS010000421.1:0-19258 GCA_035291605.1 Anaerolineales bacterium | reverse complement strand
GAGATCCAGAAACGCCTCGGGCGCGGGGGCATGGCCGAGGTCTATCTGGGCTATCACACCACGCTCAACCGCCCGGTCGCGGTCAAAATCCTGCACGGCTTCCTCTCCGAAGACGAGGTCTCACTCCACCGCTTCCGCGCCGAGGCGCAGGCCGTCGCCGCCATGCGCCACCCCAACATCGTACAGGTCTACGATTTCGACCTCGCCGACGGCCGCCCGTACATCGTCATGGAATTGCTCGAGGGCCTGACGCTCGAAGCTTACCTCCATACCTCGGGCCGCCGCCTGCCGCCTGAGACGACCGCGCGCCTCGCCGTCTCGCTCGCCTCCGCGCTCGACTATGCCCACGCGCGCGGCATCGTCCACCGCGATGTCAAACCCGCGAACGTCATGCTCCGGCGCGACGCCGGGCCGCTCGACCCCGCCGCGCCCCTGCCGCTCGACGCCGACCTGGTGCTCACCGATTTCGGCGTCGCGCGCCTGGCTGCTTCCGGCCTCCGCACCGCCTCGGGGACGATCTCCGGCACGCCCGCCTACCTCAGCCCGGAGCAGGCGCGCGGCGAGCCGGTGGATGCGCGCTCCGACATCTACTCGCTCGGCGTGATGCTCTACGAAATGCTCGCGAGCCAACTCCCATTTGATTCCCCGACCGAAACGCCCATCTCGCTCATCCTCAAGCACATCGCCGAAGCGCCGCCGCCGCTCCCCGGCGCCAGCCCGGCGGTGCAGGCCGTGATTGACCGCGCCCTCGCCAAAGACCGCGAAGCGCGCTATCCAAAAGCCGGTGACCTCGCCACCGAATTGCTCACGAGCATTTTTGGGATTAGCGCCAGGCCTTCCACCCCCGGGCGGACGCCGCCCCTCGCGGGATTGCTGGAGGCGCTCGACCTGCTGCTCACTCAGACTCGCGCCTACGAGCGTGCGCTGCCGCCCAACAACTACCCGGCCCGCGCGGCAGTGACGGCCCTGGGCGAGCTCGCCCGCCGCGCCCTGAACGAAGCGCGCGACCTCGCGGCCTCGCTCGAACCCCCGCCGCCCGCCCCTCACCCCTTCTCACCGCGCGAGCTCGAAGTGCTGACCCTCGCTGCGCAAGGGCTGACGAACAAAGAAATCGCCTATCGCCTCGGCTTGAGCGAGCGCACGGTGCAATTTCACATGAACAGCGTGTTTAATAAGACTACGACACAATCGCGGACGGAGGCAGTCGCGTTGGCCCTGCAGAAAGGGTGGCTCAAGCAGGATTAGCAGATTGGCGCGCGTGCAAGTATGATTGAAGCCCGCATCTGGATGCCTCATTATGGCGCCGATTCGCTTATTGCTCTTAGACATTGACGGAGTCTTGACTCAGGGCGAGGCCAAGGCCCTCGACCTGGCGCTGCTAGCCCGCCTGGCCGAGATGAACCGCGCCGCCCGCGCGGACCCCACGCGCCCGGCCGTGAGTCTCTGCACCGGCCGGCCCGCGCCCTACGTCGAGGTGATGATGCAGGCCATTGACGGCCACCTGCCCGCCGTTTTTGAGAACGGGTGCGGGCTGTACGCGCCGCGCGAGTATCGCTTTCTCCCCCACCCGCGGTTGGGCGATGGCCGCGCCTTCGCCGACGCGCGCGAGCGATTGCGCGCCCTCGCGCGCTCCGGTCAGGTTTTCTTCCAGCCGGGCAAAGAATATTCCCTCAGCCTCTTCCCGCTCGACGGCGTCGCCGTCGCCGACCTCTATCCGCTGGCGGAATCCGCGCTGGAGGCGGCGCGCGCCTCGGTGGACCTGGTCTATTCTTCGTCGTGCCTCAACGTCCTCCCGCGCGGCGTGAACAAGGGCGAAGGGCTGCGCTTCCTCTGCGAAGTGGCCGGTTTTCAGCTCGACGAAGTGCTGGGCGTGGGCGACTCGGACGTGGATTTGCAGTTTCTCGCCCTCGCCGGCCGCTCGGCGGCCCCTGCCAACGCCGCCGACGAGGTCAAGCGCATCGTGAGCTATGTCTCCCCCCGCGACACGTCGGAGGGCGTGAGGGACATTCTGCGACACTTCGGGTTGCCGCTATGAAACCAACGCGACGCATCGCCGTCCAGGAAGACATGCTGCCTGGCCCGCGCCTCGCGGACCGGTTCGCGCAGGCTGCCGATCTCGGCGTGCACGGGATCGAGTTCTGGAGCGAAACGCTCGCCGCACAGGCAGAGGACATTGAGCGGCTGAGTGGGCGGGGCGGCGTCGCCGCCGCGTCGGTGAATCACGGCCGCCGCTCGCGCTTCTTAGATCCCGACCCGGCAGAGCGCGAGCGGGCGCTGGCCGAGCTGCGCGAAGCGGTCACGCTCGCCGGGCGCCTCGGGGCGGCGGGCGTGGTGTTCGCGCCGCACTTCTTCGGGCCGCTGCTACCCGACCTCTCGCCGTTCATGGACGCGATCGCGCTCGAACGCGCGCTGCTCGCCGCGCAGCTGGAGGGGCTGGCCGAACACGCCGACCTCGCGGGTGTGCAGTTGTGGGTGGAGCCGGTCAACCGGTACGAGACGCACCTGCTCGTCCGTCTGCAGGACGCGGCCTCGCTCATCGCGCCGCTCAAGCACCCGCGCCTGGGCATCGTCGCCGACCTCTTTCACATGGCGCTGGACGAGCCGGACATCCCGGCAGCCATCCGCGGAAACGGCGCGGTCATCGGCCACGTCCATCTGGCCGATAGCAACCGCCGCCTGCCGGGGCAGGGCGCGACCGATTTTAAATCGGCCTTCGCCGCGCTGGACGAGGCCGGCTA
Organism: Anaerolineales bacterium; assembly: GCA_035291605.1. GTDB lineage: Bacteria > Chloroflexota > Anaerolineae > Anaerolineales > UBA6663 > DATDRS01. Next base: position 16,520 of record DATDRS010000421.1, on the reverse strand, counting down.
TACGGGCTGGATGGCGTTCGAGTGCGGTGAGCCGGGGGACAATCGCAAACGGGCGGCGGAGTATCTGAAGGAATTGCCGGCGAGTCTCAAGTACTTGCTCGGCTAGGCAGACGCCGCGCGCCTCCCGGAGAGGCGCGGCGTCTGAGCTCAAGCCCCGATCTCATCCAACCGGACCGGGCGGTTCTCGCGATACGACTTCTGCGCTGCCAGCCCCATCACTACCGGGAGGCGGCCATCCATCCCGGTGACGGGCGGCGGTGTGTCGTCCCGGAGGCACTCCACAAACGCCCGCAGCTCGGCGATGTACGACTCGGTGTAGCGCTCCAGGAAGAAATACAGCGGGAGGGCGGAGTGGATCCCGGCCGCGTTGCTGTACACGTGCGTGTCGGACGTGTTGTTGCTCACCGTCACCATGCCCGCCGATCCGAAGACCTCGACGCGCTGGTCGTAGCCGTACACGGCGCGGCGGCTGTTGTCAATCGCGCCGATGGCGCCGTTGGCGAACCGCAGCGTGATCACGGCGGTGTCCAGGTCTCCCACGCCGCCGATGGCCGGGTCCACCAGCACTGCGCCCGCCGCGTAGATCTCCGTGACCTCGCTCCCCATCAAATAGCGCGCCATGTCGAAGTCGTGGATGGTCATATCCAGGAAGATGCCGCCTGAGACCTTCACGTACTCAAGGGGCGGCGGCGCCGGGTCACGGCTGGTGATGCGGAGGAGGTGCGGCGCGCCGATCTTCCCGGCGGCGACCATCTCGCGCACCTTGCGGAAATTGGGGTCGAAGCGCCGGTTGAACCCAACCTGAAATTTCACGCCTGCCCTTTCCAGGGCGGCGAGCGTTTGGTCAATCCGCTTGAGGTCAAAGTCAATCGGCTTTTCGCAGAAGACGTGCTTGCCGGCGGCGGCCGCCTGCTGCGCGATCTCCGCGTGCGTGTCTGTGGGCGAACCGATCACGACGGCGTGGATCGTCTGGTCGTCCAGCAGCTGGCGGTAGTCCACGGCGGCGACCGGCGCGTTGAAGCGCGCCGCGGTCTCCTGAGCGGCGGCGAGGTTAATATCGGCAATGGCGGCCAGCTGGACGCCCGGGATACGCGCGGCTAAATGTTCCGCGTGCAGTTTACCGATGCGCCCGGCGCCGATGACGGCGATGCGGATTCTGTCTGGAGTGGTCATCTGCCTGCGTGTTCTCTTTCAAGTGAGTCAATGACATTCAACAGTTCGAGCGGCAGTTTGATCGTGTGCCGCGGAACTTCGGAGGCGTCGGCGGGTACTTTCGAGCGGCGCGGGGCCCAGTCGAGCCACACGCTGATCAGGCCCAGCGCGTTCGCGCCTTTGACGTCGCGCTCGAGGTTGTTCCCCACCATCATCGCCCGGCCATAGCCCTCCTTCCCGATGCCCAGCCGGTCCAGCGCTGCAGTGAACAGGCGCGGGTGGGGCTTTTCCACGCCGAGGTGCTCGGAGATGATGTGCGCGTCGAACAGGTCGTACAGGTTATGCTGGGTGAGGACGTTGAAGTACGTGCCGGGGCGGCCATCCGCGACGAGCGCGAGCCGGTAGCCGCGCCGTTTCAGTTCGCGCACCAGGTCGCCCGCGCCGGGGATCAGTTCTGCGCGCAGCGTCGTGCCCGTTTCGTCCTTGACCTCGGTCGCCTCGTCGGCCAGGGTGTCGCCGAAGTCGAAGAAGACGGCAAGCAAATAATGATCTCCCACGCGCATGTCAACTCAGCAGCGCCGGGACTTCGCCCGGCAATCGCAGCGTGATGGGCGTGTCTTCGGCAAAGAACTCGTCCGGGCCGGGGTTGTGCAGGTCAACGGTCAGCACCGTGCCGTCGTGCGCCGTGACCGTGTAGCGCACCAGCGGGCCGACGAACGCCTGCGTGAGCACGCGCGCCGGGACGCCGGCGCCGCCCGCTTTTTCAACCCGCAGCGCTTCCGGCCGGAGCACCACCGCCACCTGATGATCCGGATTGCGCGGCGGGCGGCGGCTGCGGATCGTCTGTCCGAAGACGCGCACCGTCGCGCCGCGGGCGTTGTGCTCCACCAATTCGGCGGCCACGATGTTCGAAAGCCCGACGAACTCGGCCACGAAGCGATCGGCTGGCTGGCGGTAAAGCTCGCGCGGCGCGCCGATCTGGGCGATCCGACCGGCGTTCATCACCGCCACCTGATCGGCGATGCTGAAGGCCTCTTCCTGATCGTGGGTGACGTATACGCTGGTGATGCCCAACTGCTTTTGCACGGCGCGGATCTCGCCGCGCATGCGGACGCGCAGTTGGGCGTCGAGGTTGGAGAGCGGCTCGTCGAACAGCAGGACTTTGGGGCGGATGACGAGCGCGCGCGCCAGCGCGACCCGCTGCTGCTGCCCGCCGGACAACTGCGGGGGTGATTTCTTTTCGTGCCCGTGCAGCTCCATCAGCCCCAGCGCGTCCTGCACTCGCCGGGCGATCTCGTCCTTTGCCGCCCGCCGCGCGCGCAGGCCGTAGGCGATGTTGTCGTAGACCGTCATGTGCGGGAAGAGCGCGTAGCTCTGGAACACCATGGCCGTCGGGCGGGCGTACGGCGGCAGGCTGGTCACATCCTCGTCGCCGATGAAAATGCGCCCGGCGGCCGGCTCCTCGAAGCCGCCGATCATCCGCAGCGTGGTGGTCTTGCCGCAGCCGCTCGGGCCGAGCAGGCACACGAGCGTGCCGCTCTCGACCTTCAGGCTCACGTCGTCCACGGCCGTCACGGCGCCGAAACGCTTGGTCAGGTTTTGCAGGCTGATGGAGGCGGTTGCGAAGGCCTCTGGCATGGCGCTAGACTCGGAATAAATCCACGAAACTCTTGCCGGTCACTTTGCTCAGCACGCCGAGCGCGATCAGGATGATGACGATGAGCAAAGCCGCGAAAGCCGCCGCTTCGCTCGGCGTGCTGGTGATCATCACGCGGAACATGCGCACGGTGAACAACTGCGTGCGCCCGGCGTTCAGAAACACCGCGGCGCTCAGATCGGTCATCGAGCGGATGAAGATGTAAATCACCCCGGCGAAGAAGGCGCGGCTCAACAGCGGGAAGGTGATGTGCGTGAAGGTGCGCAGGCGCGACGCGCCGAGGTCGAGCGAAGCCTCCTCCAGCGAGGGGTCAATCTGCTTCTGCGCGGCGACGGCGGTGCGCAGGCCGACCGGCAGACGTCGGAACGCATAGGCGACGATGATGATGAAAAACGTGCCGGTCCAGAAATACGGCGCGGCGTTGAAGGCGATGATGTAGCCGATGCCGATCACCGTGCCGGGGATGGCGTACATGAGCGTGGCCGAGAAATCGAGCGTGCCCCGTCCGGGGAAGCGCTGCCGCGTGACCAGCCACGCCAGCAGGATGCCGATCAGGCCGCCGAGGAGGCCGGAGCCAACCGAGACGATGAGCGAATTACGAAGCATGGGCAGCGAGTTGAGCAGGCCGTAAGTGTTCTGCAAGGTGGGCGTATAGTCGAAGCCCCAGGCCTTCACCGCCGCCCCGACGAAAATGGAGCCATAGAGCAACACGTTAAACCCGGCGAGGAAGAGGCACAACCCGAACAGCGGCCACTTGATCCAGCCGGGGAGCCTGCGGATGTGCCCCGTGCGCGCGCCGCCCGTGACGGTGATGTATGAACGGCGGTTAGTGATCCAGTGCTGGAGGATGAAAGCGGCCAGCGCCGGGACCAGGAGCAGCATCGCCAGCGCCGCGCCCGACTGTAAGTCGAATAACTCGATCATCTGGATGAAGGCCTGGGTCGCCAGCACTTGATAGCCGCCGCCGATCAGCATCGGGTTGCCGAAATCGGCGATGGCGTTGATGAAGGTGAGCAAAACCGCCGTCAAGATGGCGGGCGTGACGAGTGGGAAGGTGACCGTCCGCAGGACGTAGAAAGGATGCCCGCCCAGGTCTTCGGCCGCCTCTTCGAGATCGCGGCTGATAGAGGCGAACACGGCGGAGAGGATCAGCGCCGCCAGGGGAATATCGCTGATTAATTGCACGAAGACGATGCCGTGCGGGCCGTAGATGTCGTATTGGGTGATGTGGAACAGGTCGTAGGTGATCAACCCGCGCCGCCCAAAGAGCAGGATGATGGCGAAGCTGACGGCAAAGGGCGGCGACACCAGCGGCAGCGTGGTGAGGATGCTCAGCCACCGCTTCCAGGGCGCATCGGTGAGGGTGAGGGTGTAGGCGACCAGCGTGCCGATCACCGTCGAGAGCAGCGCCGAGGTCACGCCGATGACCAGCGTGCCTCGCACGGCGCGAGCGACCATGGGCGCCTCCAGCAGTTTTTCAAACTGGATCAGCGAGAAGCCCGCCGCGCCCTGGCCGGCCTTGAAGCCCTCGACGAACACCTGCGCCAGCGGCCACAGCACGAACACGATCAACCCGACGACGGCCGCCTGCGTGGCGACGAGCAGGACCGGCTCACGGCGCAGCCGGCGGGAGATCAGCGGCAGCCCCACCCCTACGAGGATCAGTCCCAACAACGGCGGGTCGCCGACGATCTCGTTTCGAAAATGGATCGTCTCGACTTCGCCAACCAGGTCGCGGCGGTCCTCGACCACCTGAACCCGGATCAATTGCGTCCCCACAAGGGCTAATAGCGCGAGTTCAAGAGCGACGAGCGCGCCCAGGGCCATCCGCTGCCGCTGGGTCGCCGACCACCGCTGGGGGAGGACGAGCAGATCGCCAGACATACAGGACTTCCCGGAGTATACGAGGTGGGGGCGGGTACGGCCCGCCCCCGCTGGGTGAATGCCTAGCCGCCGCGCTTCGAGCCGATCTCCTCCTGCCAGCGCTGCACCAATTCATCGCGTTTCGCAGCCCATTCGGTCGGGTCATAACCCTCGACGAGCTTGACGTCGCCAAGCCCGTAGTTCCCCTCGGACAAAGCGACGCCCGGCACGACGGGGATGCGGTGCGCCACGTCGTTGTGGTAACGCTGGAAGGCCGTCGAGAATACGTAATCCACCCAGGCTTGAGCCGCAACCAGGTTCTTCGCGCCCTTGATGATCGAGATGCCGCCGATCTCGAACGGCGTGCCTTCCGAGGGGAAGCGGAGTTCCACGGGGAGGCCCTGATCCTGTTGCACCTGGATGTCATGGGCGAAGGCAATGCCGACCGCAAATTCGCCCGCGGCGGCGAGCCGGCCGGGCGCGCTGCCCGACTCGGTGTACTGGGCGACGTTCGCGTCCATCTGCTGCCAGAACTCAAAACCGCCGTCTACGCCATAGAGCTGCGCCAATCCAGTCAGCGTCGTGTACGATGTGCCTGAGGCGGCCGGGCTGGCGATGACCACCTCACCCTCGAACTTCGGGTCGAGCAAATCCTGCCATGAGTCCGGGCACTCGGCCCCAATTTCCGCCAGGCGCTCCGGGCTGCAGGCGAAGCCGATCACGCCGTAGTAGAAGCCCGTCCAGTAACCTTCCGGGTCCTTGATGGGGCCTTCCGGCAGCAGGTTCCAGCCGGCGCCCTTGTGCGGCTCGGTCAATCCGTCAGCCGCCAGGTTCACGTGCGAGAGGTTGGTCGTGCCAAAGAGCACGTCGCCCTGCGGATTAGCCCTCTCGGCGCGGATGCGCTCCAGCGCCTCGCCGCTGCTCATGTCCAGGCACGTCACTTCAACCCCATATTGGGCCTTGAAGGTTTGAAACAGCACTTCGAGTTTGTCGGGGTCGAACAGGCAGGCGTATAAGACCAGCTGACCGCCGATAGGCGTCGGGGTCACCTCCACGACCTTCTCCACCTCGACCTGCTGGGTGACGACCACCTGCTGGGTGACCACGACTTGCTGCGTCACCACTTGCACGACCGGTGTGGGGGTCGCGCAGGCGGCCAGCATGAGGCCGACGATGGTCAGGGAAAAAATCACTCTAAATGCTTTCATGTTCGGTTCTCCTCCGTAGGATCAATTCGGTTCCGGCTGCTCTCAACACAAACGCTGCGGATGGGCTAGCGGCTCTGTGAGGCCTCACCTCCTTTCAGGGCGGACCCTGCCAGCCAGGCGCGCGTGCTCGCCAGCGCTTCAGGCAGGTGGTCGTAGCCGATGTCGCGAATGTGCATGCTACACCTCCAACCTCCTCAAATACTCACGGTTCCGCCGGGCGCTCTCCAGCGGCGTCCCCATGCCCCCGATGATGTCCTGCTCGACGACGGCCCACCCGGCGTAGTTCAATTCGTTCATCGCCGTGAGGACGCCGGCAAAATTGACGCAGCCGCGCCCCAGTTCACAGAATACGCCGGCGGCGACCGCTTGAAAATAGTCCCATGCCTCGGCGCGCGCCCGCGCCATGACCGCCGGCTCCACATCTTTGAGGTGCAGATAGCGCACCCGCATGCCGTGCCGTCGGATGCACTCCACCGGATCGCCGCCGCCATAAACGTAATGCCCTGTGTCAAGGCACAGTCCGACCGTTCGGGGGTCCGTCATTTCGAGCAGGCGGGCGACCTCGTCCGGCGTTTCCACAAATCCCGCGCAATGATGGTGAAAGACTGTCTCTAAGCCAAACTCTTCTTTCATGCGCCGCGCGATGTGGTTCACGCAGCCGGCCAGCGTGCGCCAGCCGGCTTCGTCTAATCCATCCGCCGGCGCAATGCGCCCCGCACGCCTCAAACGGTGCGGAGCGGCGGCGTTATCGTCCGAGAGGACGATGTGCTGGCAGCCGCACGCCGCCAGCAGCCCGCCGACCCGCCGCGCCGTTTCCAGGCCGGCCGCGTGGCATGACGCATCCGCCAGCCGCACCGGCACGAAGGCCGAGAGCAATTGCAGTCCGCGCGCGGCCAACGCCGGCTTGAGCGCTTCCGGGTCGGCCGGCAAGTAGCCGTAGGGGCCGAGCTCTGCGCCAGAGTATCCGGCGGACGCCATCTCGTCCAGCACGGACTCCCACGGCGGCTGAGAACTCCGGCCCGCGAATTCGAGGATGCCCCACGAGACGGGAGCAGTGGCAATACGGATGGGCATGGCGTCAGCCGAGCGCCTCTTCTTTTCTCTCCGCCTCATAACGCGCGCGCCGCTCTTCCAGGTACTCCGGCACCGGCATATCCCACCAGCCGGTTGAGATGACGCCGCGTCCCAGCTCGCGGTCAACGATCACCTCGATGAGGGCAGGGCCTTTGCTCGCAAGCGCGCGCCTGACGGCCGGCTGAACTTCGTCGGGCCGGGTGAGGCGCTGGGCGTGCAGGCCGAAAGCCTGCGCCGCCTCGCAGAAATTGGGCGAATAGAGGCGGCCATCTTGCTTCTGGAAATCTACCACCGTCGTCCGCCCGAAGTTGTGCGCCTGCCCGCCTTTGATCGAAATGAAGCCGGAGTTGTTCAACACCATGAATAGCACCGGCAGATCGTACATCGCCGCCGCCGCCATTTCCTGCATCGTCTGCATGAAGTCGCCGTCCCCCGCGCAGCCGGCCACCTGCCGGTCGGGGAAGGCGAGCTGCGCGCCGATGGCGGCGGGAACGGTGAAGCCCATCGTGCTGAAACCGCCGCTGGTGATGTGCGTGCGCGGCTCGTATACGGGGAATGCCTGCCGCACGACGCCCTGCACCAGCCCCGCGCCGGAAGTCACGATGGCGTCCCGGTCCAGCGCGGCGCGCAGTTCCTTCATCACCCGCGCCATCGTCGCCGGCGTCGAGTCTGAATCGCGGAGCGCGCCAAGCGCCCGATCCCATTCGGCCTTCTGCGCCTGAATGTCCGCGAAGTAGGGGGCGGCGGCCGCCGACCCGTACTTGGCCTGGCCCACCTGCCGCGCCGCGTCGAGCAGATCGGCCAGCCCCGCTTTCGCATCGGCGACCAGCCCGATCTCGGCCGGATAGTTCTTGCCGATTTCGGACGGGTCAATGTCGAGATGGACGAGTTTCGTCGGCGGGATGGCGTAGGTGATTCCCTGCCGGAACGAGGACGAAGTCCAGTCCACGAAACGGCAGCCGACGGCCAGCAGCACGTCGGCGGTGGAGGCGAGCTGATTGCCGCAGTGGCTCGCCTGCGTGCCGACGCCCCAGGCGTTGAGCGGGTGATCTTCGGGGATGGCGCCTTTGCCCTGCCAGGTGGTCACGACGGCCGCGCCGATGTGTTCGGCCAGCGCGACGAGTTCCCGGGCGGCGTCCGAGAGAATCACGCCGCCGCCCGCGACGATGACCGGACGCCGGGCGGCGTACAACAGCCGCGCCGCCTGCTGCGTGAGATCGGCGTCCGGACGCGGGCGCGCGGCCGGCACGCGCCGGTCGAAGTCGGGGAGCTCGACGTCGGCGGCGTCGGCCTGCACGTCCATCGGCAGATCGAGGTGCACCGGGCCGGGACGCCCGCTCAGCATCGTATTGAAGGCGCGGTGCATGATGTGCGGCAGGCTCTGGACGTTGAAGGCCACGTACTGCCGCTTGCTCACCGGCTCGAAGATGCGCGTGTTGTTCGTCTCCTGCGCGCGGTCGAGTTCCTGCATCACCGCGTGGCCGCGCATGTAGGTGTGCGTCGAGCCGGTGAGCAGCAGCACCGCGCTCGAGTCTGCCAGGGCGGTCGCCAGGCCGATGATGGTGTTGGTCGAGCCGGGGCCGATAGAAGTGAACGCGGCCAGCGGGCGGGCGGAGGCGCGGAAGTAGCCGTCGGCCAGATGCACGGCCGATTGCTCGTGCATGACCGCCAGCGTCGTGAGTTTATCTTTCACGTCGAGAAACGCGTCGGTCAGGCACCAACAGCCGTGGCCGGGAATGCCGGCGGCGTAAGGCACGCCGGCTTTGACGAGTGAGTGAGCGATGATCTGCGCGCCAGTGAGTCGCATAGGGCCTCCTCTCTCCGCTAAAGCTGCCATCCGCTATTGGCTAAATCCACGCCTCTGCCGGCGTCTTCAGCACAAGCGGCTTCAGAAATTCAACGCTCTTGACGATCCCCTCACGCGATCCCATGAGCCGGTCTTCGTGTTCGATGCTCAGCACGCCGTCGTAACCCATCAGCCGCAGTGTGCTGACGAAATCGCGCCACCAGGCCTCGCCGTGGCCGTAGCCGACGGTGCGGAAAGCCCAGGCGCGCTGGCCGACCAGGGAAGTGGGGCGCGTGTCCAGCCCGCCGTTGAGGGCCATCTCCTGGGGATCAATCTTCGTATCTTTGGCGTGCACGTGGAACACGCCATTCTGCCCCAGGGCGCGCGCCACGACCAGCGGATCCATCCCCTGCCAGAATAAATGGCTCGGATCGAGATTCGCGCCGAGGCCCGGGCCGGCGATCTCGCGCAGGCGCAGCAGGGTGCGCGTATTGTAGACGCTCTGACCGGGGTGCATCTCAATCGCCACTTTGACGCCGTGATCGGCGGCGAACTTCCCGGCTTGCTTCCAGAACGGCTCGATCTCTTCGGCCCACTGCCGCTCGCCGAGTTCCACAAATTCGCGCTGCCACGTGCAGGTCACCCAGTTCGGATACGTCCCGCCCGTCGGGTCGCCGGGACAACCGCTCATCGTCACAATCGTGTCCAGCCCGAGCTTGCCGGCGGCCTCCACCGTTTTATAGAACGTGTCCTGCGCTTTCCGACGGCGCTCGGGGTGCGGGTCGAGCAGGTTGCCGTTGCAGTTGAGCGCGCTCAGCGTCAGCCCGCGGCTCTCGATGGCAGCCTTGAACTCCGCCCGCGCGTTTTCGTCGTCTAGCAATTGGTCCACGGCGCAGTGCGGCGCAGGCGAGAAGTTGCCCGCGCCGATCTCGACCGCTTCGAGGCCCTGCGCGGCGATCCAATCCAGCGCATCGGCGAAGGAAAGGTCTTGCAGGCTGTCGGTGAAGAGACCGATTTTCAAGATGACCTCCGTATAGACCGGTCAGGTCTGCCGTGCTACTCCAAACAACGCCTTCTTCCGCACCGGGCTGTCGGCCCAGAGCGGCAGATCGGCGAGGCCGGCCGCGCCGCGCCGATAGATTGGGTGGTCGGGCGCGAGGGGAAGCGGGATAGGGCGGCCGGTCGCGCCGGAAGCGTAAGCCGCCAGCGCGGCTTCGAGCGAGCGCCGCCCGGCCTCGCCGGGGGCAACCGGATCGCGGCCCGTCCGAACGGCTTCCGCAAAGTCTTGATGAATCCGCACAAAGTTTTCGGGCAGCGCCGCCTCGCGGCGCGGGTGAAACTCTTTCCGGCCCTCGCGGTTGACGAGCGTGAAACTCGCCAGCGTCGTGAACGGGCCGGTGTCGTAATTTTCGTAAAAGGCCAGGATGCGCCCCGCCGTGCCGCTGATCTCCAGCCCCCCGGCGCCCTCGCCCCACCACATATTCACCGTCGCGTAACCGGAGTCGAAGTGATAGTTCACCAGCGTGAAATCTTCCACGCCCTCGCCGGGATGGTCGAGGTTGTCCACCACGGCGCTGGCGGCGCGGATCGGCCCGCCGAAGAGAAACTCGGCCACGTAGATGACGTGCACCATGTCCATCAGGATGCCGCCGCCCGCCTCCGCCGGGTCGTGCCGCCACTGCGGCCGATATTCCGCCGCGCCGGGGTGATCCGGCATGCCGAGGAAGTTGAGCGCGACGTGCCGCAGCGCGCCGATAGCGCCGGCCTCGATCAACTGCCGCGCCAGCACGTATTCGGGATAATACAGGTAGTTGTGGACGATGCCAAACCGCAGGTCCGCCTGGCGCATCGTCTCGATCATCGCCTGCGCGTCGGCGGGCGTGACCGCAATGGGTTTCTCGCTCAGGACGTGGACTCCGGCGCGGGCGCAGTCTTCCAGGATCACCCGGCGGAATTTCTGCGGCACGGTGAGCGTCACGCAATCCACGCCGGAAGCGAGCAGCGCGCGGTGATCGGCGAAGCAGGCCGGGGCGGGCAGGCCGAGCAGTTCCGCCGCTTTGCGGCGGCGGGCCTCCACCGGATCGGCCAGCGCGGCGACGCGCACCCCTTCCAGCGCCTTGAGCGCGGGCGCGTGCGCGTTCAACGTGATGTTGCCGCAGCCGATGAGGCCGACTCTCAAAGCATCGCTCACAATCCACCTCGCGCGTTCACAAATTCGAGCGCTTCCTGCTCGTAGGGCATGTCGTTGGCGCAGGCGTGGCGCGTGACCACCATCGCGCCGGTCGCGTTGCCGAAACGCGCGCACCGGCGCCAGTCCCAGCCGCGCCGATAGCCATAGAGAAAACCCGACACAAAAGCGTCTCCTGCGCCGATCACGTTCAGAATTTCGACCGGGAAGGGCGGCGCGTCAATGCGCTCGCCGTCGCGGGTGAACACCGTCGCGCCGCGCTGGCCGCGCTTGACGACCAGCGCCCGCAGGTTCCGGCCCACGCTGAGCAGCCGCGCGACGGCCGCCTCGACGTCCGGCTCGTCGGCCGCGGCTTTGATCTCCTCTTCCGTGCCGACCGCGAGATCAACCAGCGCGATGATCCGGCGCAGCGCCGGGCCGAAGGCGCGCGGGTCGTCCCACAACGTCGGGCGGTAGTCAATATCCAGCATCGCCTCCGCGCCGCCGGCCTGCGCCATCTCCACCGCCGCCGTCGTCGCGCTCGCGCTCGGCTCGCGCGAGAAGCCGGTGCCGGAGACGAAGAGGAGGCGCGCCTGGTCGAGCGGCGCGGCCCGCACGTCGTCCAGCGTGAGGTTGATGTCGGCGCAGTTCTCCCGGTAAAAGGTGAGCGGGAACCGGTCGGGCGGCTCGATGCCGAGCACGACCAGGCCGCACAGGTGATGCGGATCGCGGACGATGGCCTCGGTCCCCACGCCTTCCGTTTCGAGAAAGTGCAGGATGAAATCGCCCAGCGGCTCCGCGCCCACGCGCGTGAGGATGAGCGATTTCAACCCCAGCCGCCGCGTCCCGACGGCCACGTTCGCCGGGCAGCCGCCGACGTACACGTTAAACGACTTGGCGTGCTTCAGCGGAACGCCGATGTCGTTGCAGTAAAAATCCACCGCGCAGCGGCCCATCGTGAGGACGTCGAGGCGCTTGTGTGACTGGGACATCTGCCCCTCGCTACTTCTCCATTTCCGGCGACACCATCGGCAGGCGCGGGTCTTTCCAGGTCCACGTCCCCTTGATCCAGGCGTAATCGGGATCGTCGCTGTTGGCGAGGGACTGCGCCGAACCGGCGAGGAAGTTCAAATAGTACGCCGCGTAACCGTGCGCGGCGACGACGGGATGATAGCCTTCCGGGACGAGCACCACGTCGTCGCCGCGGGCAATCAGCGTTTCGTCGAGACGGCCGTCCTTCGTGTACACGCGCTGGAGGGCGTACCCTTCGGGGCGGTCAATCTTGTAAAAGTAGATCTCTTCGAGATCGGCCTCGAGCAGCGCGCCGTCCGGCGCGGCGCGGTGCGCGTCGTGCTTGTGGGGAGGATACGAACTCCAGTTGCCGGACGGGGTGTAGACTTCGACGGCGACCAGCCGGTGACAGTCGAAGCCGGGACTGATCAGCCCGTTGATCTGCCGCGTGGCGTTCGCGCCGCCGCGAATTTCTATGCCGACCTGCTCCGGCGTGACGAGCGCGGGCGGGTGGTCCTCGTCTGTTTCGCACCAGCCGTAGGCCGCGTCGAAACCTTCGGTGTGCGCTTCGAGGGTGAATTCGGTGCGGCGCGGCAGGTAGAGCGCATACGGCATCCCGCGGAAGACGTTGGGGCGGCGTCCGATCTCGGCCCACGCGCCGCGGCTGGAGCGGACGCTGCACGCGCCGCCGAGGATCACGAGCGCGAGCTCGGACTCTCCCGTGCGGTGCTCCCAGCGCTGACCGGCGCGCATCCGCCGCGCGGCGAAGTGCAGGTGCTGCCAGCCGGCGCGCGCCGGCGTGACGCGCACGTACTCGTCTGCGCCGGGGTCAGGGTGAATGAGCAGGGTAGGTGGTGGGGCCATATCACTCCGGCGGCGGGGCGCGGTGGACGCCCGCGCCAACAATGCGCCGCGCGCCGCTTCTCAGGTTGAACGAGCGTGCTGAACGGCAGGTCGGCGTACGCGGCGGCGAACACGTCGTCAAATCCGGCCACCAGGCAATCGGCAGGAATGGGGGTATTTGTATAACAAGATGTCGGCGGAGTCAATTCACCTGCGCCTGTTGAACAAAGCGCGGGCGAGCAACCGGCCATGCGACGTGTTCGCCGCTGCGCCGCCCCCACCGCCCGAACCACTGATACACTGAGGGCGGCTGAATACACTGAATCAGTGACCTCAGCGCCGTCAGCGCTTCAGCGGTTCAAAGCTCCCCCCTAAACGCCCGCGCCAGTATCGCCTGATCCACCTCCTTGGCCCGCCGCCGCGCCACCCCCACCGCCTGCTCAATTGCCTCAGCTTGGGCGAACAGGCTCTCGATTTTGGCGGCGATGCGACGATACTTGGCAAAGAGAACCATAGCTTGGCAATGACAAAAAGCCCGGCGTCTGAGCCGGGCTTGATTATCCATACTGTCATCTTTGCCACGGAAATGGCTCTATAGGTTCGGGCTTGCTCCGGCGATACTCCTCAAATTCGGCCTTGTCGAGCGGATACCATTCATCATAGGGGTAACGCCGATAGTATTCGGATAGACGCTCGCGGAAATGTTCAGTGGCTACTTGATTCAGGCGGGCGAGACGCAGTTGTGAGAGGTTTTGTTCGAGATAAGTACGCGATACGCGCAACACTGAATGGAAATCTACAGCCATCTTATCATTAAAACCCAAGCCAGGATCAGGCGGGAGATAAAACCATTTCAAGTTGAGCCGGGCATGTTTGGTGATCACGCTCATGGTCTTGGTGGGGTATTTTGCACCTTTCCCCGAAGGCTCAACTACATCGAAGCGCTCGATTTCACACAGGGCAATGTCGTCCACCCGGACGGTATCACAATCTTGAGTGATGACAATGGCTCGCACCGGACGCATCGCCACCAGGGCCAGTACTGGGTTGCTGGATGACGAGACGTGAAGCCAATCATCTGACAGAGACTCATCGCCTAAAAAGACTGGCAATTTTGAGAGGTTGACATCAATCCGCGGCACAGTCTGAAATATGTCACCCTGTCGAATAGGGGAATCCAGGGCCGGAAATTCGTAAATCATCGTCAATCTTCCAGGGCTGCCCAAAAAACGGCCTCGCGCTGGCGTTCCGCCTGGCGGCGCTCCTCCGCCTCCAGCAAAGCCGTCACCGCCAGGCGGCAAGCTTCCGCCAGAGAAATGCGCCGTGCTAGTTGAGGTTGCTGAGGTTGAGCAAATTGGGAACCGGTCATAATTCCGAATGCGCGATTAACACGCGGCGGTAGCCCCCATCCGCCGGTTACTCCGCCATCCAGGCCCTGCACCTCGAATAAGTCAGTCACCAGAAAGGTTATATCGGCTGAAGCATTTTGCCCAGCCAGGAGTGACCACAGGCCAGCGTAGTTGAATGGAAGTCTGGGTTGGGCGAGGTAGAGGGCGCCTGGCTCGTTGAGACGGCGAGGAAAGTGAGCTACATCAACATGAGTAGCTGAGTCATAGCGGGCGGGTGGTAACATGGGGGCGGCGGTCATCGAAAACTCTCTTCGAGTGGGCCTTCAATCAACTTGAAGAATAAATTATGGGTGAGAGTGTGCGCGCCAGTGAGCCATGCTTGAAATCCAGACGGCATCTCTGGTATATCTACCCCATCAGATTGTACAACAGTTTCCCAGATCAATGCATCACGTTCCATACGCTTCCCGCGTGCAAAACGCAATCGGATAACACCTTTGGGGTCAGTGGTGGGGAAAGCAAAGAGAACGTTGAACCCGGTCGGGAGGAAATGGATAGGGGCATTTTGAAATATCTTCGGTGGAAAGGTCAGATTGATTTGAAGCTGGTCTGCCATAAAGGCAAGAATATTGTCGTGGTCGAACTCGAACGGGATGGCATCTATGTAACGTAATTGCAGGCTAGTGATGGTCAAGGAATGTGGCGCATCGGGATAGGCCGCGAATAAATGATTGAGCAGCTGATGACTGCGGCTCTCAAAATCGTCCCAGGTATAGTTTTCGGTTTCATTCAGGGTCACGACTCCTGGCCCGACCTGCGCAAGCGGCCACCGGTTTTCTGCCGAACGAAACCGGTGTTGGACAACATAGCCCAACATCTCGTCCGGCATTGAGGCAGTGGGGAGGGGTTCATGAAAGGAGTAAGTTGGTCCAAGCCGATCGTACAGTCGTCCGACTAGGATTTTATACTTGGGGTCAATCGCAACCCCCGGCGATTGCTCGATGAGCTTCCAACGGATTTCTAGAATTGCCTCGACCAGGGGGGCTTTGCTCAGTTGTTGGGAGGGCATAGGATATTCCGGGTTGAAAGAGAAATCGGTTGGCGCTTGGCTTGTATCAAGCAGTATTTTAGCCTGAAGTGGATAGAAGGCAACTTGGCCCGCCTCACGACTCCCCCCTAAACGCCCGCGCCAGTATTGCCTGCTCCACCCACTTCGCGTCCGCCCGCCGCCGCGCCACCGCCCGAACCACTGATACACTGAGGGCGGCTGAATACACTGAATCAGAGACCTCAGCGCCGTCAGCGCCTCAGCGGTTCAAAGCTCCCCCCTAAACGCCCGCGCCAATATTGCCTGGTCCACCCTCTCCGCCCGCCGCCGCGCCACCCCCACCGCCCGCTCAATCGCCTCCGCTTGCGCGAAGAGGTTCTTGATATTGGCAACGATGTGGCATTGTTCAGCGAGGTGGAGCAGAAGGTCGGGGTTCATCGAGGGGAAATTATCGGTGAGTGAGGAGGGAAGGCAAGCGAGGAAAAAGAAAAAGCCCCAACCTGTCGTTGGGGCCATTTCAGCCATAAACCTCGCCTGTAATCTCATGCTGGTCTAGCACTCGCCGAAAATGCGGATCTTTAGAGAAAAACTTACCCCCGCTAACCTGGCAACAAGCCACTACCAAAGCATCTGGCAGTTTCAGGCCATGCGTTCGCCGGATCGCCCCGCCCCGTTTGGCAACCGAGGCATCCACAGGCACGGCCTCCATGAGTTGAACAACCGCTTGTTGGAGGCGTCTGGTTTCCGCGTCAATGTTTTTGGCTGACCAGATTTCGGCTACCGTGATGGCGGAAATCGCGGCAGTGGCCTTGCCGTTGAGGACCTCTTCCAACAACACTTCGGACCGGGTGTCCTCGTTGCGAAAGTAGGCAATGAGCACCGACGTATCAAAAAAATAGTCCGGCATTTAGGAGGCGTCAGAGTCCCATTCGTCACGTAGTTTACGGACGATGGCCACAGCGTCGGCCTCTGTGCTTTTCCAGCTTCCCTTGGCCTGGCGAGCCAGCTGGATCACCTCTTCGCGTGGCAATTGCCGCAGTTCTTGCTCCATTGCCAACAACTGAGCGAGCACGACTTGGCTGGGTGCCAAATGGAAGACGAGTTGGAATCGAGTCTCCTGGCTGGCATCCGCCAGGGTCTCAGCCCAGATTCTCAGCGGGACGTCCAAACCTGAGACGGTGCGGCTCTCCAGAGACCATTGTTTCACTCCCCGCGCCACCGGTACAGCCTGTATGGTGATCGAACTGCCCGAAGATGGCATGGGAGACAGCCTGCCGGGCGAATGGGTAAAACCCGACCAGTTCGTCCAGCGCGGATATGGACGATCGCTAGCAATTTGGACAGCCACGGTAGCTTCTCCTA